>CAIPLM010000098.1 GCA_903865895.1 uncultured Rhodospirillales bacterium | reverse complement strand
TGCGCGCCGCGCGCAAACTGATCGACGTCGATCGCGTCTCGGCGATCATCGGCACCTGGGCGTCCGGCGTCACCAGCGCTGTGGCGCCGCTGTGCTGGGAGAACAAGGTGATGCTGTTCACCGTCTCCGGCGCGGATTCCATCACCAAGTTGCCGCACCAGGGCTACATCATCCGCACCCAGCCGAACTCCTTCCTGCAAACCACCCGCTTCGGCCAGCACATCGCGGACGCCGGCGCCAAGCGGGTGTTTTCCATCGCCGCCCAGACGCCATTCGCGTTGGACGTTTATAACCGCCTCACAGAAGTGGTTAAGCCGAAGGGCGAGACCATCGGGCAAGTGATCTACGATGCCTCGAAATCCACCTTCCGCAGCGAGATCGACCAGGCGCTGAAGGCCAAGCCCGACGCGCTGTTCCTCAACTCCTACACCCCCGACCTCACCGTGCTGCTGCGCGAGCTGTTCCGGGCGGGTTACGAGGGCAAGAAATACACCCTCGCCTATGCCGCCAACGCCAAGCTGCTGGAGAGCCTGCCGGCCGAGGTGGTGGAGGGGCTGGTGAGCATGGCGCCGAGCCCGGATATCGACAGCCCGGCCTTCAAGAAGGTGCAATCCGTCGTCGGTGCCGACCCCGATCCCTATTCCTGCCAGGTGCATGACCACGTGAACCTCGCCGCACTCGCCATCGCCAAGGCGGGCTCCGATGCCGGTGCCGCGATCCATGACGCGGTGCGCGCGGTGGGCAATCCCGCGGGCGTGAAGGTCAACAGCGCGGTCGAGGGGCTGAAGCTGCTCGCCGCTGGGAAGGAGGTGAATTTCGAGGGCGCCTCCGGCCCCTGCAAGTTCACCCCGATCGGCGACATCGAGACCTGCAAGTTCCGCTTCGAAGTCGCCGAGAAAGGCAAGTATCGACTGCTGTCGGTTTCTTGATTCCCCCGCCTTGATTACCGAACTTGCGCAGCTTCTGATCAACGGGATTCTGGCCGGCGCCCTGCTTGCGGTGCCGGCCATCGGCTTCACCGCGATCTACGCCGTGCTGCGCTTCCCCAATTTCGCGGTGGCGAGCCATGCCACCATCGGCGCCTATGCCGGCTATATCGCCAACGTGAATTTCGGGCTGCCGGCCTGGATGTCGCTGTTCGCGGCGTTTCTGGTGGCCGGAGTTTTCGGCGTGGTGAGCGATGAAATCGTGCTGCGGCGGCTGCGCGCTTCCGGGCCGCTCACGGTCGCCATCGCCTCGGTGGCGCTGACGATCGTGCTGGAGAATGTGGTGCGCTTCAGCTTCGGCAATGATCTGCTGGGCTATGACCTGCCCGTGTTGCGGGACTGGCGGGCGAGCGGGCTCCGGATCGGGCCGCAACAGGTCTACAACGCACTGGCGGCCGCTGCGGCGATGGCGGCGCTGTTCCTGTTCCTCGCATTCACCCGCACCGGCAAGATGATGCGCGCGGTGGCCGACAACCCGATGCTGGCCGGGCTCAAGGGGATCGACGCGCTGACCGTGGCGCGGCTGGCGAATTTCGCCGGCATGGGGCTGGCCGGCTTCGGCGGCATGCTGATCGGGCTCGACACCTCGATCGACCCGCAGACCGGCTTCCGCGTAATGCTCAGCATCTTCGCCGCCGCCGTGGTCGGCGGGTTGGGCAGCATCCCGGGCGCGGTGATCGGCGCCTTCGTGGTGGGCATCGGCGAGGAACTCTCGCTGATCGTGCTCGATCCGTCCTACCGCACCGCGATCGGCTTCGTCGCGATCCTGGTGGTGCTGTCCTTCCGCCCGCGCGGCATTCTCGGCGAGCGGGCGTACTGAGATGCAGCCGCGCCTCTCCTTCACCCAGACGCTCGATGATGCCACCCGCCAATTGCTGGAGGAGGGTATCGACCTGCACAACGTCGCCGCCTCCGGGCAGGCCGATTTCGCGCCCTTTGCCTTCCTGCTGCATGAGGGCGAGGAGCTGATCGGCGGCATAGCCGGCTTCATGTGGGGCGGCTGGTTGCAGGTGCAGGTGTTGTGGGTGGCGCCGCATGCGCGCCGGGGCGGGCATGCATCGACTTTGCTGGCCGCAGCCGAGGATTACGCGGCAGCGCGTGGCTATGGCCATGCCACGCTCGAGACCCATAACCCCACCGCGCTCGCCTTCTACCAGCGCCGCGGCTACGCCGTGTTCGGCGCCCTGGCGGACTATCCGCCGGGCGGCGCCAAGTCCTTCCTTCGCAAGACCCTGGGTTCGGCCTGATGGCAAATTACCTGCCGGCCATGGCCGCCTTCGCCGGGTTCTATGCCCTGATGGCGCTCGGGCTGAACCTGATTTTCGGCCTGGCCGGCATGGTCAATCTCGGCCTGGTCGGCTTCTTCGCCATCGGCGCCTACGTCTCGGCCCTGCTGACGGTGAGCCTGCATTGGCCGATGCTGGCGGGCTGGGCGGTGGCGGCACTGTTCTCGGCGGCCTGCGGCGCAGTGGTGGCGGTGATCACCGCGCGGCTCAAGGGCGATTATCTCGCCATCGTCACCCTCGGTTTCGCCGAGGTGATCCGCCTGATCGCCTCCAACGAGTTGTGGCTCACCGGCGGCACCACCGGCATCTCCGCCATCCCCGGGCCGTGGCGCGGCGAGGTTTCGCCCTTCGCCTTCAACCTGATCTTCGCCGCCATCGTCTGGATCACCGTCTGCATCGTCGGCCTCCTGTTCGGCCGCTTATCCAACGCGCCGTTCGGCCGGGTGCTGCGCGCAATCCGCGAGGACGAAATGATCGCGGCGGTGGCGGGCAAGCCGGTACTGGCCTTCAAGGTGCAGGCCTTCGCGCTCGGCGCCGGGGTGCTCGGCCTCGCCGGCGCGCTCTACGCCCATTACAACGCCTATATCGCGCCCGACGGGTTCCAGCCGCTGATCACCATCTACGTGGTGCTGGCGCTCACCGCCGGCGGCACCGGCACCATGCGCGGCGCCATTCTCGGCGCCATCCTGGTGATGTTCCTCACCGAGGGCACCCGCTTCCTCGGCGCCGCGATGGCCGGCCTCAAGCCGGTGCAGATCGCCGCCGTGCGCGAGGGGCTGATCGGCGCCACCCTCATCCTCGTCCTCTATATCCGCCCGCAGGGCATCCTGCCGGAGCGGCCCCGAACGCTGAATCTGGAACCAAGATGACCCGCCCCGACGCCACCCCGCATCTCGCCAACGTGCTCGCCGCCCATCGCGGCACCGAGCAGCCCGCCGCCACCTTCCGCGCCATCGATGCCGCACTGGCGGCGACCACCGGGCATATCCTGTTCACCATCCTGATCCACCACCCCGTGCTGCGGCAGTCCGAGCGGTTCTACACCAACATGCCCGACGCCTACCCGGTCGGCGGGCGCAAGCCGGTGACCGATACGGCGTGGATGCAATCCGTGGTGCATCGCGGTGACCCGTGGATCTGCCGCACAAGGGAGGACGTGGCCGAGGCGTTTTTCGACCATGAGCTGATCTGGTCGCTCGGCTGTGAAAGCTGCCTCAATATGCCGGTGCGCTGGAACGGCCAGACCCTCGGCACGCTGAACCTGCTCCACCGCGCCGGCTGGTACAGCGAGTCCGACCTCGCGACCGTCCGCCTGTTCGGCCATCTCGCCCTGCCGGCGATGGCGCTGATCAGCCGGACCTGACGGGCGGTAGACACGAAGGATTGTTCTGCGGGCGCGGCAGGTGCCCGCCCCTCGCCTTGCCGCAGTGCAGCGCCGCCGATAACTTCGCAGCATGTCCGCAAGCACGCTCCCGTCCGATCTCGTCTTCCCGCAACCGGTT
>CAIPLM010000097.1 GCA_903865895.1 uncultured Rhodospirillales bacterium | reverse complement strand
GCCATCCGAAGCCCGGCAGCATCAAAATCAACCCGAAGTGCAAGCGGCATGGCGAACCTCCATCGTTCGCCGGATACAGAATCACACCAGCACCGCGTCGCGGAATCCCCCCGGAGTCACACTCTCGGAGCCTTGGTATTACGGCTGATCGGCGAGGCGCAACGCCTCGTCGATCTTGCCGAGCGTCGCCAGCCGATCCCCCGCGGTGAGCGCCTGCTTGGCCGCGCCGATGGTGGCGACCAGGCTCTGGTCGCTGGGGATGCCGGCGCGGGAAGGCCGCACATCGCGCGTCAGCGCCCGCGTCTCCGCCCGCTCCATCGCCTCAATAGCCTCGGTGATACGCCCGGCGGCGAGGGATTGCCGTGCAGCGCGCAGGAAATCCCCCACCGGCGCATCCTCATCGAGATTTGGCGCCGCATAGGGCACGGCCACCACGCCATCGCGCGTGGTGATCGGTGCCGGCAGGCTACCAAGCGGCCCGGGCGGCGGTGAGCGGGTTTGCGCCGCGGCGGGGATGGCAAACAGCAGCAGGGCGAAGGCGGGCAGGATGCGCATGATCGGGACTCCCAGATAGCCCCTCCCAGATAGGCACTCCCCGCTCATTCCTCCAGGCGGAAAGCATCCGCGATGCGCCGCACCGCGCCGGCGGCATCCACCACCAGCACGTCGAACCGCACACCCTGGGCGCCCCAGTCCGGATTTTCCGCCAGCAGCGCCTGCGCGGCCGACATCAACCGCACCTGCTGGCGTGGCCCCAGCGCCGCCGCGGCGCCCGCAAGCGTCGGGCGGTGCTTCACCTCGATGATCGCCAGCAGCCCGTCTTTCTCCGCCGCCGCGTCGATCTCGCCGGCCGGTGTGCGCACGCGCCGCGCCAAGATGCGCCAGCCATCTGCCTCGAGCGCGGCCAGCGCGATCGCCTCGGCGCCAAGGCCACTGGCATGGGCGCGCGAGCCGCGGGCGGAGCGGGGGTTCATGCCGCCAGCCGATCGCGGCCGATGAGCGCGAGCCCCTCGGCGACCGAGACGAACTCGCCGCCGGCCGTCACCTTCTCGGCGCCGAACCGCGCGTCGAACAGCGCGCGCACGGCGGGCACGAAGGAGGTGCCACCAGTGAGGAACACATGGTCGATCGCATCCGTCGCGAGCCCCGCTCCGGCCAGCGCCTTGTCCACCGTGGCGGCCATGGCAGCGAGATCCTCGGCAATCCAGGTCTCGAAATCAGCGCGGGTCACGGTCTCGTCGATATCGAGCCCCTTATGGCTGAAGCGCAGCCGGGCCGTGTCGCTGCCCGAAAGCGCCGCCTTCACCGCCGAGACGGTCTGGTAGAGCTGGTAGCCCAGTTCCTCCTCGATCAGCGCGATCAGGCTCCGCAACTGCTCAGGGTGCTTCGCCGCACGCGCCACCTCGGCGATTTCGCGCAGCGTGCGCGGATTGCGCATCAGGCTGAGGCGATGCCAGCGGGCGAACTGCATGAAGTATTCCGGCGGCACCGGCAATTCCTTGCCCATCACCGTGTAGATGCCGCCCTTGCCGAGGCGGGGGGAAATCACCCGGTCGATGATGCGGAAATCGAACACGTCCCCGGCGATGCCGATCCCGGCATGGCCCAGCGGCGTCACGCCACAGCCAGGCTCGAAGCGCAGCACCGAGAAGTCCGAGGTGCCGCCGCCGAAATCGCCGATCAGCACGTTGGCCGGCGCGATGAGCGTGCGGGCGAAGCGGTAGCCCGCGCCCTCCGGCTCCAGTGCGAGCTCGACATCCGGCATCCCCGCCTCGGCATAGGCAGCACGCAGGCGCCTGGCACCCAGCGCATCATCGGCGAATTCGCCGGCGAAGCGCACGGGGTGGCCGGCGACGATGCGTGCTCCCGTGGGGTCGATCCCGGCGGCGGCGAGGAATTCGCGCAGGAACAGCGCCACCAGCCGCTCCAGCGTGAAGGGCCGGCCGAATACGCGCGTTTCGGTGAAGCTCGACTGCGCGAGATAGGTCTTCATCGACATGATGAGCCGGCTGTCGAGCGGATCGTCGAGATAGGCATCGATCGCTGCCGGCCCGGCGGCATGACGCAGCTTGCCGCCGGCGCGCACCTCATCGGTCCAGAAGCACAACACTGTGCGGAACATATCAAGCGTGCCGCCGGCAAAGCGCGCGGTCTCCACGCTGCCATCCGGCCGCAGCAGGGAGACGACGCTATTGGTCGTGCCGAAATCTATGCCGATGACCGGGATCATGCGCCGCCTCGTGCGAAGGGCGGCGGTTCAAGCCGATTTCGCGCGCAACCGCAAGGGCGGGTCAGAATTTTTCCTCGCCGCGGACGCGCACGGGATCGGGAAAATCGCGATAGAGGGCGAAGACCGGGTTCGCCACCAGGGAATTCACCCCGAAATGCGCCCCCTCCACCGGCTCACGGCGAGAGGCGACGTGCTGGAACGCAGCCTCGAGCTGGGCGAGATCGCGCACCTCGATCACCAAATGCCAGTCGCCATGGCCCTTGAGGCCGAAGCCGAGCTTGGCGCGGGTGAGGCGATGGCCGAAAATCAGCCCCTCGCCGCGCAGATGACCCATGTAGCGGTCGAGATTCTCGACCAGCGTCATGTCGGAGGTGCCCGGTTTGAGATCGAAAAACACGTGATAGAGGTCCATCAGGCGCGTCCCTCCTCCACCGCGTGACAAGCGATCTCCACCCCATCGGCCACCACGTGCGCCGGCTTCTCGGCACGGCAGCGGTCGTTGGCGAGCGGGCAGCGGGGGTGGAAGGGACAGCCCGGCGGCGGATCGATCGGGCTCGGCACCTCGCCGCCGACCGGCGTGCGGGCACGGCCGACCATCGCGAGATCCGGAATCGCCTCCAGCAGCAACCGCAGATAGGGGTGCCGCGCGGCACGGAACAGCGTCTCTCCGTCACCGAGTTCGACGATGCGGCCGAGATACATCACCCCCAGCCGGTCCGACATGTGGCGCACCACGGCGAGGTTGTGGCTGATGAAGAGGTAGGTCAGGCCGAAGCGCTGCTGCAAATCCCGCATCAGATTGAGAATCTGCGCCTGCACCGAGACGTCGAGCGCCGAGGTCGGCTCGTCGCACACCAGGAAATCCGGCTCGCTCGACAAAGCGCGCGCGATCGAGATGCGCTGGCGCTGGCCGCCAGAGAATTCATGCGGGAACTTCTCGCCATCGGCACCCGCCAGCCCCACCTGGGTGAGCAGCTGCGCCACGCGGTCGGCGATGTCCTTCTCCGAGCGCAGCAGGGCGAAGGCGCGGATCGGCTCGGCCACGATGTCGCGCACCCGCCAGCGCGGGTTGAGCGAGGCATAGGGGTCCTGGAAGATCATGTTCATCTTCCGCCGCAGCGCCGGCTGCGCGCGCGCGGAGGAGAGCGCCTGGCCCTCGAAGCTGATATCCCCCGCACTCGGTGCGTAGAGCCCGACGGCGAGCCGCGCGACGGTGGACTTGCCGCAGCCGCTCTCGCCAACCAGCGAGAGTGTGGTGCCGCGCGGAATGGCGAAGGATACCCCATCCACCGCCCTCAGGGTGCGGCGCGGCTCGCGGGCGAGTATGCGCTGCAACCACGGACGCGAAACGTCGAAATCCCGCGTCACGCCGCTGGCGGCCAGCACGATATCGGCCATGTCAGCGCCCCCCCGCATGGAGCCAGCACGCCGCCCGCGTCGCCCCGGCCGGCAGCAACTCCGGCCGTTCCGTGCGGCAGCGGTCGAACACGGCGGGGCAGCGCGGGTTGAAGGCGCAGCCGGCGGGGATCGCCGTCAGCCGCGGCATGGCGCCGTCGATCTGGCGCAGCCGCTCCACCCGGTGCTCCAGGCTCGGGATGCTGCCCATCAGCCCCTCGGAATACGGATGCGCCGGGGTCTTCACCACGTCGCGCACCGGGCCGATTTCGGCGATGCGCCCGGCATACATCACCGCCACACGGTCGGCGGTCTCGGCGATCACCCCCATGTCATGGGTGACGAGCATCACCGCGGTGCCGTGCTCGCGGGTGATGCGCTTGAGCAGGGCGATGATTTGCGCCTGGATCGAGACATCGAGCGCCGTGGTCGGCTCATCGGCGATCAGCAGGCGCGGCTCGGCGCACAAGGCGAGCGCGATCACCACGCGCTGGCGCATGCCGCCGGAGAACTCATGCGGATAGGCGTCGATGCGCTGGCGGGCGGCGGGGATGCCGACATCCTCCAGCCACTTGATCGCCCGCGCCCGTGCATCGCGATCGGACAGGCCGAGATGGGTCTGGATGGTCTCCACCAGCTGGCGGCCGATGGAATAGAGCGGGTTGAGCGTGGTCAGCGGGTCCTGGAAGATCGCGCCGATCTGTCGGCCACGGATGGCCCGCATGCGCTCCTGCGAGAGATCATCGATGCGCTTGCCATCGAGCATTATGCGCCCGCCAGCGACGCGGCCGGGCGGCTCCAGCAGCCCGATGATCGCGGCGCCCGTGAGGGATTTGCCGGCGCCGCTCTCGCCCACCACGCCCAGCACCTCTCCGGGATCGATCGCGAAGGACACGCCATCGATCGCCCGCAGCGTGCCGCGGCGGGTGGGGAATTCGATGGTGAGATTCTCGACGTCGAGCAGGGCCATCTCAGCGCAGCCTCGGATTCAAGGCATCGCGCAGCCAGTCACCCAGCAGGTTGATCGACAGCACCATGGCCGCCAGCGTGACGCCGGGGAAAATGGTGATCCACCATTCACCGGAGAACAGGAAGTTGTTGCCGATACGGATGAGGGTGCCGAGCGAGGGCTCGGTCGGCGCCAGGCCGACGCCGAGGAAGGAGAGCGTCGCCTCATCCAGCACGGCGAGGCCGAGGTTGAGGGTGGCGATCACCAGCACCGGGCCCAGCACATTGGGCAGGATGTGGCTGGTCATGATCCGCCGCGAGGACAGGCCGATCACCTGCGCCGCCATCACGTATTCCCGCCCGCGCTCCACCAGGGTGGAGCCGCGCACGGTGCGGGCAAATTGCGGCCAGCGGGCGATGCCGATGGCGAAAATCAGCACCCAGATCTCCATCCGGTCATGGAACTCGCGCGGCAGGGCGGCGCGCAATATGCCGTCCACCAGCAAGGCGATCAGGATGGCCGGGAAGGTCAACTGCACGTCGGCGATGCGCATCAGCACCGCATCGACGGCGCCGCCGAGATAGCCGGCGACGAGCCCGATGGCAGTGCCAAGGGTGAGCGCGAAGGCGATCGCCAGCGCGGCGACGAAGATCGAAACGCGGGTGCCATACATGATGGCCGACAGCAGATCCCTCCCCTGGTCGTCCGTGCCGATCACGTGGCTCGCATCGCCGTCGGCGATGAAGGCGGGCGGGCGGAAACTATCCATCAGCGAGAGGCTGGCGAGATCGAACGGATTATACGGGGCCAGCAGCGGGGCCAGCACGGCGCCACCGATGCAGATCGCCAGCACCAATGCCGAGACCACCGCCACCGGGTTGCGGCGGAAGCTGTAGAGGAAATCGCTGTCGAGGAAACGGGCGAGCGCCTGCATCAGTGCCGGCCCCCACGGCCGATCCGCAGGCGGGGATCGACGGCGTAGTAGAGCAAGTCAACGACGAGATTGATGGTCACGAACAACACCGAAATCAGCAGCAGATAGGTGGACATCACCGGGATATCCGCCACCGCGATCGACTGGATAAGCAGCAGCCCCATGCCCGGCCACTGGAACACCGTCTCGGTGACGATGGAGAAGGCCAGCAGCCCGCCGAGTTGCAGCCCGACCACGGTGATCACCGGCACCAGCGTGTTGCGCAGCGCGTGGCCGAAATGGATGGCACGCTGCGACAGGCCGCGGGCGCGGGCGAATTTGATGTAGTCGCTGCGCAGCACCTCCAGCATCTCGGCGCGCACGAGACGCATGATCAGCGTCATCTGGAACATCCCGAGCGTCACCGCCGGCAGGATCAGCGCCTTGAGGCCGGAGAGCGTCAGCAGCCCGGTGCTCCACCCGCCGATCTGCACCAGCGTGCCGCGCCCGAAAGATGGCAGCCAGCCGAGCAGCACGGCGAACACCAGGATCAACAGGATGCCGATGAGGAAGGTAGGCAGCGACACGCCGATCAGCGAGAGCACCATGAACACCCGGGACAGCAACCCGTTGCGCTTGATGCCGGTATAGACCCCCATCGGCACGCCGACGCTCAGCGCCAGCACGGCGGCCACCAGCGCGAGTTCCATCGTCGCCGGCATGCGCTCAAGGATCAGGCCGCCGACGGGCTTCGCGAGACGGAAGCTAAGGCCGAACTCGCCATGCAGCGCGGCCCAGACGAAGCGGCCGTACTGCACCCAAAACGGCTGGTCGAGCCCGAGCGCCTTGACCAGCGCGATGCGCTGCGCCTCGGTGTAGTCCTGCCCCAGCATCTGCGAGACGGGGTCGCCGACATAGGCGAACATGGCGAAGGAGATCGCCGCCACGGCCAGCAGCACGGGGACCGCCTGGAACAGGCGGGCGATGATGAAAGCGAACATAAGTCAGGCGCCGGGCTGCATCGCGGGGTCACTCACTGCCGAATGACACTCTTATGGCACGGCCCGACCGCTGCAAAGCCCAGCGTCATGCCGTGGGCCGTGCATCGCTGTCGATCCACTCATTGACCAGCGCGAAACCTACGCCGAGCAGCACCGGGCCGAGGAAAATACCCAGCAGCCCGAAGGTGATCGCGCCGCCGAGCACCCCCAGCATGGTCAGCAGGAACGGCAACTGGGCGCCGCGAGCGATGAAATAGGGACGGATCAGCGTATCCGCGCCGCCAATCACCGCCACCCCGTAGATCATCAGCCCGATGCCAAACCCCATCCGCCCCGAGGCCATCAGCCACAGCCCGGCGGGGAACCACACCAAGGGCGGGCCGACCGGCAGCACCGCGAGCCCACCGGCGATCACCCCCAGCAGTGCCGCCCGCGGCACGCCGGTGACCCAGAGGCCGATCGCCGTCAGCACCCCCTGCACGACCGCAGTGCCGAGAATGCCGTAGACCACGCCACGCACGGTCGCGCCCGTCACCTCGATCAGCCGCTCCGCCCGTGCGCCGGCGACGCGATGGACGATCATCGTCATCCGCCGGGCGAACTGCTCGCCTGAAGCGAAAGCGAAGAAGGCGACGAACAGGGCGAGCAGGAACAGCAGCACCCCATTGGCCAGCCCCAGCAGTAATTGCAGGCCGAATTGCGCGGCGATGCCGAAATACGGGCGGAAGAACAGCACCATCACGGTGAGATCGGCCGCCCAGGCGTCCCAGTATTGGGCCAGCGTGGGGCCGACCACCGGCACTTCCCCGAGCCAGTCCGGCGAACCCGGCAGCCCGGCCGCCAGCGCATCCTGCACCACACGCTCGATCTGTTGCACATCGGAGGAGCCCGCCGGGGCCGCGAGCGCCAAGGGCAGCACCACCACGATGGCGGTGATCGCCACCATCACCCCCGCCCCGCCGGCCCGCCCGAGGCCGAGCCGCGCGCGCACCTGCCGGTACACCGGCCACGTGGTGTAGGCGAGGATCCCGGCCCAAAGGAGCGCCGAGACGAACGGCGCCAGCACCACCAGGCATCCGGTTGCGACCCCTCCCATCAGCAGCCACAGCAATAACCGCTCGGCCGACATGCGCCCCCCAAACTCATCCTGCCCCCTTCCTATCAGGGCTGCTTCACCCTCGCCACTGCACGGGCCGGCGGCTATGCTCGCGATGAGAGACGCGGGGAGAACGGGTGAGCAAAGACGCCGTGGATCGCTTCTTTACGGACGTTGCTCCGCCCCCGACCAAGGGCGATTGGGTGCGCACGGCACCGGAGGGGCGGGACGACGCGCTGTATCTCGCCGCCATCGGCGCCCGCATCCGGATGGCACGGCAGCAGCTGGGGATGAGCAAGCCGGCGCTCGCCACACAATCCGGCATTTCCGAGCGTTACGTCACCTTCCTCGAATCGGGCCGCTGCAACGTCTCCATCCTCGTCCTGCGTGCCGTGGCGCAGACGCTCGGGATGACGCCGGCCGAACTCGCGGAGGGGCCAACTGCGGCAGGCCAGGAACGGGCACCGGGCAGGCTGCGCTGCGAGCCGGTATCCGCTCAGCCGATCCGGCTGGTATCCACCGTCACCGCATGGTCGAGCGGGCCGTGGCCGCCGCCATAGCCGGGGGCCGCGGCGATGGCCGCCATCACATAGGCGCGGGCCCGGGCTACGGCATCCGCCAGCGCCATGCCCTGGGCCAGGCCGGCGGCGATGGCGCTGGCGAGCGTGCAGCCGGTGCCGTGGGTGTGGCGGGTGGGGATGCGGCGCGAGCGGAATTCCTGCACACCATCGGCGGTGACGAGCAGATCCACCAGGTCATCGCCCGGGAGGTGGCCGCCCTTCAGCAGCACGGCCGGGGCGCCGAGGCCGCGCAGGGCGGTGGCGGCGCGGTGCATGGCGGCCTCGTCGGCGATCGCCATGCCGGTCAGCACCTCGGCCTCCGGCAGATTGGGGGTCAGCACGGTGGCGAGGGGCAGCAGCAGGCGGCGCAGCGAGGCCACCGCGGACTCGGCCAGCAGGCTGTGGCCGCCCTTGGCGACCATGACGGGATCGACCACCACGGGCAGGCCCCGGGCGCGTTCGGCCAGCATGGTGGCCACGGTGGCGATGGTGTCGGTATCGCCGAGCATGCCGGTCTTGATCGCATCGGCGCCGAGATCGTCGAACACGCTTTGCATTTGCAGGCGGAGGAAATCGGGCGGCACCGGGAAAACGCCCTGGACGCCCAGCGTGTTCTGCGCCGTGAGCGCGGTGACGGCGGTCATCGCGAAGGCGTTGAGCGCGGTGATGGCCTTGATATCGGCCTGGATGCCGGCGCCGCCGCCGGAATCCGAGCCGGCGATGACCAGAACGCGGCCGCGCATCAGCCGGCGACCGCGGCGATCTCCGCGCAGAGCGCATCGACGATGCGGGAGACCTGCGCGAGGGTTTCGCCCTCCGCCATCACGCGGATCAGCGGCTCGGTGCCGGATTTGCGGATCAGCAGCCGGCCGGTATCGGCGAGTTCGGCCTCGGCATCGGCGATGGCGGATTGGACGGAGGGCTTTTCGAGCGGCGAGTCGCCGGCGAAGCGCACGTTCTTCAGCACCTGGGGTAGCGGAGTGAAGGCGTTGCACACCTCGCTCGCCGGCCGCCCGGCTTCCACCAGCACGGCCAGCACCTGCAAGGCGGCCAACAGCCCGTCGCCGGTGGTGGCGTAGTCGGACATGATCATATGACCGGACTGCTCACCGCCGACATTGATGCCGCTGGCCCGCATCTTCTCGACCACGTAGCGGTCGCCCACGGAGGTGCGATGGAGCGCGAGGCCGCGGCCGTTCAGGAAGCGCTCGAGCCCGAGATTGGACATCACGGTGGCGACGATGCCGCCGCCGGTGAGCCGCCCGGCATCGCCCCAGGAGCGGGCGATGAGGCCGAGCACCTGGTCACCATCGATGATGGCGCCCTTCTCGTCGGCGAGGATCAGCCGGTCCGCATCGCCATCGAGCGCGATGCCGAGATGGGCGCCGTGCTGCAGCACCTGGGCGGCGATGAAGCGGGGCACGGTGGAGCCGCAATCGCGGTTGATGTTGAACCCATCGGGCGACACGCCGACGGAGACCACATCGGCGCCGAGTTCCCACAGCACCTGGGGGGCCACCTTGTAGGCGGCGCCATTGGCGCAATCGATGACGATTTTCAGCCCGTCGAGCCGCAGGCCGCGCGGGAAGGTGCCCTTCGCCGCCTCGATATAGCGGCCGGCCGCATCCTCCATCCGCTTGGCGCGCCCGAGCTTGGCGGGGCCGGCGAGGCGGCCGAGCAGGCCGCCATCCATCATCGCCTCGATTTCGGCCTCGGTATCGTCCGAGAGCTTGAAGCCGTCGGGCCCGAACAGCTTGATGCCGTTATCCTCGAAGCTGTTATGCGAGGCGGAGATCATCACGCCGAGATCGGCGCGCAGGTTGCGCGTCATCATCGCGATGGCCGGCGTGGGCAGCGGGCCGAGCAGCGTGACATCCATGCCGGCGCCGATGAAGCCGGCGGTGAGGGCGGGTTCGATCATGTAGCCGGAAAGACGGGTGTCCTTGCCGATTACCACGCGATGGCGATGATTGCCGCGGGTGAACAGCAGGCCGGCGGCCTGGCCGAGCCGCAGCGCGGTGCCTGCGGTCATCGGGTCGGAGTTGGCGGTGCCGCGAATGCCGTCGGTGCCGAAGAGGCGTCGCTTGGGGGCCATGGTCAAATCGCTCTTCTTGAAATGCGCTGTTGTCATGTCTACCCGATTCCGCCGACGCCGCGCCACACCCTGAGTGCCTGCACGCTCGCCGCCACGTCATGCACCCGCAGGATCGTCGCCCCCATTGTGATCGCATGGAGTCCGGCGGCCAGCGAACCGGG
>CAIPLM010000096.1 GCA_903865895.1 uncultured Rhodospirillales bacterium | reverse complement strand
CGGCCGTGCACCCATAGGCCTGCGCGGTGGCGGCGGCATGCTCGCGGATGCGGCGATCGACGATCTCCTGCGTCGCCTTGGAGAAGCAGCGCATGGTGCCGGTGATCTCCACCTCCGCCGGCATCACGTTGGAGGATTGCGAGGACCCGCCATGCACCGAGCCGACGCTCACCACCGCGGTCTCATGCGGCGAAACCGAGCGGGCCACCACGGTTTGCAGCGCCATGATATACTGCGCCATCGCCACCGTGACGTCAGACGCCAGATGCGGCGTCGCCCCGCCATGCCCGCCCGTGCCCTTGAACACGGTCTTCCAGGTGCCGCCCGCCGCCATCGCCGCGCCCTTGGTGATGCCGAAACTGCCGAGCTGCATGCCCGGCCGCGTGTGCAGCCCATAGACGGCATCGCAGGGGAAGCGCTCAAAGAGGTTATCCTCGAGCATCGCCAACGCCCCGCCACGCCCTTCCTCGGCCGGCTGGAAAATCAGGTTCACCGTCCCCGCGAAATCCCGATGCTCCGCCAGATACTTCGCGGCTCCCAGCAGCATCGTGGTGTGCCCGTCATGCCCGCAGGCATGCATGATCCCGGGATTCTGCGAGGCATAGGGCACCCCGGTCGCCTCGGGGATCGCCAGCGCATCCATATCCGCCCGCAGCCCGATGGAACGCTGCCCCGGCAGCTTGCCGCGGATCGTGCCAACCACGCCGAACCTGCCCACCCCAGCCGTGGTCTCGATCCCCCACGCCCGCAGCTTCTCGGCCACCAGCGCCGAGGTGCGCGTCTCCTCCATCCCCAACTCGGGATGGGCATGAATGTCGCGGCGGATCTCGGTGAGTTCGGCGTGCGAGGCGGCGATCGCGGCCTTGGTCTCGGGGCTCAGCATGGCGGGTCCTTTCAGGGGTCAATGGCAGCGGCGCAGGCATCCGTCGGCTGCGCCGCGGATTTGCCGACATAGGGGAAGATCTTCAGCACCGCCGAGCCGAGCCGGCAAGGTGCCGCGGCCAGGCCGCAGCCGGAGAGGGCGGGCAGCAGGGCCAGCAGCAGAACCACTCTCATCGCGCATCCGCCTCCTCGCGCAACATTTCCAGTTCCAGCCAGCGATCCTCCATCTGCGCCAACTCCGCCTCGGCGGCGGCCAGCGCGTCGCTGGCGCGGGCGAACAGCTTGGGGTCGCGCGTGTACAGATCAGGATCCGCCAGCGCCGCCCGCAGCTTGCCAATGGTCGCCTCGGTCTTGGTCATCTGCGCCGGCAGGGTGTCCAGCGCGTGCTTGTCCTTGAACGACATTTTGCGCGCGGCAGCGGGCGCCGGTGTGGCGGCTGCCGGCGCGGCGCGCGACTTCGGCGCCACCGCCGTGGCCCGCGCGAGCCCCGAGGTCGGCGGGCCCTTCTGCGCCAGCATGTCCGAATACCCGCCGGCATATTCCACCCAGCGCCCATCCCCCTCCGAGACGATGACGGAGGTGCAGACCCGATCGAGAAAATCGCGATCATGGCTCACCAGCAGCACGGTGCCGGGATAGTCGCCCAGCATCTCCTGCAGCAGTTCGAGCGTCTCGAGATCGAGGTCATTGGTCGGCTCGTCGAGCACCAGCAGATTACTCGGCTTGGCCAGCGCCACCGCCAGCGTGAGCCGCCCCCGCTCCCCGCCCGACAGCACGCCGACCGGGGTGCGCGCCTGCTCCGGGGCGAACAGGAAGTCCTTCATGTAGCCGATCACATGGCGCGACTGCCCGTTCACCACCACGCTGTCGGATCGCCCGCCGGTCAGGGTGTCCGACAGCGTCGCCGCCGGATCGAGGCTTTCGCGCCGCTGGTCGAGCGTCACCATGTCGAGCGACGCGCCGAGGCGGATTTCGCCGCTATCAGGCTGCAACGCCCCGGTGAGCAGCGACAGCAGCGTCGTCTTGCCAGCCCCGTTCGGCCCGACAATACCAACGCGATCGCCCCGCATGATCCGCGTGCTGAGATTGCTGACGATCGGCCGCCCGGCAAACGCGATGCTGACCTCCTCGGCCACCGCGACCAGCTTGCCGGAAATATCCCCCTCGGTGACCGCGAGCCTGAGGCCCGAGGTGCTGGCACGGTTCTGCCGCTTCTGCTCGCGCAGCGCATGCAGCCCGGCGAGCCGCTTCACATTGCGCTTGCGCCTTGCGGTTACGCCGTAGCGCAGCCAGTCCTCCTCCATCACCAGCTTGCGCGAGAGCTTCTGGCGGTCCTGCGCCTCCTTCTCCAGCACCTCGTCACGCCAGGTGTCGAAATAGGCGAATCCACGGTCGAGCCGGCGGGCGCTGCCGTTGTCGAGCCAGACGATGCTGCGCGAGATGGATTCGAGCAGCCGCCGGTCATGGCTGATGATGACGATCGCGGCGCGCAGGCTCGCGAGCTCCTCCTCCAGCCAGGCGATCGCCGGCAGGTCGAGATGGTTGGTCGGCTCGTCGAGCAGCAGGATATCGGGCTGCGGCGCCAAGGTGCGTGCCAGCGCGGCACGCCGCATCTCGCCGCCGGACAAATGCCCGGGGGTGGCCTCGGGGTCGAGCCCGAGCGACTCCATCAGCGCATCGGCGCGATAAATGTCATCCGCGGGGCCAAGTCCGGCATGCACATACGCCGCGGTCGAGGCGAATCCGGAGAGGTCGGGTTCCTGCGGCAGGTAACGAACGGTTGCGCCTGGCTGAAAAAAACGGACTCCTGCATCGGCTTGCAGCATCCCTGCCGCAATTTTGAGCAATGTGGATTTTCCTGAGCCATTGCGCCCGACGAGACAGACGCGATCGCCGGGGCTGACGATGAGTTCAGCGCCATTCAGCAGTTTCGAGGTTCCAAGCGTCAATTCGATCGCCTGGAGAGTGAGCAGGGGAGGGGCCATGACCTCATCTTATCACGCCCCGGCGCGCCGCGCGCGAGGGGCTGGCGATGGCATGGGGCTTGCGTTCCTCCGCCAAGAGTGGTTTTGCCTCTGCGCCAAGCAAGATGCAGGCTTGCCTAGCGGGCATGACCCATTCATGGTTATCCGTCCGTGGCACCGCCTGTAACGGGATGCGTCCACAAGACTACCAACAGGGAGACTGATTCATGCTATCGCGTCGTTCAGCATTCAAAGCCGCCGCGGGGATCGCGGCGACGGCCACCATGGGTGTCGCCACCGGCGCCCAGGCTGCCGACAAGGTCGTCAAGGTCGGTATGGACCTCTCGCTGACGGGCGCCGACTCCGAGTCGGCCATCCGCACCGGCAACGGCGCCATCCTCGCCTTCGAGGAAGCCAACAAGTACAAGGAAGTTCCCGGCATCATGTTTGATGCCGTGAAGTTCGACGACGGCACCGCCACCGCCGGTCAGTATGACCCGGCCCAGGCCGCCACCAACGCCCGCAAGATGGTGTCCGATAAGAACTACATCGCGGCCCTCGGCCCGCAGATGTCCGGCGCCGGCAAGGCGATGTCGCCGATCCTCTCCGAGGGCAACCTGGCGATCATCACCCCGTCGTCGACCAACCCGGACATCACCGACCCGAAGTTCGCCGCCCAGTATCGCCCCAAGGGCAAGGCGATCTACTTCCGCACCGTGACGACCGACGCCTACCAGGGCCCGAACATGGCCAACTACATGGCCAAGACCGTCGGCATCAAGTCGGTCTACCTGCTCGACGATTCCGGCGCCTATGGCGTGGGCATCTGCGACAGCTTCGAGCGCCGCTGCAAGGAACTCGGCGTTACCGTGATGGGCCGTGACCGTCTTGATCCGAAGGCCGCCGACTACTCGGCCGTTCTGACCAAGATCAAGTCGCTGAACCCTGACCTGCTCTACTACGGCGGCGTCGGCCAGGCTGGCGTGAAGCTGGCGAAGCAGGCCTACGAAATCGTCCCCAAGATGGTGAAGGCCGGCGGCGACGGCATCCTCGGCACCGAAATGCTCAAGGGCGTTGGCTTCCCCGCCGTCGACGGCTGGTATGCGACGAACGCTTCGCCGCATAAGGACGAGGGCGACAAGCAGATCAAGGAATTCTCCGACAAGTTCCGCGCCCGCTTCAAGGACAGCCCCGACGATTACACCCTCACGATGTATGTCGCCGCGCGCGCCATCATCGAGACGGTGAAGGTGCTGGTTGCCAACGGCAAGCCGGTCAACCGCGACACCGTGCGCGACGGTCTCCAGGCCGTCCGCATGACCCAGTCGCTGATCGGGCCGGTGGAATTCGACGAGAACGGCGATCTGAAGAACAAGGTCATCTCCGTGTTCAAGATCACCAAGGACCCGTCGAAGCCGCTCGACAGCATCGACGACCAGTACAAGTACATGGGCATCGCGCCGATGTCCTGAGGCCTCTGGCCTAGCGACAAAGGGCCCGGGACGGGCGATCCGTCCCGGGCCTTTTGATGCCGGGCCAATATCGCGGCGGGCATTTCTAACCCGTTCCCGGCATTCAATCCCGGATATTGCGATTGAACCCGCCGACCACCTGCAATTTTGGCTCCGTACATCCCGGTTACGTGGATTGGGGACTTGAGAATGACTTCTGGCGATCTGTTTCTGCAACAGCTGATCAACGGGTTGAACCTGGGCGCGATGTACTCGCTGCTCGCCCTTGGCTTCACCCTCGTCTATGGCATCATGGAGTTGATCAACTTCTCGCATTTTAACGTCTTCATGGTCGGCTGCTTCATCGCGCTCGGCGTGCTGAAGCTCCTGGGCATGGACGGACAGTCCGTCATTCTCCACGGTTTGCCGCTGATCGGCGTGCTGCTCCTGACGTTCCTGATCACGATGGTCTCATCCGGGATGATCGGCGTTGGTATCGAGCGACTGCTGCTGCGCCCCTTGCGCGCGGTCACCGGGCCGGCGGCGATGATCCTCACCATCGGCGTCTCCTACATCCTCTTCAACGTCATCCTGATTGGCATCGGCGGCGACACCCGCAACTTCGCCAATCCGCTGCCCTCCGTCAGTTGGAACATCGGCGGCGCCGTGCTGCGCATGCGTGACCTGCTGATCTGGGGCATCACCATCGTGCTGATGCTCGGCTTGACCTACTTCGTGAACTACACCCGCCTCGGCAAGGGCATGCGCGCCACCGCGCAGGACCCGGAGGCCGCGCGTATGATGGGCGTCGAGGTGGATAGCGTAGTCGGCCTGTCCTTCTTTATCGGTTCGGCGCTCGCCGGCGCCTCGGGCCTGATCTTCGGCCTTTATTACAACTACGCCAAGGTCGACATGGGCTTCGCCGCCGGCCTGCGCGCCTTCACCGCGGCCGTGCTCGGCGGCATCGGCAACGTGCCGGGCGCCATGCTCGGCGGCGTGCTGATCGGCTTGATCGAGGCCGGTTCGAGCCAGCTCATTGGGCAGCTCTGGGCCGACGTCGTCATCTTCTCGATCCTCGTGATCGTCCTCGTCTTCCGACCTGCCGGCCTGCTTGGCCGCCAGGCGCCGAACAAGTCCTAGGAGGGCGCCGCGCCATGGCATCCGCGATCATCACCCTCATTAATCGTCCCTTCGCCTCCTGGAGCCGCGAAAAGCGCCAGATGTGGGCGACCATCCTGCTCGCCGCCGTCTTCGCCATCTACCCGCTGCTGACCGATGACGACGCCAACATCGACACCATCGCCAACGCGATGTCCTACGCCACGCTGGCGCTGGGGCTGAACATCGTGGTCGGCTTCGCCGGCCTGCTCGATCTCGGCTACGCCGCCTTCTTCGCGATCGGCGCCTACTACTACGGCATCTTCACCGCCTATCAGATCATGCCGCCATGGTCCGAGGCCTGGGCGCCGCTGGCCTATGTCGGGCTGGTCGAGAAGATCAACCAGGGCGGGCCGGATCTCGTCCACTTCACCATGAGCTTCTGGCTGGCTTTGCCCACCGGCGCCCTGGTCGCCGGCTTCTTCGGCGTGCTGTTCGGCGCGCCGACCCTTAAGCTGCGCGGCGACTACCTCGCCATCGTCACCCTCGGCTTCGGCGAGATCGTGCCGATCCTCGCCCGCAACATGGACAGCGTAACCAACGGTGCCGCCGGCCTCAACGGCGTCAAAGGCCCAACCATTCCCGCGATCAAGGCCATCGGCTTCGGTGGCTACAGCTTCGGCGTTGATGCCACGCCCTACTACTATGTCGGCATGGCGCTCGTCGCACTGCTGATCTTCTCCTCCATCCGCCTGCGCGACAGCCGCATCGGCCGCGCCTGGATGGCGATCCGCGAGGATGAAACCGCCGCCTCGGCGATGGGCATCAACCTGCGCAACTTCAAGCTGCTGGCCTTCGCCATCGGCGCCTCCTTCTCCGGCTTCACCGGCGTGTTCTTCGTCTCCAAGCTCCAGGTGGCGACGCCGGAGATGTTCAACTTCTCGGTCTCCTCCATGCTGATCGTCATGGTGGTGCTGGGCGGCATGGGCAGCGTATGGGGCGTGGTGCTGGGTGCCGGCCTCCTGCAGTTGCTGCAAACCTGGATCCTGCCGCAAACCACCAACGTGCTGCATGACATCGGCCATTCCATCGGCAGCGACATGCTGGTCGCCGCTGACCTCGTGCAATGGACCCAGATGTTCTTCGGCATCATCATCGTGGTGATGATGCTGTTCCGCCGTGACGGCTTGATCCCGGCCACCCGCGCGCAGCCCAAGCTCGAGATGGAGGAGCAGCACGCCGACGTGACGCGTGGCGGCTTCATCAACGTCAACCGCATCGAGACGTGGAACCCGGGCACCGGCAACGCGCTGGAAATCAAGGACGTCACCGTGCGCTTCGGCGGCCTGGTGGCGCTCAACAAGGTGAACCTCACCGTCCCCGCCGGCGGCGTGGTGGCGGTGATCGGGCCGAACGGATCGGGCAAGTCCACTTTGTTCAACGCGATCACCGGCCTGGTGCCCTCCGAGGGCAGCATCAAGTTCGAAGGCGCCGAGCTGATCGGCCTGCGTCCGGATGAGGTGCTGGAGAAGGGGGTTGCGCGTACCTTCCAGAACATCCGCCTCTTCCCCAAGCTGACGGTGCTCGAGAACGTGCTGATCGGCCAGCATTGCCGGCTGAAGACGCTGCCCTTCGGCGCCATTTTCCGCCCGCCTTCGGCCAAGGCGGAGGAAGCCGGGGCGCTGCGAAAGGCGCTCGACATCATCGGCCTGTTTGGCAACCGGCTCACCCCGCGCGCCAACCATGCGGTGGCCGGGCTGTCCTACGCCAACCGCCGCCGCGTTGAAATCAGCCGTGCGCTCGCCTCCCGCCCGCGCATCCTGCTGCTCGACGAGCCGACCGCGGGTATGAACCCCAACGAGACCCTGGAACTCGCCGAGCAGATCGGTGAGCTGAACGCCATGGGCCTCACCATCCTGATCATTGAACACAAGCTCGACGTCGTGACCCGACTGGCGAACCGCGTGACCGTGCTGGACCATGGCGATGTCATCGCCGAGGGCACGGCCGACGAGGTGCAGCGCAACGAGGAGGTGCTGACCGCCTATCTCGGCCGTGCGCATCGCGCCAAGATCGAAGCGCAGGACGCCGCGGCCCAGGCCGTTTCAGCTGGGGAGAACGCCAATGGCTGAGTCCGAAGTGCTGCTCGATTTCCGCGGCATCAACACCTACTACGGTGACCTGCATGCCCTGAAGGATGTCAGCTACACCATCCAGAAGGGCGAGATCATCGCGCTGCTCGGCGGCAATGCCTGCGGCAAGTCCACCACCATGAAGACCATCATGGGCGTGGTGAAGCCGGCGACCGGCACGTTGACCTTCGATGGCGAGAACATCCTCGGCCTCACCCCGGCGCAGCGCGTGATGCGCGGCATCGCACCGGTGCTTGAGGCGCGGCGCCTGTTCCCGCGCATGACGGTCTACGAGAACCTGGAAATGGGCGCCTATACCCGCAAGAAGGGCCCGGAATACGACCAGGACCTCGAGCGCGTCTATTCGCTGTTCCCCCGCGTGAAAGAGCGCCGCAACCAGATCTCCGGCACCCTCTCGGGCGGCGAGCAGCAGATGGTGGCGATCGGCCGCGCGCTGATGGCCCGACCGCGCCTGCTGTGCATGGACGAGCCCTCGATGGGCCTCTCGCCGCTCTACGTCGAGATGGTGTTCGACATCATCAAGGAGATCAACAAGCAGGGCACCACCATTTTCATGGTGGAACAGAACGCCTCGATGGCGCTCTCCATCGCCCATCGCGGCTACGTGCTGCAAACCGGCGTTGTGGTGCTACAGGGCGATGCCCGCGAGCTGGAGGCCAACCCGCTCATCCGCGAGGCCTATCTCGGTGAGATGAAGGTGGATGCCGACGCCTGAGAGACCAGATGAACGGTGCCGTCACGCTGCGGCTGCTTGGGGAGGACCGCCGGATCACCGGCGGTCCTTTCGATTCCTGGGATGGCCTGGGCATCGGCGTCTGCCTCGATCCCGGCGCCCGGCTGCGCCCTTCGGCCACCATCGACCTGCCGGTTGAGGACTACACCGCGCCGACCCAGGAAGCCCTGGTCGGCGCGCTCGCGGCCCTGCTGGCGGCGTGGCGTCAGGGGGATGCCGTCGTGCATGTCGGCTGCCGCGCCGGCTTCGGCCGCACCGGCACCTTCATCGCCGCCCTCGCTCGCATGGCCGGGCATGCCGATCCCGTCGGCTGGACGCGCCGCTGCTACAATGGAGAGGCGGTGGAAACCGCGGCGCAGGCCGCTTCGGTGGCGGCGCTCGATCCCGGCGCCGTCTGGGCCGCCTACCGGACGGCCATCGGCGAGGAGGCAGGCATGTACGCGCTCTACTACTACCCGGATAACGCCAGCACTTTCATTCACATGCTGCTGCGGGAACTCGGCGTGCCGTTCGAATTGCGCCTGGTCGATCGCAAGTCCGACGCGCATAACAGCGCTGAATATCTCCGCCTCAACCCGCTCGGCCAGATCCCGGTGCTGGTCGATGGCGATCTCGTGCTCACCGAGACGGCGGCGATCGCGCTGCATCTGGTTGACCGCCATCCCGAATGCGGTCTCGCCCCGCCCGTGGGCAGCGCGGAACGGGCGCATTTCTACAAGTGGATGATGTACCTCACCAATACGCTCCAGCCCGAGCACCTCAAGCGTGCCTACCCGCACCGCCACGTAACCAACCCCGACGCGGTGGAGGACGTGCGCGCCACCGCCTTCCGCCGGCTCGACGGGATGTTTGATTTCATCGAGGCCGAATTGGGCGCTGGCCCCTATCTGCTCGGCGACACCGTCTCCGCCGCCGATTTCTTCCTGCTGATGCTGGTGATGTGGGGCTCTCGCATGGCCCGCCGCCCGGCGAGCCTGCCCGCCATCGGCGCCCATGCCACCCGCATGCTCGTCCGCCCCGCCGTCGCGGCCACGTTGGCGGCCGAGGGGCTCAGCCCGCCCTTCGTCTGAGCCCGGCTACTGGTTGCGGGCGATCAGGATTTGCCCGACGTCGGTCCAGCCGGCGCGGAAGCCGGTTTCGCAATAGGCGAGGTAGTATTCCCACAGCCGCTTGAAGCGCTCGTCGCAGGGCCGCCGGCGCACCGCGCTGTCGGCTTTGATGCGCGGCCAGGCGGCTTGGAAACTATCCTGCCAGCGCGACAGCGTCTCGGCATAGTCGAGCCCGAACCAGTGCTCCTCGCCCCAGGCCAGCCCGGCGCGCAGGATGGACTGCATCAGGCGGCGCTTGGAGGGCAGCATGCCGCCGGGGAAGACGTGGCGCTGGATGAAATCGGCCGATTTCCGGTAGTTCTCGAATAGCCGGTCGGCGATGGTGATGATCTGTAGGCCGGCGACGCCATTGGGCCGCAGCCGTTCGCGGATGGTGGCGAAATAGATCGGCCAGAATTTCTCGCCGACCGCCTCGAACATTTCGACCGAGGCGATGCGGTCAAACGTCCCGGCCACGTCCCGGTAGTCTTGCAGCCGCAACTCGACGCGCTTCTCCAGCCCGGCGGCCTTCATGCGCGCCTGAGCGAATTCGAGCTGCGACGGAGACAGGGTGATGCCGACGACGCTGCAGCCATAGTCGCGCGCCGCCACCTCGGCGAATCCGCCCCAGCCGCAGCCGATTTCCAACACCCGCATCCCCGGCGTCAGCTGCAGCATCTGGCAGAGATGATGGACCTTCTCGAGCTGCGCCTTCTCCAGCGACACGCCGAGATCGCCACCGAAATAGGCGGAGGAGTAGGACATCGTGGGGTCGAGCCAGGCGGAATAGAACTCATTCCCGAGATCGTAGTGGTCCACGATGTTGCGCTTGGAGCCGCTGCGCGTATTGGGCCGAAGCATATGCAGGAACTTGGCGATCAGCCGCTTGAGGCGCCTTCCGTTGAGGTCCGCCTCCCATTCCTGCTCGTTGATAGAGGCGAGCGCCATGATGGCGCGGATGTCGGGGCTGGACCACAACCCGTCGAGATAGGCCTCGGCGAGGCCAAGGCTGCCACCGGTGGCAAGCCGGGTGACCGCGCTCGGGTGGTGGATGGTGATTTCCGCGCGCGGCGCCTCGGTGGCGATGGCGCGGTGGCGCGAACCGTCGGGCAGCACGATTTCGAGCGTGCCGACCCTCAGCTTGCTTGCCATCTGCAAGAGAAAGCGCAGCCGCCGATCCCTCGGTTTGGCCCCTTCGGATAAAATGACCGTTTCCTGCCCGGTCCCGCCAGTCAATGCATCAGGCACCGCTCCAGCCTTCCCTCTTGTTACGTCTCGATGACGCCTTGAAGCGAAATCTAGCCTTCAACTGGCGGGACTTCCAAGCCCCCGTTGCCAAGGGCGGCAAAGGCCGCGAGAGCGCGTTGGCGGCCGGCAGCGAGATCGACGATGGGCGCTGGGTAGCCCGCCGGCCGCAGGCCCGGCGGGGCCTCCCAGGGGGCGTGGACGTGCCGGCTCGGCATCGCCGCCAGTTCCGGCACATGGGCGCGCACATAGCTGCCCTCGGGGTCGAACTTAAGCCCCTGGAGCACGGGGTTGAAGATGCGGAAATAGGGCGCGGCATCGGCGCCGCTGCCGGCGACCCATTGCCAGGAGGCGGCATTGGCCGCGAGGTCGGCGTCCACCAGCGTGTCCCAGAACCAGGCCTCGCCGTGCCGCCAGTCGATCATCAAATGCTTGATGAGGAAGCTCGCGACGATCATGCGCACCCGGTTGTGCATCCAGCCGGTGGTCCAGAGCTCGCGCATGCCGGCATCGACGATGGGGATGCCGGTGCGGCCGCGCTGCCAGGCCGCGAGGGCGGCAGGGTCGTCGCGCCAGGGCATGTTGGCGAATTGCGGCCGCAGCGGGGTCTCGGGCAGATCCTGGTGGTGCCACAGGAGGTGGGCGGAGAATTCGCGCCACAGCAATTCGGCGCGGAATTTGTCGCCACCGGCGGTCCAGGCCTGGCGGGGCGAGATGCTGCCGAAGGCGAGATGGGGGGAGAGGCGGGAGGTCGAGACCTCGCCGGGATAATCGCGCCGCGTTGCGTAGTGGCGGGCGGGGCCGGCCATGAAGGCGGCGAGGGCGGCCTGGGCGCCGGCTTCACCGGGCTGCCAGGCTGCGCGCAGCCCGCCCGCCCAGTCCGGCCGGCGTGGCAGCAGGCGCCAATCGTCCAGCGCCTCGGAGGGGGCGGGGTGGGCCTGGATGCGCGCGGGGGCGGGCTGCGGCGGCGGCACCTCGCCCTGGGCGTGGAAGGCCCGCGCGAAGGGGGTGAACACGGCGAAATGCCGGCTGGCCTGGGTGCGGATCTTATCGGGGTGATGCAGCAGCGGGCCGGGATGCACCACCAGCGGCACGGGCAGCGCCGCCTTCACCGAACGCATCGCCTGTCGCGCCCAGGGCTCCACCGGCAGGCTGGCGTGCACTGACGTCGCGCCGGATTCGGCGGTCAGCGCCGGGATCACCGCCGGATAGGGGCCGCGGCGCAGCACGAGTTGGCCGCCGATCGCCGCGAGATCGGCCGCGAGGGCGGCGAGCGCGTGATGCAGCCACCAGCGTGACGCTCCGCCCGGCGCCCAGGCGCCCGGCGTGGTCTCGTCATGCACATAGACGGCGAGCACCGGCTGCCCGCTGCCGACGGCGGCGGCGAGCGCGGGATGATCGGCCAGCCGCAGATCGCGGCGGAACCACAGGATGACCGGCGGCACGATGGACTAGAGCGAGACCAGCCCGCGACGCAGGCCCTTGCTCAGCGCCTCGGCCCGGCTGTTGACCTCGAGCTTCGAGAATACCGCCTCCAGGTGGTATTTCACCGTATGGGCGGAAATGCCGAGGCGGCGGGCGATCACCTTGTTGCTCATGCCCTCGGCGACGTGGTTGAGGATCTCACCCTCGCGCGGGGTCAGCAGGCTCGGCAGGCGGGGCGGCGGCATACGGACATGCAGCCCCTCGGCCAGCGCCCCCACGGCGGCCAACACCCGGCCGGCGGAGGCCTCGCGCGGCAGCACGCCGGCGATGCCGTGGTCAGCCGACAAGGCGGCGTCATCGCTCAGCACCAGCAGCGGAGTACGCGGCAGGTTGCCGGGCAGGGTGGCGCCGTCCGGTAGGTCAAGCACCAGGACGTCGGCGTCTTCCTCCTCGGCGCGGTCCAGCACCGCCTCGAGCTGGCGCGCACGCCAGGGATCGGCCACGCGCAGTGCGATCCGCGGCCCCTGGGTGGGCTCCATCGTCCCTATGGCGGCGTCGATCATCGGTCTCATGGTTGAAACATTGGGGCCTCCGGGGCGCCACCGCAAGGGCGGCGTGCATCTCCTCTTTGTAATGTCAGCGCCAGGGCCGGGTGAGGCGGGGTCCGCTCTGTTCGGGGGAGCAAGAAGGAGAGTTCCGCATGGCCTGTCCCGAAGCCGCGTGCCGGCTGACATATGAGATGCTGCTGGACGACGAACTGACCCATCTGCTGATGGATCGGGATGGCGTGACGCGGGCGGAATTGGTGCGATTGCTGGCGATCGCCGCCGCCGCGCGCCAGCCGGAGGTGCCGGATCGGTAGTGGATCGCCCGCCGGGGCTCTGCTACCGATCCGGCACCATGGCATTGCGCATCGAGACCTTCAGCGGTTCCGCCCTCTCCCCCATGCTCCCGGCGCTGAGCCGGTTGCGCATGGCGGTGTTCCGCGCCTGGCCCTACCTCTATGAGGGCGATCCCGCGGCTGAGGAGGATTACCTCGCCGATTTCGTCCGCGCCCCCTCCGCCGGGCTTGTGGTGGCGTTTGACGGCGGTGACCCGGTGGGCTGCTCCACCTGCGTCGCCCTCGCCGAGGAAGATGCCGGGCTGACCGGCCCCTTCGCCACGATCGGAGTCGATCCTTCCCGCGTGTTCTATTTCGGCGAATCGGTCCTGCTGCCCGCCTATCGCGGCCAGGGCGTCGGCGTGGCCTTTTTCGCCGCTCGTGAGGCCCATGCCCGAGCGGTGTCGGACTGCGACTACGCCGCGTTCTGCGCGGTGGTGCGCCCGGACGACCACCCGGTCCGGCCGCCCGGTCACGTGCCGCTCGACGCCTTTTGGCGGCGGCGTGGCTTCACTCCCTATCCCGGCCTCATGTGCCACATGATGTGGCGTGAGGTCGGCATGGCCGATGAGATCGATCACACTTTATCTTTCTGGATCAAATCCTTGCACGGGAAACCACTGCCGTGACCTCCATTCGCATCGGTCTCTGCCAGTGGAAGATCGGTGCCCCCACGGGCATCGCGGGCTGGGCAGCGCGGCTGGAGCGTGAGGTCGCCTATGCCGCCGGGCAGGGGGCGCGGCTCCTGGTGATGCCGGAATACGCCCCGCTGGAGGCCGCCGCCGGGGAGGTGGCGGACCTTGAGGGGGAGCTCGTGCGGGCGCTCGATGGCGCCGAGGCGATGCTCGAGGCGGCGCGCGCGGTGGCGATGCGCCACCAAGTTTGGCTGGTGCCTGGCAGCCTCGCGATGCGCCGGGGCGGGCAGGTGGTGAACCGTGCGCCGCTGATCGCCCAGGACGGGCGGGTGGCGTTCCAGGACAAGCACGTGATGACGCGCTTCGAGGCCGAGCAGTGGGGCGTCTCGCCCGGGGCCGCGCCGTCGGTGTTCGAGACCGATTTCGGGCGGATCGGCATCGCTATCTGCTTCGACTCGGAGTTTCCCGCCCTGGTGCGCGCCCAGGTGGTGGCGGGCGCCTGGCTGATCCTGGTGCCCTCCTGCACCGACACTCTGCGCGGCTTCAACCGGGTTCGGGTGGCGTCGGCAGCGCGGGCGATGGAGAACCAGTGCTTCGTCGCCATGGCCCCCACCGTCGGCGAGGCGCCGTGGTGTGGCACGCTGGATGCCAATCGCGGCCATGCGGCGGTGTTTGGCCCGATCGACAAGGGCTTCCCGGAGGACGGGGTGATCGCGCAGGGGACGCTCGATGCCGGGGAATGGGTGTTCGCGAACCTCGACTCCGCGTCGTTGGAATCGGTGCGGCGGGACGGGCAGGTGCGCAACCATTTGAGCTGGCCGCAAGATCCGCCGCCCTGCCCGGTGCTGGTGCCGGCGTGACGCTGATCTGCATCGTCGCCGGCGAGGAGAGCGGGGATGCGCTGGGCGCCCGGTTGATCACCGCGCTGCGCCGGATGCGGCCGGATGCGGAGTTCATCGGCGTTGGCGGCATTCGCATGCAGGCGCTTGGTTTTCAAAGTCTTTTCCCCATGCGTGAACTCGCCGTGATGGGGCTGCTTGAAGTGCTGCCGAAGGTCTTCCAGCTGCGCCGCCGCCTGCGCGAGACCGCCGATACGATTGTCGCCCGACGGCCGGATGTGGTGGTGACGATCGACAGCCCCGGCTTCACGCTGCGCCTGCTGAAGCTCATCAAGGGCGCCGGGCTGCGGCGGGTGCACTATGTGGCGCCGCAGGTCTGGGCCTGGCGGGAAGGGCGGGTGAAGCATTTTCCGGGGCTGTGGGACCGGCTGCTCTGCCTGCTGCCCTTCGAGCCCGCATTCTTCCGCCGCCACGGGCTGGAGGCGGCATTCGTCGGCCATCCCGTGATCGAGTCGGGCGCCGATGCCGGCGATGCGGCGCGGTTCCGGACGAAATACGGTGTGGCCGAGGGGGCGCGCCTGCTGATCGTGATGCCCGGCAGCCGGCGCAGCGAGGTGGGGCGGCTGCTGCCGGTATTCGGCGCCACGCTGGACCTGCTGCTGCAACGCTTCCCCGATCTCGTGCCGGTGGTACCGGTGGCGGACGCCGTGGCGGAGAGCGTGCGGGCGGGGGCGGCGCAATGGCGGGTGCGGCCTATCGTGGTGACGGACAGTGCTGACAAGTTCGACGCCTTCGCCGCTGCTGCCGGGGCGCTGGCGAAATCCGGCACTTCGACGTTGGAACTGGCCATGGCGGGGGTGCCGATGGTGGTGTCCTACCGGGTGAACCCGGTGACCGCCTGGGTCGCGCGGCGGCTGATCAAGCTCAAATATGTCTGCATCGTCAATCTGTTGGCGGACGATGCTGTGGTGCCGGAGCTGATCCAGCAGGACGCGACGCCCGCCCGTCTCGCCGCCGAACTCGGCCGCCTGCTCGCCGACGCTGCCGAAGCGGCACGGCAGGTATCGGCGAGCGGCGCGGTGATCGCCGCCCTGTGTGCGTCCGACGGCCTGCCCTCCGACGCTGCGGCGCGGGAGGTGCTCAGCCTCCTGCCGAGCGCGGCCGGCTGACCCTGAGCGCGCTGCCGGAGGCGGCGAATCCGGCGTCGATGACGTCGAGATCGATCCGCCCGGCCGGGTCCGCCCGGCGTGGGGCGAACTTGAGGCCGGGTTCGCGGTCCCGCTTCCACAGGCCGAGCAGCCGGCGCAGCTCGGGCAGCGGGTCGGCCGCATCATCCACGCGGATGTTGAGGTCGGGGAAATCCTCCGTGGTGATGACGAACATCGCCGCCGATTGCCGGCCCCGCCGGTCCCCGCCCGCGGCCTCGCCGGCCTCCATCGCCGTCATCAGCCGCTCCGGCATGCCGGCTGATGTGGCGAGGTAGGCGGCCAGGGTCTCGGCGACCACATTGCCATTGGCCAGCATATTGCCGGCCACGCTCACGCCCGGCGCGCTCACTGAGCCGCACCAGGCGACGCAGTTCTCGCCAGTGAAGGCGAAGGAGGCGCCGTGGCGGTCGAGCGCGTGGATCTGCCGTAGCCCGGCGCCTTCGTCTCCGGCGATGGCGGAGAGCACGGCCCGTTCGGGCGACAGGCCGCGGGCGAGTCCCTCCAGCGTCGGCGGGCCGAGATAGCGGTTGGAGAAGCTTTGCGAGGCGCAGGCGCCGATCCCGGCGCGCAGGAACGGCACCCCGGCGCCCACCGCGAAATTGCAGGTGGCGACCGCGAGGCCGAAGGCGCCGGTTTCGGCGTCGTGGGCGAGGATGGACCAGGTCATCGGCATCTCCGTAAGGTAGGATGCGCAGGATACACGGCGGCGAGGGGAGGGGCCATGACGAGCGGGCAGGAATGGCTGGTGGCGCCCGATCCGGACGACACGGCGCTGACCGAGGAGGTGATCGGCATCGACCACACCGGCGCAACCGTGGCAACACGGGTGCCTGCCGAGCGGGCGCTGACCCTGTTCCTCAACGAGCAGGAGATCGTCACCATGATGACGATCGGTGACCGGCCGGACTGTCTCGCGGTGGGCTACCTGCTCAACCAGAACATGCTGCTGCCGGAGGACCGTATCAAGGCGATCGACGTCGATGCCGAACTGGGCGTGGTCGTGGTCCGCACCGCAAGGCGCACCAATTACGAGGCCAAGCTGCGCCGGCGGGTGCTGACCTCCGGCTGCGCCCAGGGCACCGCCTATGGCAACATGATGGAGCGCTTCGAGACCGTGGTGCTTGACCCTGATGCGATCCTGCGCACTTCCTGGCTCTATGCCCTCTCACGCAAAATCAACACGCGGCCGAGCCTCTACCTCACCGCCGGCGCCATCCATGGCTGCGTGCTGTGCGAGGAAGACCGGCCGCTGGTCTATATGGAGGATGTCGGGCGGCACAATGCGATCGACAAGATCGCCGGCTGGATGCGGCTAAACGACGTCTCGCCCGCCGGCAAGCTGTTCTACACCACGGGGCGGCTCACCTCGGAGATGGTGATCAAATGCGTGCAGATGGCGATCCCCATCGTCATCAGCCGCAGCGGTTTCACCGCGCTCGGGGTGCAATTGGCGCGGCAGGCCGGGCTCACCATGGTTGGGCGGGCGAAGGGCAAGCGCTTCCTGTGCCTCTCCGGCGAGGGGCGGCTGCGCTTCGATGCCGACCCCGCGGAGACCGTGCCGGAGGGGGCAATGCGGAAAGGCGCGCGTGACGACGATTGAGCGGCTGACGGACCCGGCGGCCGCCCTGGCGCTGGGCTCGGCCTTGTGCCTGGCGATCGCGCTGGTGCTGGCACGGGTGGGGCTGCGAGGCCACGGCGTGATCGCGGCGGCCGCCACCAGCGTGCCCACCGCGACGGCGCTGATGTGGCTGGCCGCCCCCTTGGCGCTGGATGTGAGCGGGTTCGACTGGCGGGCGGTCGGCATCTTCGCGGCATGCGGGGCGCTGTTCCCGATCGGGCAGACGCTGCTCTCCTTCGCCACCAACCGCCTGATGGGCCCGGCGCTCTCCGGCGCCCTCTCCAACACCACGCCCTTGTTCGCGCTCGGTTTCGCGGCACTGTTGCTGGATGAGCCGGTAACGCCGGGACGGGCGGCCGGGGCGGCGGCGATCATCGCGGGCGTGGTGCTGCTGAGCCTCGGCGGCGGCGGCGTGCGGCGCGATTGGCCGCTATGGGCGCTCGGGTTACCGGTGCTGTCGGCGGTGATTCGCGGCGTGGTGCAGCCCGGCGTGAAACTCGGGCTCGGCTATTGGCACGCCCCCTTCGCCGCCTCGCTGGTGGGCTACACGGTGTCTTCCGCAGTCATCCTCTCGCTGCGGGCGGTGGTGGGGGCGCCCCGCGTATCGGCGCGGGAGCGGGCGATGTTCATGGTGGTCGGCGTGAGCAACGCCTCGGCGGTGATGCTGATGTATGCGGCGTTGGCGCGGGGCGCGGTGGGGCTGGTGGCACCACTGGTGGCCAGCTATCCGCTGTTCACCCTCGCCTTGAGTGCCGTCTTCCTCCGGGGCGAGCGGTTGCATGCGCAGTTGCTGGCCGGCGTCGGGGTGACGGTGGGCGGGGTCGTCCTCGTCCTAGCAGGCTAACAGCCGCTCGGCCTCCGCGAGATCCTCGGGCGTGTTGGCGTTGAAGAACGGGTCGGGCATTTCCGGGAAATCCGCATGGGCGATCCCGTGCTTGGCCGTCCATGCGTCGATCTTGCGCATTCCGCCGCGCAAATCCGCCTCCAGCGCATCGGCCAGCGCCACCGGCCACAGCCCGATCACCGGATGGGTCCATCCACCCGAGGCGGCGCAGGCGAGCGGCACCCCAGCCTCGGCGCGGGTAGCTTCCAGTCGGGCGGCGAGGTCATGCGGCAGGAAGGGCGTGTCGGTTGGTACCGAAAGCAGAGTCTCCGCCCCCAGCGCCGCCGCCCATCGCAGCCCGGCGAGGATACCTGCCAGCGGCCCCGGCGTCTCGGCGACCGTGTCCGGCATCACCTCCAGCCCCCACTCAGCGAAGCGCGTCGGATCGCCATTGGCATTCAGTGCCATCGCCGCCACCTGCGGGCGAATGCGGACGATCACATGGTCCAGCAGCGTCCGCCCGGCGAGCTGGCGCAACGGCTTGTCACCCCCGCCCATCCGGCGGGCCAGCCCCCCGGCGAGCAGAATGGCAACCGGAGGCATGCTCAAGGCCCGGAGATCACCCCGGCGGCGCGCAGGCGCGCCACCTCGTCCTCCGAATACCCGGCGGCCCGCAGGATCTGCGCGCTGTGCTGCCCATGGTCCGGTGCCTCGGTGATCGGCACCTTCGCCACCGTGCTGACGGTGAACGGGCTGTCGATCGTCATCAGCCCGGTATCGGCGTAGGGGCGCAAAATGCCGGCGGCATGGGCCTGCGGATCATTCGCCGCCTCCTCGACGGTGCTGACGATGCCGAAATTGAGCCCCTCCGCATCGAGCGCCCGGCGCCATTCCGCCAGCGTCCGCGTGGCGAACACGCCATCGAGCAGGCCCATCAGCATCGGCGCATTTGTCCGCCTGGAGTCCACGTCAGCAAAGCGCGGATCGGCGCCAAGATCCTCGCGGCCGATGGCGCGGATCAGCGCCGGCCATTGCTTCACCTCGTTGGAGAGGGCGAGCAGGAACCAGCGGTCATCGGAGGTACGGTAGGTGCCGCCAAGCGCGCTGGTCGTCTGGCTCCGCGGCGGGCGGGAGGGAATGCTGGCGCCGCACAAGGCGGCCTGAACCAGCATGGCGTTGGAAAACAACCCATTGCCCATCAGCGAGGAGCGCACTTCTGCCCCCTTTCCAGTCCTCTCGCGCTGCCACAGCGCGGTGAGGATGCCGGCATAGAAGGACATGCCGGTCGGGTGGTCGCCCATCCCCCCCACGGAGCGGGCCGGCATGGTGTCCCGATCCGCGCGCACCTGGTCCATCAGGCCCGAGCGCGCCCAGAAGGCGGTAAGATCGAACCCGATCTTGCCGGATTCCTCGCCCTCCTCGCCGTACGCGGTGAAGGAGGCATAGATCAGCCTGGGGTATTTTTCGGCGAAATCGCTGTAGCGCAGCTTCAGCCGCTCGCGGACGGGCAGCGGCTGATTGGTGATGAGCACGTCGGCCTGGGAGACCAGCCGCTCCATCACCGCCCGCCCGGCCTCGCTCTTGAGGTCGAGCGCGAGGCCGAGCTTGTTCCGGTTATCCATCAGCCAGGTGTAGTTATGCGGCGAATTGGGCAAGCCGGGCCGCTGATGCAAATGCCGCCAGGGATCCCCATCCCCCGGCGCCTCGATCTTGATGACCTCGGCGCCGAAATCGGCCAGCACCGTCGCGGCCGTGGGGGCGGCGATATACGTGGCGCAGTCGATGACTTTGAGCCCGGCGAAGATCGGCGGGCCGTCCATCTGGGGTTGGGGATCTTTCATGGCTGGGTCAGTCGAGGTCCATGCCGTTCATACCGGCATTCATCCGGGCGCGGGCCTGCAGGTCCATCATGGTCGGGCCGAGCAGGCTCGGATCCTCGATCGGCTCCGCGGTCGGGCCGCGATGCCAGCCCTCGGCGATCGCCAGCAGCCCGGCGCCGGCTTCGACGATGCGGCCGGTAAAATCCTGCGATTCCTTGCTGGCGATCCACACGATCGCAGGCGACACGCGGCGGGGATGCCCGGCGTCGATCTGCTCCTGTGTGCGCTCGCGCAGGCCCAGCGTCATGCGGGTCATCGCCTGGGGCGCGACGGCATTCACCGTCACGCCGTAGCGCTTCAGCTCACGCGCGGCGATCACGGTGAAAGCGGCGATGCCGGCCTTGGCAGCGCCATAGTTGGTCTGCCCGGTATTGCCGTAGATGCCGGAGACCGAGGAGGTGTTGATGATGCGGGCATAAACCGGCCCATCGATCTCCTTGGAATTATTGCGCCAATAGGCCGCGGCATGGCGCGAGGGGGCGAAGGTGCCCTTGAGATGGACGTTGATAACCGCGTCCCACTCCTCTTCCATCATGTTGACCAGCACGCGATCGCGCAGGATGCCCGCGTTGTTGATCAGCACGTCAAGCCGGCCGAAGGTGTCGATCGCCTGGTCGATCATCCGCTTGGCGGCCTTGAAATCGGCCACGTTGTCGGTGTTCACCACGGCCTCGCCGCCCATCTCCTTGATGGTGCGCACGACTTCCTGGGCCGGCGTCTCGTCCGAGCCGGTGCCGTCGGCGGAGCCGCCGAGATCGTTGACGACGACTTTGGCGCCGTGCTTGGCCAATAGCAGGGCATGCTCACGGCCAATACCGCGGCCAGCGCCGGTGACGATGGCGACGCGCCCCTCGCAAAGAAGACTCATTGGATGTTTCCTCGTTCGAATGATGTCCGGCCCGGCATTCCGCCGGTGGAGAGCGAACGTTGCATGAGGCCGGGGCTCCGCGTCAAATGCGGGGAGCGCGGGGCAGGGCAATCGCTTGAACACGCGCAAGCCCCGCCCGCGCGCCATGCGCCCGGACGGTCAACACGGCCCTGCCATGGCGCTGCTACATCGCTCGGCCGCCGGGCGCCGCGCGCGTGGCTTCGCGCCGGTGAGCCCCCGCATTCCGCGGTTGCGCGCTCCCCCGAGACCCCGGCGCCGCGCAACCGCCCGCCGTCCCGCATCATTGGCGCAGCGCGCCACCGTGGCCGCCAGCCCGGCCGAGCGCGCATCCTCCCAGAAACCGGGATCCGCCAGCGCCGCCCGCAGCCGGGCGATCTTCGCCAGTTCGCGCTCCAGTCCGCTGCGCCGCCGATGCCGCGCGCCCATCGCCGCCAGACTATGCCGCAGCCGCGCCTCCCGCCGCGCCAAGCCGGCGCCCGCCAACCCCAGCAGGCGCAGCACGACGCGGCGCAGCAGGATGAGGAGGAAGGCGGGAAGCGGCACCATGGCGAGGGGGCTCCGAACGGGGTGACAGGGGCGGACAAACTACCTCTATCCCCGTCAGCCGCCAAGAACAAAATAGGATTTTAGGATGTTTTTTTCTTTTCCCCCGAGGATAAGGCCACGCGTGACTACCCCTGCGGGGCAGCCCGTAGCGCCGCAATCGCATTCCGTGCGGCCTGCACCCCGTTCAACCAGGCCCCGCCCAGCGTGCCGGCCAGCCCGTCGGTGCATACTGCCTCGCCGGCGATAATCATCCGGCCATCCGCGAATGGCGTCCCCAGCGCCCCGCGCGCCCCGGCATTGCCGACGGTGGCGTAGGCGTAGGAGCCGAGGAAATTCGCATCCCCCGCCCAACCCGTCACCAGCGGCGCACCGAGGGACCGCGTCGCGTCCGCGCCCAGGAGGGCGCGCACCTGCGCAAGCGCGAAATCCGCGGTGGCAGCCGCCCCCTCCTTCGCAAGCGCCCAGGCCGCAGGGCCACCCACGAAGCCTTGCAGATAGGGCCGCCCGAACGGCCAGGCCATGAAGGACATCATCGGCACCCCGCGCACCGCCTGTCGGCGCAGCGAGATATTATCCGGCAGGCCAAGCCGGTCGGCCGAAACCGCGGGGATGGCGATCTTGGTCAGCAACCCCATCGGCAGGCCATCGAGCGCGGCCTGATGCGCGTCGGGCAAGGCCGGTGCAAACGCGATACGGCCGAGCACCCCGGTCGAAACCGTGACAATGGCGGCCTCGGCACGAATGGTCCCCCGGTTCGTCTCCACCCGGATCGGGCCGGCCCAGTCGATCCGCTCGGCCCTGGTCTCAAGCGACACCGCCCCGGCCGCCGGGCCCAGCCGGCGGGCGATGAAGGCGCCAATGCCGCCCTCCACGATGCGGTTGCCGCCATCGAGGTCATTGATATCCCAGTCCCGCAGGCTGAACCGGACAGGGTCGGCGGCGGCGATCTGTGCGGCCTCCCACAACTCCACCGTCGCCGCCCAGGGGTCGTCGCGCAGCGGCGCCATCGCCTCCGCGAAGGCGATGTCCGGTTCGGCGCGCGCGCGCGGCCGCACCACCGCCTCGAAGCGCTCGCGAAACGCCTCGAACCCAGCGGCCTCGGCCGGTGTGGCCGCGCGTTCGCCGATCTGCAGGCGCCAGTTCCGGTGCTTGTCGGAATCAATCACCGTCTCGCCCGCGGCCTCCGCGATACCGACCAGCGGATTGCGCTCGGCGGCATGCAGCCAGGTGGCGCCATGGTCGAACCAAGCGCCCCCAAACCCCGGGGGCGTGGTGGTAAGCGCCCGCCCGCCGATCCGCCCGCTCGCCTCGATCAGCACGCAGGACCGGCCGGCGGCACGCACGGCGGCGGCAGCGGCCAGCCCGGCCACCCCGGCGCCGACCACCACCACATCGCAATCGGTGATCACGGCCCCGCTCAGGCGGCGGGCCGCTTCAGCCGGTCCCCATACATCTTGCGGAACTTCGCGACCTTCGGCGCAATCACCACCCGGCAATAGCCGGACCACGGGGTGCGGTTGAAATAGTCGTCATGCTCCACCTCCGCCGGCCAGAACACGGTGAGCGGCTCGACCGTGGTCACCAACGGGGCACCCCAGATGCCAGCCGCCGTCACCTCCGCCATCACGGCCTCCGCACTGGCGCGCTGGGCGTCGTCATGGGTGATGATGATGGAGCGATACTGCGGGCCGACGTCATTGCCCTGACGGTCCTGCGTGGTGGGGTCGTGGATGGTGAAGAAAATCCGCAGCAGGTCATCGTATGAGACTACCGCGGGATCATAGGCGATCTGCACCACCTCGGCATGCCCGGTCATCTTGCCGCAGACCTGCTCATAGGTGGGGTTGGCGACGTGCCCCCCGGCATAGCCCGATTTCACGGCGAGCACGCCGGCGAGGTCCAGATACACGGCTTCCAGGCACCAGAAGCACCCGCCGCCCAAAGTCGCTAATTTCGTCTCGGCCATATCGGAACTCCTCTTAGGTCAAGTTGAATGTGGGGGATGGACTTGGGAAGTCCAGGCTCCGTTACGTCATCACCGGCGCCACAATGTCGAGCCGCCCAACCAGCAGCGCGTCAGCCACCAGGCGCAGCGGCGCAAGGTCGATCCTGGAGCGGCGCTCGGTGAGCAGCCGGTCGAAGTCGGCGTAGATGTCGCGGTATTCCGTGCGCGTCGCACCAACCACCTCCACGCCATCCACCACCAGCCGTCCGCCGGAATGGGTCAGCTCCAGCCGCTGCCCCTCGGTGGTCACGATGGTCAGCTCCCGCTTGTCATCCCCTCGCCAGCCCCAGTCGAACGCCGCCGTCATCACCGCACCCGCGCCGTCCGAGAAGGTCACGTCCGCCGAAACCGGCACCGATGCATCCGCCGGCACCCTCAGCACCGCCGATGTGACGTAGGGGACGGGGTCGAAAATCCGGCTCATGATCGACAGCCCGTTGATCGCCATGTCGAACACGCCGAACCCGCCGGCGCCCCAGATCCATTTTTGGCCGGGATGGTATTTGTGCACATCCTCTTTCCAGTCGACATGCAGCGAGGCAATCCGCTTCCCCACCAGCAATTCAGCGGCGCGATCGACCGCGATATTATACTGCGAGTGCCAGGCGGTATGCAGCACCACCCCGGCCGCGGCGGCGAGGCGTACGAGATGCTCGGCCCCACCCAACGTCGCGGCTGGAGGCTTCTCCAGCATCACATGCTTCCCCGCCGCGATCACGTCAGCCGCAATGGCGAGCCGGGCGGCGGGCGGCGTGTTGATGATCACCGCCTCGATCTCGGGATGCGCCGCCAACATCGCCATGTGATCGCGATACACCGTCACCCCCGGCGCCTCGCCGGCGAGGCTGGCGGCGGCAACGAGACGAAACGCCGGATTGGCAGCAATCGACGGCAGATGGCTTTTCTGCGTGATGGCGCCAAGTCCAACGATGGCGATCTGGTGCGGCATGCGTGGGCCTCCCCCTGGTTTACGGGCCAGTGTCGCGCCGGTATTGCTCGCGGTCCAGGGAGCGCAGAAGGAAATCCGCCATGGCCGCCACCATCACCACCACGATCGAGGCCCGCAAAGGCGGTACCATCGCGCGCATCACCATCGATAATCCCGGCAAAATCAACGTCATCGGTACGCCCGCCATGGAGGCGATGGCCACCGCCCTGCGCGATGTCTCGGCCAACCCTGACCTGCGCGCCGTGGTGCTCGCCGGCGCCGGCGAAAAAGCCTTCATCGGCGGCGTCGATATCGCGGAGATGGCCAATCTCGACCCGATATCCGCCCGCGCCCTGATCCAAACCCTCCATCTCGTCTGCGTCGCCATCCGCGCCTGCCCGGTGCCGGTGATCGCGCGCATGCAGGGCTACACCCTCGGCGGCGGACTCGAAATCGCCGCTTCGTGCGACATGCGCATCGCCGCCGAAGGCGCCCGCTTCGGCATGCCGGAAACCCGCATCGGCATCCCCAGCGTGATCGAGGCCGCCCTTCTGCCGCAACTGATAGGCTGGGGTCCAACACGGCGCATCCTCTTCACCGGCGAAATCTTCGGCACCAAGGAAGCGGAGCGCTGGGGCCTGGTCGAAGAGGTGGTGCCACAAGCCGAGCTGGACGCCGCGATCAACCGCCTGCTGGATGACGTCCTCGCCTGCGGCCCACGCGCCATCCGCCTGCAAAAGCGCCTGATGCAGCAATGGGAGTCCCTCCCGCCGGGCGGCGCGGTGCAGGCGGGGGTGGAGTGCTTCGTCGAAAGCTGGCGCTCCCCCGAACCCGCTCGGATGATGGCGGATTTCCTGGCGTCCAAGCGCAAATAGCCCGCAGGCTAGGCGACGCGGGGCTGTCGGTTCAGCAATTCGTCACATGCACCGCGAGCCCGCCCTGCGACGTCTCCTTGTATTTGTCATGCATATCCAACCCGGTCTGCCGCATCGTCGCGATCACCTGGTCGAGGCTCACATGGTGCGTGCCATCGCCGGCCATCGCCAGTGAGGCCGCGTTGATCGCCTTGATGGCGCCGAAGGCGTTGCGCTCGATACAGGGGATCTGCACCAGCCCGCCGATCGGGTCGCAGGTCATGCCGAGATGGTGTTCGAGGCCGATTTCCGCGGCATTCTCCACCTGCATCGGGCTGGCCCCCAGCGCCGCGGCCAGCCCCGCCGCCGCCATGGCGCAGGCGACGCCCACCTCGCCCTGGCAGCCCACCTCGGCGCCGGAGATCGAGGCGTTGGTCTTGGCCAGCGCGCCGACGGCGGCCGCGGAGAGCAGAAACGCCTCCACCCCCTCCTGCCCGGCGCCGGGATGGAACGTCCGCCAATAACGCAGCACGGCGGGGATCACCCCGGCCGCCCCATTGGTCGGCGCCGTCACCACGCGCCCGCCGGCAGCGTTCTCCTCATTCACCGCGATCGCCCACAGGCTGGCGCGGTCCATCGCCTCGGTGGCGGCGCCGATATTGCGGCGGCGCTTCTCCTCGATCCGCGCGGCCAGCGTGGCGGCGCGGCGACGCACCTTGAGCCCGCCCGGCAGTTCCCCCCCCTGCGCCAGCCCGCGCTCGATGCAGGCATCCATGGCATCGGCCACCGCGGCGATATGGGCACGCACGGCCGCCGGCTCCCGCAGCGTGCATTCATTGGCGAATTGCAGTTCTGCGATGGTCAACCCATGCGCGGCACACAAGGCGAGCAGCTCATCAGCGGTGCGAAAGGGATACCGCAGCGGCGCCGCCGTGCCCGGCACGTCCGCTTCCCCCTCGCGCACCACGAAGCCACCACCCACGGAGAACCAGGTCTCCTCCGTCACCACCGCGCCATCACCCCCGAGCAGGCGCAGCCGCAGCGTATTGGGATGCTCCGGCGTCGGCGTCGTGCGATCGAAGAGGATGTCCCGCGCGGCGTCGAAGGGCAGGGGCCCGATGCCTGGCAGGTCCAGCACCCCCGCCGCCGCGATCTCGGCGGGTAGGCGATGCACCGCGTCGGGCGAGGCCGTCTCGGGCCGCATACCCGCCAGCCCCGCCATGACAGCGACTTCGGTGCCATGCCCCTTGCCGGTCCAGGCCAGCGAGCCGAACAGCGTCACTTCCACCCGCGCCGCCCGCACCCCGCGGCGGCTCTCGACGAAGCGATTCGCCGCCCGCATCGGGCCGACCGTGTGGGACGACGACGGCCCGAGGCCAATGCGAAAAAGATCAAACACGCCGATCAGCTGATCCATCGCATCCCCCGGTTGTGCGTCCGATTGCTGTCAGTATGGTGCGCGCAGTCGTCGTGCCGTGTCACCTCCAGCGGGAGCCTTTACCCATGAATCCACCAGGCGTCCTCGCCGGTTTGCGCGTCATCGAACTCGGCCAGATCCTCGCCGGCCCCTTTGTCGGCGCGATTTTCGCCGATCTCGGCGCCGAGGTGATCAAGATCGAGCGCGTCGAGGGCGGTGACGATGCGCGCCGCATGGGCGCGGCCTTCCGCCATGATGATGCGATGACCTTCCATATCTTCAACCGCGGCAAGGTCTCGGCTGCGCTCGATATGAAGAGCGAGCAGGGCCGCGAGGATTTCGAGCGCCTGGTCGCCACCGCCGATATCGTGGTGCACAACCTCCGCCCGGGCGTGCCAGAGTCCATGGGCATCGACGGCCCAAGCCTCACTGCGCGGCATCCTCACTTGATCTACGGCGGCATTTCCGCCTTCGGCCACACCGGCCCGATGGCGATGCGGCCGGGCTTCGAGCCGCTGATCCAGGCCTATTCCGGCCTGTCCTCCATCAATGGCGGCCCCGATGACCCGCCGATGCGCGCCGGCGCCTCGCTGTGCGACCAGGGCAGCGCGATGTGGGCGGTGATCGGCGTGCTCTCGATGCTGCATCGCCGCGCCGCCACCGGCCGTGGCGGCATCCTCGAGACGTCGCTGCTGGAAGCGGCGTTGATGTGGTCCGGCCAGAAGATCGATGCCTACCTCGGCACCGGCGAAATGCCGGCCCGCCACCGCTCCGGCCACCCGGTGATGGTGCCCTACGAGGCCTTCGAGGCCGCCGACGGCCCGTTCATGATCTGCGCCGGGAATGACCGCCTGTTCGCCAAGCTCGCCGCCGCGATGGAGCACCCGGAATGGAGCCGCGACCCGCGCTTCGCCGGCAATCGCGACCGCCTCGTCAACAAGGCCGAACTCTTCGCCCTGATGAACCCGGTGCTGTCGACCCGTCCGCGCGCCGAGTGGATCGAGCGTATGGAGGCCGCCGGCGTGCCCTCGGCGCAAATCCACACCCTCCCCGAGGCGCTCGCCCAGCCGCAGGTGCAGGCGCTCGGCATGTTCCAGACCGTGCCAGGCGAGGATTTCACCCTCACCGCCATGCCGATGACCATCGACGGCGCCCGCCCGCGGATCAGCGGCGTCGCCCCGCGGCTCGGGGACGGCAACGCGGCGCTTGGGATTGGCAAGGCGGCCGGTTAGGCTGCGGCGATCAGAATCAGGGAAACAGCTGACATGGCCGATATCGACCGGATCAAGACCTACCACGACGAGTTGACGGCGATACGCCGCGACATCCACGCCCATCCCGAAATCGGCTTCGAGGAACACCGCACGTCCGACATCGTGGCGGCCAAGCTCGCGGAATGGGGCATCGAGGTGCATCGCAACATCGGCGGCACCGGCGTCGTCGGCGTGCTCCGGCGCGGCAACGGGCAGACCGCCGTGGGTCTGCGGGCAGACATGGACTGCCTGCCGATGGAGGAGGTCAATGACTTCGCCCATCGCAGCACCATCCCCGGCCGCATGCACGCCTGCGGGCATGATGGCCACACCACGATGCTGCTCGGCGCCGCGCGCTACCTCGCCGAGAGCGGCGACTTCAACGGCACCGTCAACTTCATCTTCCAGCCCGCCGAGGAAGGCCTCGGCGGCGCCGAGGCGATGATCAAGGACGGGCTGTTCCAGAAATTCCCCTGCAGTTTCGTCTATGGCATGCATAACCGGCCCGGCCTGGAGGTCGGCAAGTTCGCCATCCGCCCGGGCACCATGATGGCCGGCGGCGCGTTCTTTGATATCGCCATCAACGGCCGTGGCGCCCATGGCGCGCGTCCGGAGGGCAGCATCGACCCGGTGGTGGTGGCGGCGCAAATGCACACCGCGCTGCAAACCATTGTCTCGCGCAACGTGGCCCCGATGCAGACGGCCGTGCTCAGCGTCACCCGCATCGAGGGCGGCGACGCGTTCAACGTCATCCCGCAGACCGCGTTTTTGCGCGGCACGGCGCGGACGATGCTGCGCTCCACGATGGACCTGGTGGAAGGCAACATGAAGCGCATCGCGAACGGCACCGCCGCCGCCTTCGGCGCCACCGCTGAGGTCGATTTCCGCTTCCTGTTCGCGCCCCTGGTGAATGACGGCGCCGAGACGGCCGCCTGGGTCGGCGCGGCGGAGACCGTGGCGGGCGCGGCCAATGTGGACCCGATGGGGCCGCAGGTGATGGCATCGGAGGATTTCAGCTTCATGCTGGAGGCCGCCCCGGGCGCCTTCATCAACATCGGCAATGGCGAGAACTCCGCCCCCGTGCACAACCAATCCTACGATTTCAACGACGCGGCGATCCCGCTCGGCGTCGCCGCCTGGGCGACGCTGGTGGAGCAGAAGCTCCCGCGCGGCGCCGTCGACTGACCCATCCGAGGAGACCCCCCATGAGCGCACTCGAAAAAATCCAGTCCTTCGCGGATGAGCTGACCGAAATCCGCCGGGACTTCCACGCCCACCCCGAGCTCGGCCTCGAGGAATTCCGCACCGCCGATATCGTGGCCCAGAAGCTCGAAAGCTGGGGCATCGAGGTGCATCGCGGCGTCGGCGTCACCGGCGTGGTCGGCGTCATCCGCAAGGGCTCGGGCAAGACCCGCATCGGCCTGCGCGCCGATATGGACTGCCTGCCGATGGAGGAGCAGACCAATCTGCCCTATCGCAGCACCGCCGCCGGCAAGATGCACGCCTGCGGGCATGACGGGCACACCACCATGCTGCTCGGCGCCGCCCGCTACCTCGCGCAGGCCGATTTCGACGGCACGGTGAACCTGATTTTTCAACCCGGCGAGGAGGGCATCGGCGGCGCGCTCGCCATGCTGAATGACGGGCTGTTCGAGCGCTTCCCCTGCGACGCGATCTTCGCCCTGCATAACCGCCCGGGCATGGATATCGGCAAGTTCGCCATCTCCAAGGGCCCCTCCGCCGCCGGCGGCGCCTTCTTCGACATCAAGGTGACCGGTCGCGGCACCCATGGCGCGCGGCCGGAGGTGGGGATCGACCCGGTGCTGGTGGCGAGCCACATCGTCACCGCCCTGCAATCCATCGTCGCCCGCAACGTGCCGCCGGCCGATACTGCGGTGCTCTCGGTCACCAAGATCAACGGCGGTGACGCCTATAACGTGGTGCCCGAAACCGCCACCATCGCCGGCACCGCGCGGGCCTTCAGCCCCGCCGTGATGAAGCTGATGGAAGACAACATGACGCGTATCGCCAAGGGCGTCGCCGAGGCGTTCGGCGCCACCGCCGAGGTTGATTTCCGCGTGATCTTCGCCCCCCTCATCAACGACGCCGAGCAGACCGACGCCATCGCCGATGCGGCGGCCTCGCTGGTGGGCGAAGACGGCGTCGATCGCACCAAGCCGCCCGGCATGGGCTCGGAGGATTTCTCCTTCATGATGGAGAAGGTGCCGGGCGCCTATATCCAGGTCGGCAACGGCGAAAGCGCCCAGTTGCACAACCCCGCCTATAACTACAATGACGCGTGCACGCCCTACGGCGCGGCGCTGCTCGCCACCATCGCGGAGCAGAAGCTGGCGCGCTGATGGCGGCTTGGCTGGGGCTGGACGCCGGGGGATCGGCCACGCGCTGGGCGCTGGTCGATCGCACCGGCGCCTGCCTCGCCCGCGGCGCCGGCCCGCCGATCTCCGGCCATTTATTCGATGAGGCGGCGGTTTCGCGGGCGCGCGAGGCCGCCGCCGCCATCGCGGCCGCCATGCCCGGGCACCCCCAAGGCATCCTGGCCGGCATCACCGGTCTCGGCGCCGGCACCCCGGCCGCCGGCGTGGCGCGCGACATCATCGCCGCCGCCTTCGCCGTTCCGCCCGCCGACGTGGCCATCCGGGACGATCTGTGGATCGCCTATCACGCGGTGTTTCGCCCCGGCGAAGGCCATGTCGTCTACGCCGGCACCGGCTCCATCGGCATGCACATCGCCGCCGATGGCAGCATCGTCCGCGTCGGCGGACGCGGGCCGCTGATCGACGACGCCGGCTCCGCCTTCGCGATCGGGCAGGGCGCGCTCGCCCATGTCTGGCAGTGCCGCGACGATGATCCGGCCTTCCGCTCCCCGCTCTCCGATGCGGTGGACGGGGTGATCGGCAGCGCCGACTGGGACGTCCATCGCGCCTATGTCTATGGCGGCGGGCGCAACGCGGTGGCCCAGCTCGCCCCCGCCATTGCCGCCGCGGATGATCCCTGGGTGCGCCGCGCCATGCGCCATGCCGGTGGTGCCCTCGCCAGGCTCGCCGAGGCCTTGGTGCACCGCGCCGGCGATCGCACCGTCGCCGTGCTGGGCCAGGTGCCGGACCTCCATCCGCAGTACATGGCCGCCTTCCGCCACGCCGGCCGCGCGCTCAGCTATGTGCGCCGCCGCCCCGATGCCGCACTGGCTGCCGCCCATCTTGCAGCCGGCGCCGATGCCGTCCAGGCTACCGATCTGCCGTCGCCCGAGGAGGAAACATCATGAACGGAAAACGCCCGACCGTCTCGTCGGTCCATGGCATCGTCGCCGCCGCCCACCCCCTGGCCGCCGCCGCCGGCGCGCGAATCCTGAGCCAGGGCGGCAACGCCTTCGATGCCGCGGCCGCCACCGCCGCCGCGCTCAACGTCACCGAGCCCTTCATGTCCGGCCTCTCCGGCCTGGGGATGGCGACCTGCTACATCGCCAAGGAGCAGCGCATCCGCTGCCTCGACTACATCACAAGGGTGCCCTCGCAATTCCCCGTCGGCCAGTTCAAGGATCGCGAGGAAACCGCCCGTCACCCCGCCGCCGCCGCCACCCCCGGCAACCTCGCCGGCTGGTGCGAACTGGTTAAGACCTACGGCCGCAAATCCCTAGCCGAAGTCTTTGCCCCCGCCATCGCCCTGGCGCGGGACGGCTTCCCCATCATCGAGTTCAACACCGACGGCATCAACCAGGCGGTCGACGGGCTGAAGCACCTCTCCTTCTATGGCGACTGGCTGCACAACTACACGCGCGGCCGCGGCAAGATGAAGATGGGCGATATCCTCAAGCAGCCCGAACTCGCCGAGACCCTCGAGGCGATCGCCGTGAACGGGCCGGGCTACCTCTACGGCGGCCCGCTCGGCCGCAAAATGGTCGATCACCTCTCCAAGATCGGCGGCAGCTTCACCATGGCGGACCTCGAGGCGGTGCAGCCGCGCTGGCAGGAGCCGGCGAAGGCCAAATACCGCGATATGACCGTCCACACCCTGCCACCCCCGGCCGAAGCCTTCCAGTTCCTGCTGACCATGCGCATCCTCGATGGCTTCAACCTGGCTTCCATGGAGCGCAATGGCGTCGAGCACCTCGACACGGTCTGGCGCGCCATCCGCCTCGCCGCCGGCCAGCGCATCGCCCACAACAAGCCGGCGCCGGAGAAGCTCGCCTGGCTGCTGTCCGACGAGAACATCGACGCCCAGCGCGCCCGCGTGCGCGACGGCAAGCCGATCGTCGGCCTCACCGAGCAGTGGTTGCCCACCGAGCCCAACCCGGACCGCGAGCACACCACCTCGCTCTCCATCGCCGATGCCGAGGGCAACGTGATCTGCATCACCCAGTCGCTCGGCGGCCTGTTCGGCTGCGGCGTGGTGATCCCCGGCACCGGCGTGTGCATGAACAACTTCCTCTACTGGGGCGAAATCACCCCGGGCGCCACCAACCCGCTGACCCCCGGCGTCGAACTCGCCATCTGCACCGCCCCCACCGTCTCCACCCGCGCCGACGGCAAGCCCGTCCTCGCCCTCGGCACCCCCGGCAGCTACGGCATCTGCCAGACCCAGGCGCAGGCGATGGTTCAGTTCAAGGACTTCGGCCTCGGCCTGCAAGACGCCATCGAAGCCCCCCGCGCCCGCCTGTGGGACGGCACCCGCGTGCAGCCGGAATCCCGCTTCGACCCCGCTGTGCTGGCGCAGTTGAAGGCCCGCGGCCACGGCATCGAAGACACGCCGGCCTGGACGATGTCGGTGGGCGGCATGCAGGGCATCGCCATCAACCCCGATACATCAGCCAAAACCGGCGCGGCGGATCCCCGCCGTGACAGCTACGTCGCCACGCCCTGAGGCCAACCGGGCGGCTCCCCAGCGGGCCGCCCGCATGCCTGCGTTCCGAACCCTGCGCTTGCGGTGCGCCATCGCATGGCGCTTCTAGTCGGTCTCCCCGATGCCGAGACCTACCCATGGATAACCCGATGCGGGGCGTTTTGCTGCTGTTGTCAGCAACGCTCTGCTTTTCCATCACCGATGTCATGGCGAAGTTTCTCGGCAACCACATCCCGGTGATCGAGATCGGCTGGATTCGCTACATCACGTTCCTGGTCGCGGTTTTGCTGGTGAATCTGCGGGAGGGCCGGATGCGCGTGCGGGTCAAGTATCCGGGCGTGCAGGTGGCGCGGGGCGTGATGATGGTGGCCTCGATGCTGTTGTTCGTGCTGGCGCTGCGCTATCTGCCGCTGGCCGATGCGGCCTCGGTCGGCTTCGTCTCGCCGCTGCTGATCACCGCGCTTTCGGTGCCGATGCTGGGCGAGGTGGTGGGGATCCGGCGCTGGGCGGCCATCATTGTCGGCTTCGTCGGCGTGTTGATCGTGATCCGGCCGGGCACCGGCGCCTTCCAGCCGGCGGCGTTTCTGGTGCTGGGCTCCTCGCTGGCCTGGGCCTTCGCGAGCATTTTCACCCGCCGCATTGCAGGGCGCGAAGACACCTCGGCGACGATGCTATGGACCGGGGTGATCGGCCTGGTGATGCTGAGCATCGCGGTGCCGTTCGATTTCGTGGTGCCAAGCATGAGCCTACTGGCCCTCAATATCGCGCTCGGCGTGCTGGCGACGGTGGGGCAATACTGGATGATCCAGGCCTACCGCTATGCGGGCGCCTCGCTGCTGGCGCCGTTCAGCTACATCCAGCTGATCTGGGCGACCACGGCGGGCTACCTGGTGTTCGACACCCTGCCCGATGCGCAGACCCTGGTCGGGGCGGCGATCATCGTCGCCAGCGGACTCTACACGATCCACCGCGAACGCGAGCGCGCGAAGGCCCGGGCGGCGGCGTGATCTTGTGGCCCTTGTCGCGGCTGGGGCCGGGTGGCACCAATAGGCGGCGAAACGGAGCTTGCGCATGACCGACCCCGCCTACCCCCGCGATCTCGTCGGCTACGGCGCCAACCGGCCCAACCCGAAATGGCCGGACGGCGCGCGCCTCGCCGTGAATTTCGTGATGAACTACGAGGAGGGCTCCGAGGCGAGCATCCTCGATGGCGATCCGGGGCCCGAGACCGGGCTGCTGGAGGGCGCCACCGGCGTGCCGGCCGGCATGCGGGATATGAATGCCGAGAGCCTCTACGAGTACGGCAGCCGCGTGGGTTTCTGGCGGCTGATGAAGCTGTTCCGCGATTTCGACCTGCCGTTGACCGTGTTTGCCTGCGCCCTGGCGCTGGAGCGCAACCCGGAGGCGGCGAAGGCGATCGTGGATGCCGGGCATGACATTTGCTGCCATGGCTGGCGCTGGGAAAAGCATTGGCTGCTCTCCGAGGCGGAGGAGCGCGACCATATCCGCCGCGCCGTCGCCTCTCTCGAGAAGACCATCGGCAAACGCCCGCTCGGCTGGTATTGCCGCACCGGCGCCTCGGTGAATACGCGGCGGCTGCTGGTGGAGGAGGGCGGCTTCCTCTACGACAGCGACGCCTATAACGACGATCTGCCCTATTGGGACACGCGCCACGGCCGGTCGCATCTGGTGATCCCCTATACGATGGACGTCAACGATTCGAAGCTGACCAACCCCGCAGGCTTCAGCACCGGCGTCGATTTCTACGACTACCTCCGGCAAACCTTCGATTGCCTGTACCGGGAGAGCCTGGAGGGTGGGGCGATGATGTCGATCGGACTGCACATGCGCATCGCCGGCCGCCCTGGCCGCTCCGAGGGTTTGCGCAATTTTCTCCACTACGTGCGCAGCCATACCGGTGTGTGGGTCTGCAACCGGCTGGATATCGCGCGGCATTGGGCGGCGACGCACCCGAAAACGTGATCTTTTCTAGCAATTGCTTGCAATTTGAGACGAACTTTCGCTTGCCTTCGCCATCGCAATTTGCGACAAGTGGGTTAACGGATAGAGTGTTTCCTCGGCCAGCTGAACGGTGCAAAATGCAAAGTGACGCGCGGCAGGGGATAGAGCGGGTGGTGAATATGTTTGGCAGCTGCAAAATCTCCCTGGCGCGGCTCTTCGCGATCGCTGCGACCGTGGCAGGTCTGTCCATGGCGTCGTCCGCACAGGCACAGAACCTGATCACCAACGGCTCCTTCGAGAATTTCGCCGGCGCCAACCTGAGCTCGCAGCAACTCTTGCAAACCGGCGGCACCGGCACCGCCTATAGCGGCTGGTCAACCACTTCGGGCTACGGCTTTATTGTGACGCCGAACCAGGCGATCAATGGGTTCAACGGCCCGTCCGGGTTCCTACAGCTCTGGAGCCCCAACGGAACGGGCGTGACCGGCAACGGCGGGTCCGGCAGCGTTGCCATTACCGCCAGCCCCGATGGCGGCAGTTTCTTCACGACGGACCCGATCTACCCGACCACCACTGGCGTGCTGACCACGACGGTGACCGGCCTGATTGTCGGCTCCACCTACACCCTCTCCTTCTATCAGGCCGCTGGCCAGCAGAAGGGCTTTGATGCGTTCAGCGGCTTCACCAACACCTGGAACGTGAAGGCGACCGACTCGAACAATCAAGTCGATCTCAACCAGAACGCCGCGGGCATGAACGTTGCCAACCATTCCTTTACCGGCTGGACGCAGGTGACGATGGCCGTCGTGGCGACCACCGCTTCGATGACGCTGCAGTTCTTCGCTTCCAGCAGCCTCAATGCCGGACAGCCGCCCTTCGCGATGCTCGATGGCGTGTCCCTGACCAAGAACGCCAGCACGGCGGTGCCGGAGCCCACCGCGATGCTGCTGCTCGGCTCGGCCGTCGCCGGCCTCTTCGGCGCGCGGCGCATGCGGGCGCGCCGCTAATCCTCACTCGGCCGCGCTGATGGCGCTGGCACAAAGTATCCTGCGCGAGACCTTGGCGCTCTGCGCTTGGCTCGTCCTGCTGTCGGTGATCTTCATCCCGCTTGAGCGGCTCTGGGCGCTTCGCAAGCAGAATGTGCGGCGCAAGTCGCTGGCCTTGGATGTCGCCTATTATTTCCTCAACAGCACTGTGCTCACCCTGTTCCTGGCCCTGCCGCTCTCAGTGGTGGCCTGGCTGCTCGCGCAGGTTATGCCGGCCTCGGCGCAGGCAATCTTCACCGGCCTGCCGGTGCCCGCGCGCTTTGCCGTGGCGCTCGTGGTGGGGGAGATCGGCGGCTATTGGGGCCATCGCTGGCTGCACGAAATCCCCGCGCTGTGGCGGTTTCATGCCGTGCACCATAGCGCCGAGGAGATCGACTTCATGGTGAACTGCCGGGCCCATCCGCTCGACCTCATGTTCACCCGCATCTGCGGCTATGTCCCGCTCTACGCGCTCGGCCTGCTCCAGCCGCTCGCCACCGCGCCCGATCCCGCGATGATGGGTTTCGTGGTGACCGGGCGGATCTGGTCCTTCCTCATCCACGCCAATTTGCGCGCTCGCTTCGGCTGGTTCGAGCATCTGCTGGTAACGCCGGCCTTCCACCACTGGCACCACAGCCGGCACGACCACGTCGACCACAACTACGCGACCGTGCTGCCCTGGATCGACCGTCTGTTCGGCACCCATCATCTGCCCAAAGCTTGGCCGGCGGAATACGGCACCGACACCAAGGTGCCCGAGACCCTCACGGGCCAACTCGCTTTCCCGTTCAGGCGGGACTAACCGCTACATCCGCTCCCAGATGCCCGTCTCGTCATCGAGCCGGGCATGTTCGAACTGGCGGAAATCGCCCACCGAGACCACGCCGACCAGCTTGCCATGCGCCACCACCGGCACATGGCGAAACCCGCCGTCGTGCATCAGGCGCAGGGCATCGATTGCGGTATGCTCCGGCGGCAGGTGCGTGGGCTCCCGGGTCATCACGGCGTGGAGGTGGGTGTGGGCGGGATTGCGCCCTTCGGCCAGCAGGCGCACGACATCGCGTCCGGTGAATATGCCGACAAGTTTGTCTGATGGCTCGGTCACCAAAATGGCGCCGATGCGGTGCTCATGCATGAGGCGGCAGGCCTCCTGCACCGTGGCCCCGCCACCCAGCGTCACCGGGCGGCGGCGAATGATGTCGGACATGCGCCGATGTGGCATGGTCGTTCTCCCCGAACGTGCGGCACACTGTGTGCGCGTCGGGCTGTCACATCATTGACGCAAATCAACGGGCTCGGGGAGGCGGAGATGGCGAACTTCATCGGCAGTGGCGACTACACCTACGAAGTCATTGAAAATTGGGCAAAATTGCCGCCGGGATGGTCCTTCAAGGAAATCGGCGCGGTGGGGGTAGACCGGCAGGATCGGGTCTACGTTTTCAACCGTGGCGAGCACCCGATGATCGTGTTCGACCGCGACGGGAATTTCCTCAAAAGCTGGGGTGAGGGGATGTTCCCCCGCGCTCACGGCCTGCACATGGGGCCGGATGACACGATCTGGCTGACCGATGATGGTGACCATTCCGTCAAGCAATGCACATTGGACGGCAAGCTATTGATGACGCTGGGAATCCCCGGCCGCCCCTCCGCCTATATGAGCGGCCTGCCGTTCCATCGCTGCACCCATACCGTGCTGTCGCCGCACGGGGACATCTACGTCACCGACGGTTACGGCAATTCCTGCGTCCATAAGTTCGCGCCGAACGGCAAGTTGTTGAAATCATGGGGTAGTCCGGGTACCGACCCCGGCGAGTTCAACATCGTGCACAATTTGGTCTGCGATGACGCCGGGATGCTCTACGTGGCGGACCGTGAGAATCACCGGGTGCAGGTGTTCGATGGCGAGGGGCGCTACCAGGGCCAGTGGAACAACCTCCACCGCCCCTGCGCCTTGTTCATGTCCCCCGGCGCCTGCCCGGTCTGCTACATCGGCGAGCTCGGCCCCGGCATGCCGGTCAACCGCCACATGCCCAATCTCGGCCCCCGCGTGACCATCACGGACATGACGGGCAAGCGCCTCGGCCGTATCGGCGGGCTGCATCCCGGCACCGGCCCTGGCGAGTTCATGGCCCCGCACGGCATCGCCGTCGACAGCCACGGCGATCTCTATGTCGGGGAGGTCTCTTGGACCAATTGGCCGACCATGTATCCCGACCAGCCCCGCCCGGCCGACCTCCGCTCGCTCCACAAGTTCCGCCGCGTGCCGCCCGCCGGCTGACCGGCGCCGGCAGGCCTCCCAGGAACGCGCTTCCGGCGCCGTTCGCAGGGGGGTAAGCTGTTGCCGGACTGACAGGAGTTGGCATGGCGGCATTACGGCCTTTGCTCGATCGCATCCGGGCCATCGGCGTGCCGGTGCCGGCGCAGGCGGCCCATCGTTTGGCCTCTGTGGATGACGGGCTGCTCCGTTCCGCCCGGCAGGACATGCCGGCGCTCCTCGCGGCGATCTCCACCAGCGCGTCCGGCCTCACCGAGGCGGAAGCAGTGGAGCGCCTGCGCCGCGTCGGCCCCAATCAAGTGGCGACCGAGAAGCATTTGTCGGTGTTCCAGGAACTCCTCGGCCGCGCGAAGAACCCGCTGAACTTCCTGCTCGCCGCCCTCGCCACCATCTCCTGGCTCACCGGAGACCTGCGGGCGGCGATCGTGATCATCTTCATGGTGGTCCTCAGCGTCGGCCTGTCCTTCGTCCAGGAGCACCGCTCCAACCGGGCCGCGGCGCAGTTACGGGCGCTCGTGAAGACGCATGCCTCCGTGCAACGGATCGGTGCCGACGGGGCCTCGGCGGTGCGCGAGGTGCCGCTCGATACCCTGGTGCCCGGCGACGTCGTGCGCCTCGCCGCCGGTGACCTGGTGCCCGGTGACGTGCGCCTGCTCGAGACCAAGGACCTCCACATCAACCAATCCGCCCTCACCGGCGAAGCCATGCCGGTGGCCAAGGAAGCGACCATCCCCGCCGCCGGGCCGCAGGAGGCGTTCGACCTGCCGAACCTCGCCTTCATGGGCAGCAACGTGCTGAGCGGGTCCGGCACCGCGCTGATCCTGCGCACCGGTGCCACCACCGCCTTCGGGCAACTCGCCGGCAGCATGGAAGGCGCCCGCCCGCAGACCGATTTCGACCGTGGGATCGCGCAGTTCACCTACCTCATGCTCGGCCTGATGGCGATCATGGTGCCGGCGGTGCTGCTGGCCAACGGGCTGACCAAGGGAAACTGGCTGGAGGCGGTGCTGTTCGCCCTGGCCGTCGCGGTCGGCCTAACGCCCGAGATGCTGCCGATGATCGTCACCGTCAATCTCGCCAAGGGCGCCATGGCGATGGCGGCCAAGCGGGTGATCGTGAAGCGTCTGAACTCCATTCAGAACTTCGGCGCCATGGATGTGCTGTGCACCGACAAGACCGGCACCCTCACGCAAGACCGCATCATCCTGCAGTATCATCTTGATTTTGAGGGAGAGGAGAGCCAGCGCACGCTGGAATACGCCTGGCTCAACAGCCGCTTCCAGTCTGGCCTGCGCAATCTGCTGGATGACGCGATCGTCCAGCACGCGCAGCGTCCCGAGCATGCCGCGCTCAAGGCCGATTACGTGAAGGTCGATGAAATCCCGTTCGATTTCCAACGCCGCCGCATGTCCGTCGTGCTGGCGCGGCCGGATGGCAGCCAGCTCATCATCACCAAGGGGGCGGTGGAGGAGATCTTCACGGTCTGCGACCACTACGTGCTCGGCGCCAGCGGCGGCGTGCTCGATCCCAAGCATTTCGAGGACGCCAAGGCCGAGATGGAACGCCTCAACGGCCAGGGTTTCCGGGTCGTCGCCGTCGCCTTCCGTGAGATGGCCGCCGCACAGGCGCGCTACACGGTGGCCGACGAGGCGGGTATGACGCTGCTCGGCTACGTCGCCTTCCTCGACCCGCCCAAGGAGTCGGTGCCCGCCGCCCTGAAGGAGCTCGCCGCCGCCGGCGTGCGCACAAAGATCCTCACCGGCGATAACGGCACCATCACCCGCACCATCTGCCGCCAGGTCGGCCTGCCCGCCGACCGCATCCTGCTCGGCCACGAGATCGCGGCGATGACGCCCGCCGCCCTCGCCGCCGCGGGGGAGACGACGGACGTCTTCGCCAAGCTCGCCCCGGCGCAGAAGGCCGAGGTGATCGCGGCCCTTCGCGCCAACGGCCACGTCGTCGGCTTCATGGGCGACGGCATCAATGACGGCCCCGCTCTCAAAGCCGCCGATGTGGGCGTTTCCGTCGATACCGCCGTCGATATCGCCAAGGAATCGGCCGACATCATCCTGCTCGAGAAAAGCCTGATGGTATTATGCGAGGGTGTGATCGAAGGGCGGCGCATCTTCGCCAATATCACCAAATACATCAAAATGGGTGCCAGCTCGAATTTCGGGAACATGTTCAGCGTGCTCGGCGCCTCGCTGTTCCTACCCTTCCTGCCCATGGCACCGATTCAGGTGCTGACCAACAACCTGCTCTACGATTTCTCGCAAACCACCATCCCCACCGACAACGTGGACCCCGAATACCTCGCGGTGCCGCGCCGCTGGGATATCGGCAACCTCACCCGCTTCGTCCTCCTGATCGGCCCGATCAGCTCGATCTTCGACTACGCGACCTTCGGGCTGATGCTCTACGGCTTCGGCGCCTGGACTGACCCAGGGCTGTTCCAGGCCGGTTGGTTCGTCGAATCCCTGATGACGCAAACCCTCATCATCCACATCATCCGCACGGCCCGCATCCCCTTCCTGCAAAGCCGCGCCAGTGCGCCCCTCATCGCCACCACCATCATCATCTGCGCCATCGGCGCCGCCATCCCCTACACCCCGCTCGGCGCGACGCTGGGCTTCAAGCCATTGCCGGCGCTTTATTGGCCTTGTCTGCTGGCGATGATGATGGCCTACGCGGCGCTGACCCACACGGTTAAGTCGTGGTTCGTGCGCCGCTGGGGGATGTGACGCCCGCGAAGGTCAGGCGAGGAGCCCGACCCCGCGGAGGATGGCTTCAATCCGGGACGATTCCTCGGCGTTGAGGCTGCGTTGGGGGCGGGCCATAATGTTCGTCTCGATGATCCCCATGGCGCGCATGGAGGTTTTGAAGCCGCCGACGCCGGAGGCGCCTGCGCTGGTGCGGGGTGTGCCGCACCAGACGATCTCGAACAGGCGGCAAAGGCGTTCCTGTTCGGCCTTGGCCGCGGCCCAGTCGCCGCGACGGGCGGCGTCATAGAGGCGGACGTAGCCGGCGGGGTCGACGTTGCCGAGGCCGGGAACGGCGCCGTGGGCACCGGCGAGGAGGATGCCGTCAACGCCGAGTTCGCCGCCGGTCATGCAGAAGAAGTCCGGCCGGTCCGCCATGTCGGACATGACGTAGCGGAAGCCGCCGTCATCGCCGCTGGAGTCCTTGAGGCCGACCACGGTACCCTCGCGGCCGAGGGTGACGACGGTATTGCGTTCGAGCTTGATGTGGACGCAGACCGGCAGGTCATAGGCGATTACCGGCACGCCGGCGCCGTCGCGCACGTAGCGGAAATGGTCGATCGTCTCGGCCTGGCTGGTGCGGGTGTAGAAGGGGGCGGTGACCACCACGCCGTCCACGCCGATGGCGGCGGCGGATTTGGCGTGGCCGATCACGCGGTCGGTCGTGGGGTCCACCACGCCGGCGAGGACGGGCACGCGGCCGTTGGTGATTTTCACCGCGTGTTCGAGGATTTGGCGGCGGGTCGCCTCGTCATGGAACACCACCTCGCTGGTGGAGCCGAGGAAGAACAGCCCATGCACGCCGCCGGCGAGGAGATGCTCGATCACCCGGGTGAAGGAGGGGTAGTCGACGGTATAGTCGGTGTTCAGCGGTGTCACCACGGGGGGGACGATCCCCTTGAGGCCGGCGAGATCTTTGGGCACGGAGCGTTCCTTTTCCCGGCGCCGGGCGCCTCCATGGCTTGCCCGCGCGCAATTGAAGGGCGAGGGTAGGGGATAACGCCGCGCCGTCAATTCCACTGAGTGAAGAGAGATATGCCGCACCCGACGATCGAGCGAATGCGCCATGGAATCATCGTCTCCTGCCAGCCGGTGCCGGATGGCCCGACCGATAGCGTGGCTTTTGTCGTGGGGTTTGCGCTGGCGGCGCGGGATGGCGGGGCCAAGGGGCTGCGGATCCAGGGGGCTGCCAATGTGGCCGCGGTATGCGCGGCGTGCGATCTGCCGGTGATCGCGCTCCTGAAGCGGGATTTCGACGATTATCCGGTGCGCATCACCGCGCTGCTGGAGGATGTGGCGGCGCTCGCGGATGCCGGCGCGCCGATCATCGCGGTGGATGCCACGCGGCGGCAGCGGCCGGTGCCGGTGGCGGATTTGATCGCGGCAATCCACGCGCGCGGGCGTCTGGCGATGGCGGATTGCGCGGATATCGGGGATGCCGTCGCGGCGCAGGCGGCGGGGGCGGATATCATCGGCACCACGATGTCCGGCTATACCGGCGGGACCGTGCCGCGCGGGCCGGATCTCGCCTTCGTGCGCGCGGCGGCGGCGCTTGGGCTGCCGGTGTTCGCGGAGGGGCGGTTCAACACGCCGGAGCTGGCGGGCGAGGCGGCGCGGGCGGGGGCGTTTGCGGTGGTGGCGGGCTCCGCGATTACCCGGCCGGAGAACATCACCACCTGGTATGCGACCGCGATCGCCGCCGCGACGGATGCGCGGCCGGTGCTGGCGCTCGATATCGGCGGCACCAAATCGAGCGCCGCGCTCGTGGCGCAGGGCCGGATTGGCGAGCGGATCGTGCTGCCCACCCCGCGCACCGAAGGGCCGGCGCGCTGGCTGGCGGCGATGGCGGCGGCGACGCGCGGCTGGGGCTATACGGGGGTGGCCGCCGCGGTCAGCGGGGTGGTGCGAGACGGCATGTGGTCGGCCGTCAATCCGGCCACGCTGCCGGTCCCGGAGGGGTTCCCGCTGGAGGCGGAGTTACGCGAGCGTTTTGGCGTGGCGGCCAGCGCGGTGAATGACGCGCAGGCGGCGGCCTGGGGGGAGTATCGCTTCGGCGCCGGGGCGGGGCGCGACATGGCCTTCGTCACCGTCTCCAGCGGCGTCGGCGGCGGGCTGGTGCTGGGCGGGCGGCTGCTGCGTGGCAGGCACGGGCTGGGCGGGCATATCGGGCAGATCCCTTTCCCCGGCGCGCGGCTGGAGGATGACGCCTCCGGCTTCGGCATCGCGCGCAATGCCGGCGCGGCGGATGCGGCGGCAGCCCTGGCGCAGGGCGGAGCGGCGGTGGAGGCGGGCATCGCGGCGCTGGCGCGTGGTCTGGTCACCTTGCAGGCGATCGCCGACCCCGAGGTGATCGTGGTGGGCGGCGGCTTCGGGCTCGCGGAGGGCGTGCTGGAGCGGTTGCGCGCGGCCGTGCAGGACCACCCCGCCGCCCTGCGGCCGAACCTGGTGCCGGCCGCGCTCGGCGCCGATGCTGGGTTGATTGGTGTGGCGGATTTGCACGGGATGGACGCGTGAGCGATCAGCCGCCGGATGGGCTGCCGCAGCCGCGCCAGTTCTGGGCGGTGTTCGCCACCGGGCTCGGCCTCATCATGGCGGTGCTGACCGGTACCATCGCCAATATCGCTTTGCCGACCATCGCGCGGGATTTCGCGATTTCACCCTCCTCGGCGATATGGGTGGTCAACGCCTACCAGCTCTCGGTGACGATGACGCTGTTGCCGCTGGCGGCTCTGGGCGAGATTTTCGGCTTCCGGAGGATCTATCTGATCGGGCTGGCGATTTTCACCGTCGCCTCCCTGGCCTGCGCCTTGGCCGATAATTTGCCGCTGTTGATCGCCGCGCGCATCGCCCAGGGCATCGGTGCTTCCGGGGTGATGAGCGTGAATTCGGCGCTGCTCCGCTATATCTATCCGCGCCGCACCCTCGGCCGCGGCTTCGGCTACAACGCGATGATCGGCTCCACCACCGGGGCGTTGGGGCCGTCAGTGGCCTCGGCGGTGCTCTCGGTGGCGCCGTGGGAGTGGCTGTTCGCGCTCAATATCCCCTTTGGCATCGCCGGCCTGCTGCTCGGCCTCAAGATGCTGCCCGATAGCCCGCGTGCCGGGCATGCGTTCGACATGTGGAGCGCGGTGCTGAACGCGGTGGCCTTCGGCGGCTTCATCATCGCTATCGACGGTGCCGGGGTCGCGGAGGAGCGACGCCTCGCACTTGGGATATTTGCCGTAGCAGCAACGGCTTTCGTGCTGCTGCTGCGCCGCCAGTTGAGCCGGCCGAACCCGCTGCTGCCGGTCGATCTCATGGCTCGGCCAGTGTTTGCCCTCTCGGTCACTGCCTCCACCTTCTCCTTCGCGGCGCAAGGGATGGTGTGGGTCTGCCTGCCCTTCTACTTCGAGGATGTGCTGGGGCTGACGCGCGGGGAGACCGGGATGTTGATGACGCCCTGGCCCCTCACGGTCGCCTTCGTGGCGCCGATCGCCGGGCGGCTGTCCGACCGCTTCTCGGCGGCGCTGGTCGGCACCACCGGCCAGGCGGTGATGTTCATCGGCATGCTGCTGCTGCTGTTCCTGCCTGAGCATGCCGGGCTTTGGGAAATCGGGTGGCGGATGAGCTTCGCCGGCGTCGGCTTCGGGCTGTTCAACTCGCCGAACAACCGCGCGATCATAACCTCCGCCCCGGCTGCCCGCAGCGGCGGCGCGAGCGGCATGCAGGCCACCGCGCGGCTGATGGGGCAGACCATCGGGACGGCCATCGTCGGCGTGCTGTTCGCGGTGCTCACCAGCGGCGCGACCAAGGTGACGCTCGGGCTGGCGGCGGCCTTCTGCGTGATAGCTGGCATCGCCAGCGTCGCCCGGCCGCGGGCGAAGGCCTGAGTCAGGGCGGGAAGAAGCCGCGCATGAGCGCTGCGTAGCGCTGGCCGGTGGCAGCGGGGGAGCGGGCGTCCCGTGCGATGCGCAGTGTGGTGGTCTGGGTGGCGTAGCGGGTCGGTTCAGGCCGGGTGAGGATGGCGTCTATAGCCGTCAGCATGTCCGCCTCGTCGATGCAGAGATGGCCGACGTCGCCATGGACGAACCAGGGTTCGACGATGGGCACCCGTCCGGCGATCACCGGTTTCAGCCAGGTGACGGCATCGAGCAGCGCGCCGCTGGCGGCGAGGCGGTAATAGGCGCCCTGCAAGGGCAGTATGACGTAGTGCAGGGAGGCGAGGCGTCGGGTGAATTCGGCGCGCGAGAGGTAGTCGGTGCCGACCGAGGCGATGAGGTCGGTGGCATCCGGCGGTTTCCGGCGCGGGTCTCCGCGACCGATCACGTCGAACTCCGCTGCTGCGCCGTGCCGCGCCTTCATCGCGCGGGCGATGGCGAGGAAGCTGCCGATGCCCTTGGCCTCGGTGGCTTGGCCGACGAAGCCGAAGCGGATCGGTGGTGCGAGCGTGGCGGCTGACTCGGCGGGTAGCTCGGTGGCGTTGATCGGCAGTGGCAGCACGTCGGTGCGGGGCAGGGCGGCTGGCGCGAGGCGGGCGAGTTCGTCGCGGATGGCGTCCTCCAGCACGAGGAAGCGGAGATGCCGCCAGGGGCGAGCCATCGCGGCGTGGAGATCGAATGCGCGGCGCAGCGGGTGGCGCGAGCGGCCGCCGGTGAGCTCGTTGAGATCGCCGTGCAGCCCGATCTGCACCCGCGTGCCGGGCCGCAGCCGGGCGGCGAGGGCGGCGGCGAAGATGGCGGTGGAGGTGGTGGAGAGCAGCATCAGCAGGCAGGGTTCATCGCGCGGCACGCCGGCGAGCGCGGCGCGGAGCAGGGCGAACTCGTGGCGCAGGCGGCCCCAGGCGACGATGCCGGGGCGGCCCTGGAAATGGGGATAGAGCGCGATCGGGTGGCCGGCGATGCCGTCCAGCCGCAACTCCCGAAGATGGCCGGGCTCGGCGAAGACGCGGATTTCCTGCTCCGGGCAGCCGGCGGCGATGGCCTGGATGGTCGCAGCATTGCCCGGTGCGTGGACCGTGCCGGACCAGTTCATCTCGAACACCAGGATCATGCGCCGCTCCGCCGCGTCGGCGGCAGAATGACGGGATCAGGCGGGTGTCAGCAACAGGTCGATCGCCGCCGTCCAGGAGAAATCGGGGCCGCCGAGGCCGGTGCCGTCGCGGGGATCGAAGTATTCCCAGAACCCGTTCTTGGTCACCAAGGCCCGCGTATCGGCGCGGATGCGGCCGGCGATGTCGGTGTAGCCGTAGCCGGCGAAGCCCTCGGCGATCATCCAGTTGACCACCGACCAGATCGGCCCGCGCCAGTAGCGCCGCGGCTCGTAGCGGGGGTCAGCGGGGTTGGTGGAGGGGACCGCGTAGCGCACCTGGCGCAGCCAGCCCATCAGCGTGGACTCGAGTGCGCCGGCCTGGGCGGCGCTGGCGCAGCCGGCCCAGAGCGGCAGGAAGCCGCCGGAGGTCGCCACCTTGATGGGCGTGTCAGAAATCAGGTCCCGCGAGTAGAAATGCCCGTCAGCCGCATCCCATTGCCGGCCGATGGCGGCGCCCATCGCCGGGATGCGCTCGACGATGCGGGCGCGCTCGGCCGGGGTGCCGAAGCGGTGGGACATCGCCAGCAGGTCCAGTTCGGCGCGGTGCAGGATGGCGTTGGTGCCGATGTCGGCGACGCGGAAGGGGGAGACGGCCAGCATCTTCGCGGGGTCCCACCCCGTGGCGCGGTAGGTGTCGACGAGATGGATGTAGCGCTGGTAGTCGATCGCGAGCGGGCGCATCGAGGGATCGACCACCTTGTCATCGCGGCGGACGACCGGGGTGACGGTCTCGCTCGGCACCCGTTCCAGCGGCTGGTCCCAGGCCGGCGAGTTGTCGCCGCCGGTTTCCCATGGGTGGAGGGTGGTGACGAGGCCGGTACCCTTGGGGTCGCGCGTGGTGTGCCACCAGTCATGGTAGCGCACGAGGCCGGGATAGATGCGGGCGAGGCGGGCCTCGGCCTCGGGCTGGCCTTTGGTCGCCTCCCAGAGATGCCGTGCGGCGGAGGCGAGCACCGGGCTTTGGGTGATGCCGGAGGAGGGGGTGGGCTGATTGGTGCCCCACACCGCAGGTCCGGGGAAATAGTTGTCGGCCGGGGCGTGGAAGACGATGTGTGGTACGAGCCCGTTATCCCACTGGCCCTTCAGCAGCAGGTCGATCTCGTCGAAGGCCCGCGACATGTCGAAGGTGCCGAAGCCCATGGCGACGAAGGCGGAATCCCAGTTCCACTGGAAGGGATAGATGCGCGGATTGGGCACGGTGTAGCCGCCACGGTCATTGGCGCGGAGGGTCGCGTGTGCGGCTTCAATGCGATCGGTCGTCATGGGCTGGTCTCGGTCCTTGTCGTGGCGCGTCCGGTGGCGGCATCCATCCAGCGGATGCGATCGGGGCGGGGGCGGATATGGAGGTCGCTGCCGGCGGCGATGCGGTGCTCGCCGTTGAGCGCGACGCGCAGAAGGTGGGATTCGGCGATGCCGGTCAGCAGCGTTTGGGCGCCGAGCGGCTCCACCACGTTGACGCGGAAGGCGATGCCCTCGCCGGGGCCGACGAGGTCGATATCCTCCGGCCTGATGCCGAGGATGGCGCCGTCGCGCGGCAGGAAGTTCATCGGCGGCGAGCCGACGAAGCCGCCGACGAAGCGGGTGGCCGGCCAGTGGTAGATCTCGGACGGCGTGCCGACCTGCTCGACGCGGCCGGCATGCAGCACCGCGATGCGATCGGCCAGCGCCATCGCCTCGGTCTGGTCATGAGTGACGTAGAGGGTGGTGGTGCCGGCCTCGCTGAGGATTTCCTTGAGCTCGGCGCGCATATCGAGGCGCAGCAGGGCGTCGAGATTGGAGAGCGGCTCATCCATCAGCAGCACGGCTGGTTCCACCGCGAGCGCCCGGGCGACGGCGACGCGCTGGCGCTGGCCGCCGGAGAGTTGGGCGGGGTAACGGTCGAGCAGCGGTTCCAGCCGCAGGAGGGAGGCGGTGCGTACCACCTGGCGAGCGATGCGGGCAGCGTCGGCGCCGTGCATCTTGAGGCCGAAGGCGATGTTGTCGCGCACCTTCAGGTGGGGGAACACGGCGTAGTTCTGGAAGACCATGGCGAGCCCGCGGGCGCGGGGGGGGAGGGAAGAGATGTCCCGCCCGCCGATCAGCACGCGGCCGGCGGTTTGGGTTTCGAGCCCGGCGATGATGCGCAGCAGCGTGGTTTTGCCGCAGCCGGAGGGGCCGAGCAGGGCGACGAATTCGCGGTCCGCGACGTCAAGATTGACGGCTTCGAGCGCGGTGGTGGTGGTGCCGAAGGATTTACGGATGCCCTCGATGGTGATGCCGGCCATGTCAGTCCTCTCTCATCGGCTTGCAATGCCCCACATGGCGAAGAGATGCCGGCGCACCAGGAAGATGAACAACACGCTCGGCGCGATCAGCAGCAGCCCGCCGGCGAACTGGTAGGAGAGCGGGCTTTCCGAGAGCATGGCGAGCAGATAGGCGGTCAGCGTGCGGTTGCGCGCCGAGAGCACCGAGGCGGCGAAGACCTCGTTCCACGAGATCACGAAGGCGAAGATCGCCACCGCGGAGACGCCGGGCAAAGCGAGCGGCATCACCACGCGCCAGGCCGCCTGCAAGGGCGAGCAGCCGAACACCCAGGCGGCCTCTTCCAACTCGCGCGGGATGGCCTGGAACAGGCTGGCGGAGACCAGCACGGCGAAGGGCAAAGCGAGGGCGGTGTGCATCAGCGCGATGCCGAGCGGTGTGTCGTAGAGGCCGAGGCGGATGAAGCCGACAGTGAGCGGCAAAGCGAGGATGCCGACCGGGAAGGCGCGGGTGAGCAGCACCATCAGGCGGAAGGCGTTGGCGCCGCGGAAGCTGTAGCGGGCGAGCGCGTAGCCGGCGGGCAGGCCGAGGGCGACGGAGAACAGGGTGCAGAGCACCGCGACCTCGAAGCCGATCAGCATGGCGCGGAACACGCCCTCGATGGCGAGGAATTCCGCGAGGGTCGCAAACGAGATCGACAGCGGCAGCCAGGGTTTCGGCCAGGCGGCGATGACGGGCTGGCCGCCCAGCGCATTGGCCGCGAGCAGCCACATCGGCACCAGCACCCAGGCGCAGATCGCCACGACGCCGGCGAAATAGAGGGCGCGGCGGCCGGTCATGCCCGCTGCTCCTCAGGGGTGCGCAGCACGCGCAGCCACACCACGGTGGCGACCAAAGAGAGCACCATCACGACCACCGCATAGGCGGCGGCGACGGCGGGTTCCTGGTTGAAGTTCTGCCAATTATAGGCCTCGCTCACCAGCACCGGGAAGTTCCGCCCACCAATGGCGATCACCACCGCGAAGGCCTCGAAGGCCAGCACGGTGCGCAGGATCAACGCGGACTGGATGGACGGTTTCATCAGCGGCAAGGTGATGCGGGTGAAGATGCGCCAGGGCGAGGCACCGAACACCGAGGCGGCCTCGGCGTATTCCTTCGGCACCAGTTGCAGCCCGGCGACCAGAATGACCACCACGATCGCGGTCGCCCGCCAGAACTCGGCGATCACCACGGCGATGAAGAGGGCCATGGGCGATTCGTAGGTCAGCCAGGATTGCGGCTCGGAAACCAAGCCGAGATGGAACAGCAGGCTGGCGAGATAGCCGCGGTCATTCAGCATCGCGAGCCAGATCAGGCCGGCCGCGAGGTCCGACAGCCCCAACGGGATGGTCCAGATCCACAGCACCGTGTCCCGTCCGCGGCCGAGATGGCGCAGCATCATCGCCATGCCCATGGCGGCCGCGAGTTGCAGGGGCACGGCGAGGCCGACGAAGCGGAAGGTGTTCACCACCGCGTCGTGGAAATTGAGATCGTCCGCCATGCGGGCGAAATTGCCGAAGCCGGTGCCGTTCGTCGTCTGGAAGGCCAGTGCGATGGTCTGCACCAAGGGCACGAAGAACAGCACCGTCAGAAAGATGACGGCGGGCGCGACCAGCAAATAGGGGAGGGCACGTCCGCGCATCTTACTTCACCTGCCCCTTTCTTACTTCACCTGACACACGCCGGTGCTGGCCGGATCGGGCTTCCAGCACGGGGCATTGGCTTCGGTCATAATGCGCTGAAGTGTCTCGCCCTGGCGGGCCAGCACGTCCTTCACCGGCTCGCCGCGCAGCACGACGCGCTGGAAGGTGTCGAGGAAGACCTTGTTGAACTCGCCGCCCTTGGCGCCGAGGCCGGAGGGAAGCATGGCGGCGAGGCTGTCCTTGGCCTGGCCGGTGCCCTGGATGGCGGAGACCGCCATTTTCAGGCCGGGCGAGAGGTCAGGCGGGAGGGTGGCGCGCACGGTGGGGAAGAAGCCGACCTCGCGGGCGGTGACTAGCTGGGTGCTGTCGGTGGTGAGGTAGGAGATCAGGTCCTTGGCGCCGGCGGCGTCGGGCGCGTCCTTCATGATGCCCAGGCCGACCACGACGGGCATCCAGCCGCGGCCCTTGGGGCCGGAGGGGGCGGGGAAGGCGACGAAATCATTGGGCTTCTGCTCGAGCGCGTTGAGCAGGCGGGCGACGTGGTCGAAGCCGATCCACACGTCCTCGCTGAGCAGGCTCTCCTGCATGAAGTTGATGGAGGTGGAGTTCGGCGTGACGGTTTTCCACAGGGCGGCGAACTCGGTCCAGGCCTTCTCGGCCTCGGGCGACTTGAAGGTGGTGACCACGCCGCCGGTGTAGGAGGGGAGGAGGAAGCCCTGGAAGAAGCGGTGCATCAGCCCGTTCGGCCCGGCGGGGAAGCCGACGACGCGCTTGCCGGTGGCCTTCTGCGCCGCTTCGCCCCAGGCGCGCAGCTGCTCGAAGGTGAGCGCGTTGATGTCGGCGCCGGCGGGGAGGTAGGGCAGGGCCTTCTTGTTGGCGACCATGAAATAGGTCGCCTGCATCCACGGGATGTACATCTGCTTGTCGGTGCCGAGCTTGCCCATGGCCAGCAGGTCCGGCGCGAAGCCGCGGCTGGCGAGCGAGGCCGCCACATCATCCACCGGGGCCAGCACGCCGCCGGCGGCGAGCACGGCGAGGTCGCCGTCATTGCCGCCGATCAGGCTGGTGACGCGAGCGCCGCCTTGCAGTTCCGCCTTGAGGCGCGTCAGCAGCGCCGGCGGCTCGTCGGGCAGGAAGGTCACCTTGCCCTTGTAGTCCTTGAGGATAACGGTGCGCATCTTCTGCGCCTCCTGCACCGGGCCGAGGGCGCCGGAGGAGAAGATCAGGTCGGCCGCGAGGGCGCTGCTGACAAGGGGGGGGCCTGCGAGCGCGGCGGCGAGCAGTGCCGCACCGAGTCTAAGGGTGGAGCGTCGGTTCATGGCGGGAGTCTCCCTGGTGGTTTCTTGGCGTGTCGGTCCCGGCGGGCGGGCCGTCGGATTGGCGGGCGATGAGGCGGGCGGGCCAGATTTCCTGCATCCCCTCGGCGGGGGCGCCGCCGATGCGGGCGAGCAGCATCTCGACCATGCGCCGCGCCGCGCGCTCGATCGGTTGGGCGATGGTGGTGAGCGGCGGATCGGTATAGGTGGCGAGGGGCAGGTCGTCGTAGCCGATCAGCGCGACGTCGCGCCCGGCGCGCAGCCCGGCATGGGCGAGTGCGTGCATGGCGCCGACCGCGATACGGTCAGTGGCGCAGAGCACGGCGGTGGGGCGTTCGTGTGTGAGCAGGTCCTGCATGGCCCGGAAGCCGTTTTCCTCGGTGGGTTCGACCTCGCGCAGAGGGCCGGGCGTCCCGAGTGCGGCCAGCCAGCCGGCCTTGCGGTGATGGGCGAACATGTAGAGCGGCAGGGCGTTGATGAGCGCGATTCTCGTGTGGCCAAAGCCGAGGAGCCGCTCGGTCGCCGCACGGCAGGCGGCCTCGCCGTCGATATCGACATAGGCGAAGGGGCGCGACTCGAGTGAGCGGCCATGGGCGACGAAGGGGAAATCGCGATCGAGCAGGTAGCCGATGCGCTCGTCGTGCTGCCTGGTGCGGGCGAGGATGATGCCGTCGACCTTGCGGTTCTCCACGAGGTGGCGATAGGCGCGCAGCGCGTCGGCGCCGGGGCGGGCGGTGGTGACGAGCAGATCGAGATTCTCGGCCTCCAGCGCCGGGCCGATGGCGGAGAGCATGCGCAGGAAGAACGGATCGTCGAACTGGCCGGGGCCGGAGGGCAGCACCACGCCGATGGCCTCCGCGCGGCCGCGGCGCAGGCGGCGGGCGGCCTCGTTGGGGCGATAAGCGATGCGGTCCGCCTCGGCGATCACCAGAGCGCGGGTGGCCGGCGCCACGTCGTCGTAGCCCGCGAGCGCGCGGGAGACGGTGGTGACCGAGATGCCGAGGGCGCGGGCGATGCGGGCGAGCGACACGGGGGCTGGACGATCCCAAACGTTTTCTTATGCTGTAAGCGGTATTCCAAATCGATTTGGACGTCAATCAGGAGGCGGGGATGGCGAACAGCTACACGATAGGGGTGAGCGATACGCGGCCTTGGGGCACCTGGGTGGTGGTGGATGCCGGGCCGGGCTTCGCGGTGAAGCGGATCACCGTGGCCCCGGGCGGTGTGCTCTCGCTGCAGCGCCACCGCTACCGCGCCGAATGCTGGACGATCGTCGCGGGGGTGGCGGAGGTGACGCTGGGGAGCGAGACCTTTGCCGCCATGGCCGGCGAGGTGGTGGAGATCGGGCTCGGGCAGGTCCACCGCATCGCCAATCACGGCGCCGAGCCGGTGGTATTCATCGAGGTGCAGATGGGCGCCACGCTCGATGAGGGTGATATCGAGCGGCTGGAGGACCAGTACGGCCGGACATGAAAAAGGCGGCGCCGATCCGCGCCGCCTTTTCCCGTGGTAAGCCCTGGATCAGACGACCTTGTTGGTGTCGTTGTCGATCAGGTGCATGTTCGACATGTCGGCCGCCAGCCGCAGGATCTGGCCGGGAATGGCCACCGTCAGCGGGTCGACGCGGGCGCAGACCGGCTCACCCTTGATGAAGAAGTGGACCATCGTCTCCATGCCCATCGGCTCCGTCACGTCAACGGTGGCGTCGAGATAGGCGGTGCCGGGCTTCTCGTTGGTGTGGGTCTCGGTGAGATGCTCGGGGCGCAGGCCGAGGGTCATCGTCTTGCCGGCATGGGGCTTGTAGCGATCGATGCGGGCCGGGTTGACCGCAAGGCGGGTGCCGTCGGCGAGTTCGACATAGAGGCCGTTGTCGCTCACCAGCTTCACGGTGAGGAAGTTCATGGCGGGCGAGCCGATGAAGCCGGCGACGAAGCGGGTGGCGGGATTGTGGTACAGCTCCTGCGGCGCGCCGACCTGCTCGATGATGCCGTGGTTCATCACCACCACGCGGTCCGCCAGGGTCATCGCCTCGATCTGATCGTGCGTCACGTAGACCGTCGTGGTGGGGACGAGCTGGTGCACCTTCTTGATCTCGGTGCGCATCTGCACGCGCAGCTTGGCGTCGAGGTTGGAGAGCGGCTCGTCGAACAGGAACACCTTCGGGTTGCGCACGATGGCGCGGCCCATGGCGACGCGCTGGCGCTGGCCGCCCGAAAGGGCCTTGGGCTTGCGATCCAGCAGCATGGCGATGTCGAGCATCTTGGCGGCATCATCGACGCGCTTCTTGATCTCTTCCTTGGGGAATTTCCGCAGTTTCAGGCCGAAGGCCATGTTGTCGAAGACGGACATGTGCGGATAGAGCGCGTAGTTCTGGAACACCATCGCGATGTCACGATCGCGCGGCGGCACGTCGTTCACGACCTCCCCGCCGATCGCGATGTCACCCGAGGTGATTTCCTCGAGACCGGCGATCATGCGCAGCGTGGTCGACTTGCCGCAGCCGGACGGGCCGACGAGCACGACGAACTCCTCATCGGCAATCTCCAGATCGATGCCTTTGACCGCCTGGACGTTGCCCTCATAGGCCTTGACGACCTTGCGGATGGAAACCTGAGCCATTGAACGTCTACCCCTTCGTTGAGCCAGCGGTCAGGCCGGCCACATAGTAGTCCATGAGGAAAGTATAAATGATGATTGGCGGAGCGGCGCCGATCACGCAAGCCGCCATGATCATGCCCCAGGCGAAAACGTCACCGCGGATGAGGTCGCGCACGATCCCGACGGTCAGCGTCACCTGATCGGCACTGTAGAGATAGGCCAGAGGATACAGGAAAGCGCCCCAGCTGATGGTGAAGGCGAATATCGTGGCGGCGATGATGCCGGGCAGCGCGACGGGGATGAAGATCTGCACCAGGATCTGCATATACGAGGCGCCATCGATCAGGGCCGCCTCGTCAAGCTCCTTCGGGATCGAGCTGAAATAGCCGATCATGATCCATGTGGCGAAGGGCACCGCCAGCGTCGGGAACAGCAGGACCAGCACCCAGGTGCTGTTGATGAGGCCGAGCCAGCCGACGATCTGGAACAGCGGGATGAACAGCAGCGAGGGCGGGATGAGGTAGGTGAGGAACACCCCGGTGGACAGCACCTGAGCGCCCTTGAAGCCCATGCGCGATAGTGCGAACGCCGAGAGGATGGATATCACCATCGAGACCACCACCACGACGGCGGTGACCCAGACGGAGTTGAAGAAGTAGCGCATGAACGAGTCGCTGCCGAGCAGCGTCATGTAGTTCGCCAGCGTCGGGCTGTGCGGATACCAGGGATTGCCGGCTTCGGCGGAAATCTCGGCCGAGGACTTCAGGCTGGTCATCAGCATGTAGAAGGGCGGCACAAGGAAGACGACGACGAAGAAACTCAGCGCCGTGTAGCTGCCCCACAAGGTCCATTGGCGCTGGCGGTGCAGGCTGCCAGGCCGCGCGATGGTGGCACTCATGCCGTGATCTCCTTGTTGCGCTTGATCACATCGCGCAGCACGAAGAAGGCCAGTGCCGCGAGGATCGGGAACATGAAGAGGCTGACCGCGGCGCCGCGGGGGATGTTGCCGGACTGGATGCCGACCTGGAAGGCGTATGTGGCGAAGAGATGCGTGCCGTCCTGCGGGCCGCCATTGGTGAGGATGCGTACGATGTCGAAGTCGGCGAAGGTGACGATCAGGGAGTACAGCACGGTGATCAGGATGATGTTGCGCATCATCGGCAGGGTGATGAAGAACAGCCGCTGCACCGCCCCGGCGCCGTCGATCGCCGCGGCCTCATAGAGCTGCTCGGGGACCGATTTCAGCGCTGCCAGATACATGATCATGAAGAACGGCGCGCCGAACCAGACGTTGACCACGATGACGGAGATGCGGGCGTTCCACACCGTGCCGAGGAAGGGGATGGAGGGCAGGCCGAACCACTTCAGCGTCCAGTTCAGCGCGGAATAGGCAGGGTCGAACAGCCACCACCAGGTGAGCGTGGAGAGGGCCAGCGGGATAACCCAGGGGATCAGCAGCAGGCCGCGCCAGATGCGCTGGTTTTGGCCGCGGATGTTGTGCATGAGATGGGCGAGGATGAAGCCGAGCAAGGCCTTGAAGACCACTGCGGAGACGGCGAACAGGCAGGACTGGAACACCACGAGCTGGAACGAATCCTGGCCCATCAGGAAGGTGAAATTGTCGAACAGGACGAACCCGGTCATCTTCCGGTTGAGCATGCTCAAGTAGAACGCATATCCCGCCGGATAGAATTGCAGGCCGACCACGAGCGCGATGAGGGGCGAACAGAGTAAGATCGCAAACAACGAGCGCCTGCGCGCAAATCGGCGCATGGAACCGACGCGCGGCCGCGGCGTGCTGACCAGCGCCGTTTCGCCGTAGCCGATGGAATTACCGTCCGCCATGCCTGCCTCCCGTAGCGGCTAGCCGTGTCGCGCCGCCGCTTTGGGCGGGGCCGAAAATGAGGCGCCGCGCCGGAGGGCAAGCCCCCGGCGCGGCCAGGAAACTCAGAGGAAGCCCTCGAGTTCCTTGGTACCCCAGTTGATCACAGCGTCGATCGACTCGCCGCTCTTCAGCTTGGCGAGCATCGTCGGCAGGGTGCCGCGATTATAGATCTGCACTGCAATATCGGCCGGCGCCGGCATATGCGCGACGTGTTCGATGGCGTTGTGCTGCTTGCGCACGGGATAGTTATAGACCGAGCCGGTGGGCGGGCCGATGTTGTCCCACACTTTCGACTCGTTCATCTTCTGGAACGGCGGCAGGTCGTAGCCGAGCACCGCGAGCGAGCGGGCGTCGACGTTCTCGATCTGCATCAGATATTCGACCAGATCCTTGGCGGCGGACTTGTTCTGGGCGAACTGCCAGATGCCCCAGAAGTTGATGTTATGCGGCACGAAGCGGCCCTTGGGGCCGGCGGGCACCGGGAAGTGCCAGCAATCCTTCGCGACGTCCGGGGCGTCGCGGACGGCAACCGCCCAGGCCGATGGCGGGTTGTAGATCAGCGCGGACTTCCCCGAGATCAGGGCGCGGTTGTTGGAGGCGTCGTCCCAGGACTGCGCGTCGTCCGGCAGGAACTTGACCAGCTTCTGGCAATATTCGAGCGCCTGGCGGACGGCTGCAGATTTGATCTGGATCTTGCCGTCCGCATCCACCAGCTCTGCGCCGAAGGACGCAAAGATCGAGCCCGCGGTATCGACGTTGTCGGCGGTGGTGCCGAGGCCGATACCGAAGGGGAAGCCCGCCTTGTGCATGGCTTCGGCGGCCTTGAGCATGGCATCCAGCGTCCAGGCCTTGGCCTCGGGCGTCTCCGCGCCATCGGCGGCGGGATACATTTTCTGGATGTCGATGCCGGCGTGCTGCTTCAGGAGTGAGATGCGCCCGGCGGGGCCCTTGTTCTGCGTGCCCCAGGAGGAGGGGACCGCGGCCCATTTGTTCTTGGCCTTGCCGAAGTAATTGGCCACCCGGTTGGCCGGGCCGTACTGCTTCTCGAGCCGCCCGACGATGTCATCGACGGGCTCCAGCAGATCCGCCTGATCGCGCACCAGCCAGTTGCCGATGGTGATCACATCATGGCCGCGCTTGGCCTGCGCCTCGGCGTTGATGGTGAGCAGGGTCTGATTGCCCATAGAGGTGATGAAGTCGGCCTGCACGTCGACTTTGTTTTTTTCGGACCAGGCCGCGACCTGTTTCTTGATGACGTCGTTGCCGGCGGGGACCCAGTGGTCCCAGAAGAAAATCGAGACCTTGCCCGCTGCCCCGGCGGTGCGGATATGCACCAGGGGGAGAGCCGCGGTTGCGGCTCCGATTTTGAGGGCAGTACGGCGTGTGACACGTGTCGTGCTCATTTTTTGTCGCCTCCCTGAACCGCCGGACGTTACCGGCACCTCTCACGCACGCCTTCGGCGTCGAGACGATCGAGAAGGTCATGTCCCAGTCATGACCTGCCCGTGCCTGCCGGAAAAGTGCTGATGTCCATTAAGGCGGACGGTGGCTTTCCTTCCCGGCATTGCCTAAGGCAAATGCTGTTTTTACCGCGCCTTTTCGGCCCGTTGAGCTAGGTTAGGCACAAGCGCGAGCCGGACGCAATCGGTACGTGTCCGGGCTTGTGCGCTATTCGCCGGACAATTCGCGGCGCCGGCGCTCGAGTTCCTCGCTGTAGCGGCGGAGCGCGTATTGCTCGGTCAGCACGCCGACCACGCGGCGTGTTTCCGCACTTTCCACCACCGCGAGCGCGTCAGCCTCCGCGGCCTCGAAAAGGGCGACGGCGTCCTTGATGCTCATTTGCGGCGTCAGCACGTCACGCTGGTAGTGCAGCAGGTCGGCCAGTGTGCCCTGCCGGCTCGCCAGCGCGTGGACTTCGGCGACCAAAACGATGCCGGCGTATTTATTCGCCGCATCCACCGCCACCACGCGGGCGGTGGAGCCGAGCGGAACGTCACGCCGGAAGGCGGCGAGGCTGGTGTCGACACGGGCGGTGCGCACTTCGCGCCGCATCATCCGCCCGACGGTGAGGCTGCGCATCCAGCCGATATCGACCGCGCTGCGAATCGCCTCGCCGCGGAGATGAAAGCGCCAGGTGGCGAAGGAGTAGCCGAAGGCGCGCCGCACGGTGAGCGCCGAGACCACGCTGGCGGCGATCACCGCGACGGTCAGCGGGAAGCTGCCGGTGCTTTCGAGGGCGAGGAAGGTCATGGTCAGCGGCCCGCCGACGATGGCCACCGCGAGCGCGCTCATGCCTACCAGGGCGCATACCACCGTCGGCACGGCGGCCATGAAGGCGAAGGCGCCGAGGGCGGCGGCGAAGAGTTTGCCGACGAGGGCGCCGAGGAAGAGCGAGGCGAAGAACAGCCCGCCGCGGAAGCCCGAGCCGAGCGAGACCGCGGAGGCGACGGATTTCAGGACGATGAGGGTCGCGATCTGGCCGAGTCCGTAGGGTGCGTCGAGGCCGACTTGCAGGGCGGCGTGGCCGGAGGAGAGCACCTGGGGGGAGACCAGGGCGAGTAGCCCCACCACCAGGCCGCCGATCGCCGGGCGCGCCCAGGTGGGTACGCCGCTGCGGCGGAACAGCGTTTCGGTGAGCGTCACGCCGCGCATGATGGCGATGCCGGCGAAGGCGCAGATGATGCCGAGTGCGAGGATGGGCAGGTAGCTTACCGGCTCGATCGCCGTCGGCACGCGCAGCTCGAAGCCGTATTCGTCGGGGATCAGCAAGCGGACCACCGTAACGGCCGAGATCGCGGCCATGCCGACCGGGGCGAGGTTGGCGACCGCGTAGGTGCCGATCACCAGTTCGAAGGCGTAAAAGGCGCCGCAGAGCGGGGCGTTGAAGGCCGCCGCGATGGCGCCGGCGGTGCCGCAGCCGACGAGCAGGCGGAGATCATTGCGGCGGAGGCGGAACATGCGGCCGAAGCGGCTGGCGAGCGCCGCGCCGATCTGGGTGTAGGCGGCTTCCAGCCCGACCGAGGCGCCGACGCCGTTGGAGAGCATGGTCTGGCCAACCACCAACAGACTGTCATTGAGGGACATTCGTCCGCCGTAGAGGGCGTTGGCCTCGATCGGGTCCACCGCGCGGCGGGGCCACCAGCGGGCGATCGCGAGGCCGGCGAGGCCAACCAGCAGCCCGCCGATGGTGAGGGCCAGCACGGTATTCAGCGGGGGTACCTCGACCTGCCCGCTCAGCCGCTGATGCGGGCCGAGTTGGAACAGCAGGCGGTGCATGAACTGGGTGACCAGGCTGATCGCGGTGACGCAGATTCCGGCGATGATGCCGACGACGGCGGAGAGTGCCACCAGCCAGGCCTCGTCGGCGCGCACCAGAGCGCGCAGCATTTGCGGGGCATGGAGGACGAATTCGCCGATGGCGCGGCGGCGGGTGCTGGAGGAGGACACGCTCAGCGGCGCCTCCGAAGCCGGGCTATTGCCCGCTTCGTGCCCGTCATCCGATCCGGCGAGATGCAGTCGTGTCTCATCCACCCCAGCGGCCGACCCATCCGCGCCGGAGAAACCTCCGGCGGCGCGCGGCCTGATGCCTTGTGAACCCGCAATCGGGCGCAATCAAGGCGATATGCGCGCTTGCGCTCAGAGTCCGCGATCGAGTCGCGTTGCTTCCAGGTCATCGGCGACGAAGGCGCGGATCACGTCGATCAGCGGTTCGTGGCGGGCGAAGCCGTTGGCCGGGGCGCGTTCGGCGCGGAAGCCGGGGGGCCAGCCGCCGACGATGCCGGCGATCACTGGGTCTGCCACGCGCTTCACCAGCGAGCTGGCGCCCTGGCGCACCTGGTCCATCGCGGCGAGGATCTCGCCGACTTTGACGCTCATGCCCGGCAGGTTGAGCGAGCGGTCGAGCCCAAGGGGGGCGGTATCCATCGCGGCGGCGTGGATCAGCCAGCCGACCGCGCTGCGCGGGCTCGCCACCCACACCGCGAAATCGTCGGGCACCGGCAGTTCGGTCTCCAGCCCCAGCATCGGTTCGCGGACGATGGCGGAGAAGAAGGAGCTGGCGGCTTTGTTGGGGCGGCCGGGGCGGACGATGATGGTGGGCAGGCGGAGGCACACCGCATCCATGAAGCCGCGGCGCGTGGCGTCCGCCAGCAGCATTTCGGCGGCGGCCTTTTGGGTGCCGTAGGAATTGGCGGGAATCTGCCGCGCGCCGTCATCGAGGATGCTGCCCTGGCCGCCGGAGAAGGTGGCGATGGAGCTGGTGAACACCACGCGGGGCGGGGCGGCGAGGCGACGGCAGGCGTCGATCACCGCATCCGTGCCGCGCAGATTGACGCGGCGGCCGAGGTCGTAATCGGCTTCGGCGGCGGCGCTGACGACGGCGGCGAGGTGGAAGATCACGTCGGTGCCGGACGGGATCGCGGCTTCCGGCAGTTCGGCGATGTCACCGCCGAGGCAGGTCAGCGGGAAAGGAGCGGGGAAGGGGGCGGGGGCGGCGAGGTCAAACAGCGTCATCGCCGTGATGGGGCGGCCGCCGAGCGTGCCTTCCTCGGCCAGCCGCAATGCCAGCTTGCGGCCGAGAAACCCGCCGCCGCCGAGAATAGTGATCCGCATCGCGCCCTCCTAGATCGTAGGCCCCCGGAATAGACCGGGGAGCCCGGCAAGCGGAAGGGGGGCGCGTGCGGGGTGGCGTCGCCGATCAGGCGTGCGCGGGTTGGCCCTGGGCTTCGCTCTGCGCCTTGGCGGCCGGGCGGCTGCGCTCGTAGCGCCAGGTGGCGGCCAGCAGCGACACGCTGAAAACAGCAAAGGTCGCGAGCACCATCACCATGTAGGCAGTCTCACTGGTCGTCATGTCCTGTTCCTCCGGTTTCGGATGGTGAAATCTGGCGCCGGGGTTCGGGGGCGCACATTGATGGAGATCAAATGGTGCGTAGGCGGACGGAAACCGATGGCGGCGCATCGGCAATCTTGCGGCGCGGCGCGCGACGAAGGACGATGGCGGTATGTTGAGCCCGCATCCGTTCCGCCTGTTCGTCAATCCCGCCGCCGGGACGCCCGGCACGGTGGTGCTGCCCGATGGCGGCTACCGGCGTGCGCGGGCAGAAATCACCTCCTGGCCGGGCTATGCCCCGACGCCGCTGCGGGATTTCCCGTCGATCGCGCAGGCGGCCGGGATCGCCGATCTCTGCATCAAGGATGAAGCCCCGCGCTTTGGATTGGGCAGTTTCAAGGCGCTCGGCGGCGCCTATGCGGTGGCGCAGGTGCTCTCGGCCGAGTTGGCGCGGCGCGGGGTGACGGGCAATGCCACGTCCCGCGATTTGGTAGCCGGGAGCCATGCTGCGGCGACGCGGGCGATCACGGTGACCTGCGCGACGGATGGCAATCACGGCCGCTCGGTCGCCTGGGGCGCGCAGCGATTCGGCTGTGCCTGTGTGATCTACGTCCATGAGACGGTGAGCCAGGGCCGAGTCGACGCGATCGCCGCCTATGGCGCCGAGGTGCGCCGGGTGCCCGGGACCTATGACGACGCGGTGCGGGCGGCGGCCGAGGCGGCCGCGGCCAATGGCTGGTTCGTGGTCTCCGATACGTCCTGGGAGGGGTATACCCAGGTGCCGGTCGACGTGATGCAGGGTTATCGGCTGATGGCCGATGAGGCGGCCAACCAGTGGTCCGGCCCGGCGCCGACCCACGTGTTCATCCAGGGTGGCGTTGGCGGGGTGGCGGCGGCGGTATCGGTGCAGATGCGGGCGCGGTTTCGCCCCGGCCCGTCCATCGTGGTGGTGGAGCCGGATCGGGCGGCCTGCCTGCTTGTGAGCGCCGAATTGGGGACGCCGACCGCGATTCCCGGCGATCTCGATACGCTGATGGCGGGGCTGGCCTGTGGTGAGCCGAGCCTGCTGGCCTGGCAGGAGCTGGCGCGGGGGGCTGCGGCCTTCATGGCGGTGCCGGATGAGGCGGCGGTGGAATGTATGCGGCTGCTGGCCGGGCTTGGCATGGTCGCCGGCGAATCGGGGGTGGCTGGGCTCGCCGGGCTGCTGCTTGCCGCCGCCGACCCCGCGGCCCGCGCGGCGTTGGGGCTGACCGCGGAGAGCCGCGTGCTGCTGTTCAGCACCGAGGGGGCGACGGACCCGGAGCTTTATCGCGCATTGGTCGGGAATGGCTGAGCGCCGCATAGGCGCCGGGCTGGCCGCCGGGCTGGCGGCGCTGCTGCTGGGGGCGGCGCCGGCATGGGCGCAGGGCGAGCAGAACCGCGCGGTGGCGCCGAAATCCTCTGCTCCCAAGGCTGCCAAGGCAGCGGAGGCGCCGAAGCAGCGCTACAAGGTGATCCCGCTGCCGCCGCCACCACCGCCGCTTGCGGTGATGGAGGACGCGACCGCGACGCCCGCTGTTGAAGCGCCTGCCGTCGCGCCGGTTACCGAGGCCGCGCCTGCCGCGCCGTTGGCGGCCGCAGCTGCGCCGGCCGCTGCGCCGCCGCCCGTGGCCGAAGCCGCGCCGGCACCGGTGCCCGCTCCCGCGGCGCCGGCGCCGGTTCCACCTCCTCCGGCTGCCGTCACAGTGGCCAAACCACCCCCCGCACTGGAGCGACCGGCGATGCCGAACCCTAAGCCTGACGTTTGCGTTGAGGATACCTCGATCGCCGATCTCCAGCAGGCGCTGTCGGACGGCAAGACCACCGCCGCCACGCTGGTGAAGGCGTATCTCGCACGCATCGCCGCCTATGATCGGGCCGGGCCGGGGTTGAATTCGGTGCGTGAGGTCAACCCGGCGGCGGCGTCGTTGGCCGCGGCGAGCGATGCTGCGCGCTTTGCCAAGGGGAAGCGGCCGCCGCTGCAGGGCATTCCGATCCTGCTCAAGGACAACATCGCGACCGCGGATGAGATGCACACTACCGCCGGTTCGCTCGCGCTTGCCGATGCCTTTGCCAAGCGCGATGCGACAGTGGCGGCGCGGCTGCGCAAGGCCGGCGCGATTGTGCTTGGAAAGGCCAATCTCACGGAATTCGCCAATATTCTGGCCGTTGGCATGCCCTCCGGCTACTCCTCGCTGGGCGGCCAGGTGCGCAATGCCTATGCGCCGGAGGTGGATGCCAAGGGGGTGCCGATCGTGCCGCCCGGTGGATCGAGCGCCGGTTCCGGCGTTGCTGTCGCGGCGGGGCTGGCGGCGGCGGCGATTGGGACGGAGACCTCGGGCTCCCTGCTGTCGCCGGCCAGCCAGTCCGGCTTGGTGACGGTGAAGCCGACGGTGGGGCTGATCAGCCGCGCCGGCATCATCCCGATCGCCGCGAGCCAGGACACGGCCGGGCCGATGACCCGCACGGTGCAGGATGCTGCGCTGCTGTTGAACGCGATGATCGGGCCGGACCCGCTGGACCCCGCGACATCGGCGGCGCCGAAGCCGGTGGATTACCTGAAGTCACTCGATCGCGACGGCTTGCGCGGGGCGAGGATCGGCGTGCCGTCCGACCCGAATGACCCAGGCAATGACGTCTATTGGCGCACCTTGTCGCCCAAGGGCCGCGTGGTGATGGAGGAGGTGATCACCGCGTTGCAGGATGCGGGGGCGGTGATCGTGCGGGAGAACATCCCGACCTCCGGCTGGATTGGCGGGCCGGGGACGGACATGGCGATCCTCAATACCAACCCGGAGAGCCCCGACCGCAACAAGGTGGCACGGCTGCCGATCGTGTTCGTTTATGAGCTGAAGCACGACATGAACGCCTATCTGAAGGACTGGGCGCGCGGCACGGCGATCCAGAGCCTGGGCGATATCGTGAATTTCAACTTCACCCATGGCGACAAGGCGCTGCGCTTCGGGCAGGACATTTTCCTCGCGGCGCAAAATACGCGGGGCGATCTGAAGGAACTGGAATATATCGCGGCGCGGCAGAACGATTTGCGCGCGTCGCGGAGCCAGGGGCTCGACACCTATATGGACGAGAACCGCCTCGATGCCGTGCTGTTTCCGGGCACCGCGGGGGCGGCGATCGCGGCCAAGGCCGGTTATCCCAGCGTGCAGGTGCCGGCCGGGTTTATCGCCGAGGTGAATGGGCGGGAGACGCCGCCGTTTCCGCTTGGTGCGACCTTCACCGGCCGGGCCTGGAGTGAGGCGACGCTGCTGCGGATTGCCTACGCCTTCGAGCAGGCGACACAGTTCCGCCGCCCGCCGCCGGGGCTGCCGGGCTTGCAGGAAGGGTGCCGCTGAGGGTGAGTGGAGAAAAAAGACGTTTTCCGTGCAAATAGTCCTTGCATAGACTAACGTAGGCCGTTATAAAGTGCGACATGATCGCGCCGATTCACCGTCCGAGCCTGCCCGCCGGCACCCATGAGGTGGCGTTCCGGTTCGCATGGGCGATCGCCGGGTTGATTGAGGCGACCGGGCGGGCGTTCAATGTGCATCCGAAGCCGCCGATGCCTGGCCTGCTGCTGTGGGGCTATCTGCTGCGGCTGCGTAATCGGTTCCTCAAGCTGTGGCCGCGCTTGCTCGCCGGCGCGGTGCCGCGCGTGCGCAAGCCGCGCAAGGTGGTGGAGGTGGCGGAGGGCGGAGAGACGCCCGTGCGCGCCAAGCCGCGTCTGTGTCTGCCGCGCCGCCGGGGCTGGCTGGCCGATGAGATCGGCTCGTTCGGGCGTAATTTCGGCGGGCATGTGGAGTTGCTGCTGAATGATCCGGAGGTGGCGCGATTGATCGCGGCGAGCCCGCAGGCGCTGCGCCTGTTGCGGCCGCTGTGCCACGCGTTGAACCTCCATACGCCCGCGCTTCCGGCATTGCCGCGCCGCCAGCGGGCGAAGCGGCCGGTGAAGGCTCGACCGGAGAAGGTGCCGCGCCTGACGCGGAAGGAGCGGGAGGCGATCCTGTGGTACCCGAACTCCGAGGGAACGCCGATGAAGCTGCTGCCGAAACGTCTGCCGAGGGATTAGGCGGGGTTGGGAGAGGTGCGTCTATTTTGTTCCGATATAGTAATATAAACGCATTCAGCCCGGGCTGATCCGGATTTCGATATTGCCGAAATCATCCAGGGCCGCGGTTGCGCCGGGGGGAACCAGGCAGGTCGCGTCATATTCCCCGATGATCAGCGGCCCGGCGATGGGTTGCGCGCCGAGCCCCGAGCGGTCGATCACCGGTGTTGGCGTCCAGCCGATGGTGGGGAACCAGGCGTCGCGGGTGCCGGCCACCGGATTGACGGCGGGGGGGATGCGGGCGGGCATGCGGGGGCTGGGGGGGATGCCGCGGGCGATGAGTGTGAGGTCGATCAATTCCACCGCCTCGCCGGGCGGGGCGCGGAAGCCGTAGGTGGCGAGATGGGCGCGGGCGAAGTCCTCGGGCAGGCCGGTGAGGATTTCGGCGGCGTTGGTGCTGGCGAGGGGGACGGCGATTTCGCTGGATTGGCCGGCATAGCGGGCCTTGGCGCCGAGGTTGAGGCGGATCGCCTCGGGGGCGAAGCCGTCGCGGGCGAGGAGGGACGTGGCCTCCGCGCGCAATTCGTCGACCACCGCCTGGATCTGGGGGGCGTCGGTGCCCAGCGCGCGGACGGAGCGGGAGAGGTGGTGCTCAGTATCGGCGACCAGCAGGCCGAAGGCGCTGAACAGGCCGGGCATGGGGGGGACCAGAACGCGGGCCATTCCGAGTTCGGCGGCGATGCCGGCGGCGAAGAGCGGGCCGTTACCGCCGAAGGCGAAGAGGGTGGCGGCCCGGACATCGCGCCCGCGCTCGACCGAGACAGCGCGGATGGCGCGCATCATGGTCGAGGCGGCGAGCCGCAACATGCCGTGGGCGGCTTCCTCGACGCCGATGCCGAGGGGGTTGGCGAGGCGGTCGCGGATGGCGGCCACGGAAGCCGCGCGATCGAGGGGGAGGGATCCGCCGGCGAGGCCGGCGGGGTCGAGATAGCCGAGCGCCAGGTTGCAATCGGTGATGGTGGGTTCGCTGCCGCCGCGGCCGTAGCAGACCGGGCCGGGATCGGCGCCGGCCGAGCGGGGGCCGACCTTGGGGGCGCCGGCCGCGTCGAGATGGCAGATCGAGCCGCCGCCGGCGCCGACCTCGGCGAGATCGATCGCCGGGAGTTTCAGGATGTAGCCGGCGCCGACGAGCAGGCGTGCCCCGGCGAGCACGCCGCCGCCGACCTCCATCGCTTCGGCGCGCAGGACCTCGCCGCCCTCGACCAGCCCGGCCTTGGCGGTGGTGCCCCCCATGTCGAAGGTGACGAGGGCGGCCTCGCCCAGCGCGCTCGCCATGGCGCCCGCGCCGACCACCCCGGCGGCCGGGCCGCTTTCGATGATGCGGACGGGGAAATCGGCCGCGGTGGTGGCGGAGGCGAGGCCGCCATTGGACTGCATGAGATGGAGCGGGGCGGTGATCCCGAGCGCCTGGAGCCGGGCGGTGAGCGCGGTGAGATAGGCCCGCACGACGGGCTGCACATAGGCGTTCACCACGGTGGTGCTGGTGCGCGGGTATTCCTTGATTTCCGGCAGGATCTCGTGGCTGACCGAGATCGCGACGCCGGGCAGGGAAGCGCGCAGGATCGCCGCGACCTGCCGCTCATGCTCGGGGTTGGCGTAGGAATGGAGCAGGCAGACGGCGACCGATTCCACCCCCTCGGCGCGGAGCCGGGCGATGCAGGGATCGAGGCTCGGGCGATCGAGCGGGATTGCGATGCTGCCATCGAAGCGGGTTTTCTCGCGCACTTCGAGGCGCAGCCGCCGTTCAACCAAAGCGGGCGGCTTGGTCCAGTGCATGTCGTAGAGCCGGGGCATCCGGAGGTCGCGGATTTCCAGCACGTCGCGGAAACCCTCTGTGGTGATCAGGCCGGTCTTGGCGCCCTTGCCCTCGAGGATGGTGTTGGAGCCGACGGTGGTGGCGTGCAGGACCTCGGCCACGGCCTCCCCGCGCAGGAGGTCGGCGAGGCCGTTGGCGATGCCGAGGCTGTAGTCATGCGGGGTGGACTCGGTTTTGACGGTGCGGATGGTGCCATCCGCGCCGATCGCCACAAGGTCCGTGAAGGTGCCGCCGATATCGACGCCGATGCGAAGGCCGCTCACCGGACCAGGAGATCCGCCGAGATGTCGCCGATGGTGCGCGCCCCGGAATTCGCCATCGCGGTGCTGAGTTCGTGGCGGAACAGGTCCAGCGCCCGGGTAACTCCGGGTTCGCCGCCGGCGGCCGCGGCCCACAAGGTGGCGCGCCCGGTCTGCACCGCGTTGGCGCCGAGGGCCAGGGCCTTCATGATATCGAGCCCGCGCCTGATGCCGGAATCGAGGATGATGGTGCCGCGCCCGCCGATCGCCTGGGCGATGCCGGGCAGCGCGTCGATGGTCGCCATGGCGGCATCGAGGTTGCGGCCACCATGATTGGACACCACCACGCCATCCGCGCCGGCCTCCATGCAGGCCACCGCGTCATCGGGGTGCATGATGCCCTTCACCAGCAGCTTGCCGGGGAAGATCGCGCGCAGGCGGCGGATTTCCGGGAGGTCCACCGAGTCGGACAAAGTGAGCCGGGGGGCAATGGCGGCCCGTGTGCTGGCGTCGTTGAATTCGGCGGGGTGGTTGCGCAGTTTCGGCATGCCGCCATCCAGCAGATATTTCAGCAGCGTGCCGAGCAGCCAGCGCGGATGGAGAGAAATATCCGTCACGTTCGCGACGGTCGGCCGGAAGGGCAGGCCGAAGCCGTTGCGGGTGTTGTATTCGCGGTTGGGCGCGACCGGGGTATCGACGGTGACTTGCAGCACCTCCGCCCCGGCATCCGCCACGCGACGGACGAGATCATAGGTGATCTGCCGGTCCGGCCAGACATAGAGCTGGAACCACAGCCGGCCGCCGACCTCCTTGGCCACCCGCTCGAAGGCGACCATGGAGCCGGTGGCCATGGTGTAGGGAATGCCGGCCGCCTTGGCCGCGCGGGCGAGGCAGAGTTCCGCCTCGTACCACATCAGCCCGGCCGCCCCGGTGGGGGCGATGGCCATGGGCATGCCCATCGGCTTGCCGAACAGCGTGGTGCTGAGGTCCCGCTTGGAGACATCGAGCGGCGCGCGGGGCATTACCCGCCACCGCTCGAACCCTTCGCGGTTGTTGCGCATGGCGAGCTCATCCTCGGTTGCCCGGTCGATGAACTCGAACAGCGATTTCGGCAGGCGCCGCTTCGCCGCCCGGCGGATATCGGCGATGTTGTAGCAGTCATCCAGGGCGGCCATGGCGGAATCTCCGGGAGCGGTGTGCCGAGGTTAGAGCGTGATCGCTTGAGGCCGAAGGCCGGAAAGCGTGAATCACGCGATCAAGGTCTAGAGGACGGGGAGCGCGTAGGGAATGTCGTATTTCTTGTGCAGGGCCTCCAACTCACCGGAATACTTCATGTAGAAGATGAAGGTGTTGATCCAGTTCAGCAGGTCCTGCTGGCCGCGCCGTACGCCGATGGTCAGCGGGTTGTCGCGGATGGCGAGCTTGATTTCGAGCTTCTTGTCCGGGTTCTGCTTGGAGATCACGGCGGAGGTGACGCTGCCGGTGACGATGCCGTCGACCTGGCCGGAGAGCAGCGCCTGCATCACCCCCGCGTCGTCATCGAAGCGCAGGATGGTGCAGCCGGGGGGGGCCATGGGGGTGAAGGCGACGTCCTGCGTATTGCCACGGACGACGCCGATCTTGAGCCCGGCGGTATCGGCGACCTTCTTGATGGCGCGGGATTCGGGGGCGAGGATCACCTGCTGCACGTCGGAATAGACGCTGCTGAAGGAGACCTGCAAAGCCCGCTCCGGGGTGGGCGCGAAGGTGGCGATCATCACGTCGGCCCGGTTGTTGAGCAGGGTCGGGATGCGGCTCGGGCCGGTGACCTGGACGATCTCGAGCGCCACGCCGAGGCGCTTGGCCATCGCCTTGGCGACATCGACGTCGAGCCCCTCGGGTTCCATCGTCTTGCCCATATTGCCATAGGGCGGGTTGGTGACGTCGATCCCGACCACCAGTTTCCCCTTCTTGAGAATGTCGTCGATGGTCTGGGCTTGGGCGCCGGCGGCGAACAGGCAGGCCAGCGAGGCGGCGAGCAGCAGGCGTCTGAACATGGTGTCCTCCTTGGTGGTTGTTTCGGCAGGTCAGGCGGCGCGTGGTTCGGTGCGCCGTGTGGAGATGGAGAGGCGGGATTCGAGGCGCTGGCTCGCAAACGAGAGCGGCCAGCACAGCAGCACGTAGAGCCCGGCCACCACCGAGTAGACGGTGAAGGGCTGAAGCGTGACGTTGGAGACAAGCTGCCCGGCGCGGGTGATTTCGAGGAAGCCGATCAGCGCGGTCACCGAGGTGCCCTTGATCAGCTGCACCAGGAAGCCAACCGTGGGGGCCACCGAGATCCGCGCCGCCTGGGGCATGATCACCAGGCGCAAGGTCTGCACCCAGGTGAGCGAGAGCGCGCGGGAGGCTTCCCATTGGGTGGCGGGGATGGCTTCGAGCGACCCGCGCCAGATCTCGCCGAGGAAGGCGGCGGTGTGGAGGCTCAGCGCGATCATCGCCGCCGTCCAGGCATCGACGTTGATGCCGATGATGCCGAGGCCGAAGAAGGCGACGAAGAGCTGCAGCAGGAGTGGCGTGTCCTGGAACAGCTCGATGAAGCCGATCGCGATCCAGCGCAGCCAGCGGGCAGGCTGCACGCGGGCGACCGCCACGAGCACCCCGCCGATGCCGCCGAGCAGCAGGGCGCCGAGGGAAAGGGCCGCCGTCCAGCGCAGGGCGGCGATGATGAAGAACAGCTCGGTTGGGCCGAACGGACGCATTCAGGCCCGCCCGCGTTCGAACAGCGCGTGATAGGCGACGCGGAAGGCGAGGCGGAACAGGGTCGCCATCACCAGATAGATCCCCAGCACCACCGCGTAGACCTCGAAGGCGCGGAAGGTGCGGGATTGCAGCACGTTGGCGGCCGAGGTCAGCTCCTCCGCCGAGACGGCCGAGACCACGGCCGAGCCGAGCAGCAACAGCACGAACTGGCTGGCGAGGGCAGGGAAGACGGTGCGCAGCGCCGGGCGGAAGATGATGAAGCGGAAGACCTGCACCGGCCGCAGCCCGAGCGCTTCACCGGCCTCGATCTGCGCGCGGGGAACCGCCTCCACCCCGGCGCGGAGGATTTCGCTGGCATAGGCGCCGAGATTGGTCGCCATCGTCAGCAGCGCCGCTTCGTCTGGCGTGAAGCGAACGCCGGCCATGGGGAGGGCGAAGAACACGAAGAACAGCTGCACCAGCAAAGGCGTGTTGCGGATCAGCTCGACATAGACCCGCACCAGCAGCCCGGCCCAGCGCGGCCCGTTCATCCGCGCATAGGCGCAGAGCACGGCGATGGCGAGGCCGAGCAGCACGGAGAGCGCGGTGAGGCGGATGGTGAGCCAGGCGCCCAACAGCAGCGTATCGAAGGCGGCGAAGACGGCGCCGAACTGGAAGGTGTACGAAATCACCCGGCCCGCCCCCTGCCGGGCACCGGCGCATTGCTGGACTGCTTCAGGCGTTCGGCCATCCACGCTCTCCCCTCGGCACTCTGGCGGCGCCACAGGCGGCAAGTGGGGCATGCGGCGGAGGGCGGGTCAAGGGTGCGGCGGGCGGTGGATCATCGCGCCGGGATGGATCATCATCACGGTAAATTGGAGGAAACCACCATGGCCCCGTTCTCGCTCGCCAGTTTCTCGCTCGCAGGCCGCGTCGCCTTGCTCACCGGCGCCTCCCGCGGGCTCGGCCGCAGTATGGCCGAGGCGATGGCCCGGGTCGGCGCCCATGTCATCCTGAACGGGCGGGACGAGGCGGCGCTGGCCGAGGCCGTCGGCGCCATCACCGAGGCCGGGTTCAGCGCCGAGGCGGCCGCGTTCGACGTGACCGACGAGGCGGCCGCCCAGGCGGCGATAGCCGATATCCTGGCGCGCCACGGGCGGATCGATATTTTCGTGGGCAATGCCGGGATTCAACACCGCAAGCCGCTGGTGGAATGGGAGACCGCGGATTTCACCCGCATCCTCACCACCCATCTGACCAGCCATTTCGCCCTCGCCCGCGATGTGGCGCGGCCGATGCTGGCGCAGGGCAAGGGGCGGATCATCTTCACCACCTCCATCATGGGCCCCCGCGTCGCCCGCCCGACCGTGCCTGGCTACGCCGCCGCCAAGGGGGCGCTCGATGCACTGACCCGCGCGCTCGCCGTCGAGCTTGGCCCCAAGGGCATCACGGTGAACGCCATTGCGCCCGGCTTCTTCGGCACCGAGCTGAACTCGGCCCTGGTCGCCAACCCCGAATTCACCGCCTGGATCTCCGGCCGAACCCCGGTGGGGCGCTGGGGCGATCCCGGCGAAATCGCCGGCGCCGCCGTGTTCCTCGCCTCCGACGCCGCCTCCTACGTCAACGGCCACGTCCTCTACGTCGACGGCGGGCTGACGGTGGCGATGTGATCGGCTAATACCGCCACGCGCTGAGTTGGCGCGTTGGGAAGGAAGGCCAGGGGCGCTGCCCCTGGACCCCGCTGGGGGCTGGAGCCCCCAGACCCGCATCCGTTTAAGAGGGTTTGGAATGAGGGAGGGGGCCTACTCCGATGCTGCAACCATCGAGTTGGCCCCCTCCCTCATTCCAAACCATTCCTTCAAATGCATGAGG
>CAIPLM010000095.1 GCA_903865895.1 uncultured Rhodospirillales bacterium | reverse complement strand
TCGACTGGCCCGGCCGGCGCTTGTTAAGCCAGGGCTGGATATCTGTCTCGGTCAGCGCGATCCGCGGCGGGCAGCCATCCACCACCGCGCCGATCGCCGGCCCATGGCTTTCGCCCCATGTGGTGAGGCGGAAGAGATGGCCGAAGCTGTTATGCGACATGGGCCTTACTCGTGGGCCGCCGAAATATCGGGCGCATCGGGGTTTTTCATCCCGACGGTGTGGTAACCGCTATCGACGTGATGCACCTCGCCGGTGACACCCGATCCCAGCTCGGAAAGCAGATAGACACCGGCGCCGCCGACATCCCCGATGGTGGTGTTGCGGCGCAGCGGCGAGTTGTACTCGTTCCACTTCATGATGTAGCGGAAATCGCCAATGCCGGAGGCTGCCAGCGTCTTGATCGGGCCGGCCGAAATGGCGTTCACCCGGATGTCGCGCGGTCCGAGATCGGCTGCGAGATAGCGCACCGAGGCTTCCAGCGCCGCCTTGGCCACGCCCATCACGTTATAATGGGGGATAACGCGTTCCGCCCCGAGATAGCTCAGCGTGAGCATCGACCCGCCATCGGGCATCATCGCCGCGGCACGACGCGCCACCGCGACGAAGCTGTAGCAGGAGATGTCCATCGCCTGCAGGAACGCGGCGCGCGGCGTGTCCATGTAGTGGCCGCGGAGATACTGCTTATCCGCGAAGCCGATGGCATGGACGAGGAAGTCGATCCGTCCCCAGGCCGCCTGCACGGCGGCGAAGGCGGTGTCCATGCTGGCATCGTCCGACACGTCGCAGGGGGTGAGCAGCGTGGAGCCGACCGAGGCGGCGAGAGGGCGCACTCGGCGTTCCAGCGCCTCACCCAGATAGGTGAAGCCCAGCTCCGCCCCCTGGGCGGCGCAGGCGCGCGCAATGCCCCAGGCCAGCGAGCGGTCATTGGCCACACCCATGATGAGACCCCGCTTGCCGGCCAGCAGCGTGCCCTGGGCGGCGGGGCGTTCGGACTCGGTTTCGGTCATCGGGCGTTCCCCAGCATGGACAAAGTCTGTCGCGTCCGTGGTCGCATAGGCAGGGTCATGACCGCAAGTGGCTACACCCCAAGAGCGAGCTGCCGGACGGTGCCGAAGCCGGCGCGATGATGCGCCGTGGCGCCAAGCCGATGCAGCGCGGCGCGATGGGTGGCGGTGCCGTAGCCGGCATTGGCTTCCCAGCCATAGCCGGGGTGGCGGGCGGCGAGGCGGGTCATCAGCCGGTCGCGCAACACCTTGGCGATGATGGAGGCGGCGGAGATCGCGGGCTCCGTGGCATCACCGCTGATGATGCAGCGGGTGGGGCACGCAAGACCCGGTGACTGATTGCCGTCCACCAGGGCCAAACCGGGTGGTGCGGGGAGCCGGGCGACGGCGCGTCGCATGGCGAGCAGGCTCGCCTGGAGGATATTGCGGCGCGCGATCTCATGCACCGAGGCGGCCCCCACGCCGATCTCGACTCCGGGAGTGGCATGAAGGGCCGCGTAGGCCGTCTCTCGCGCGGCGGCGCTGAGCTTCTTCGAATCGCCCAGCAATCTGCCCAGCGCCGGCGGCAGCGGCACCGGCAGCACCACGGCAGCCGCCAGAACTGGCCCGGCCAGCGGCCCGCGCCCCACCTCGTCAACCCCGGCGATGCGCTCCCCGCGTGTCATCGGGGGCGCCCCGCACTCAGGCCCGCATCGCCGCCGAGGCATCCTCGGTGAGTGGGGCCGGGAGGTAGCGGACGAAATCCTTCGGAACCACCTGCCAGAAGCGCGGCAGCACGCGGTCCCAGTCGTGGACGAGCATGCGGGCGTAGCGGCTGTTGGTTTCGTCGGCGTGCATGGTGATGAGGCGGCGCAGATGCTCGCTCCAATGCTCGGAGGCGACGCGCTGCCAGGAGAGCGTCTCCGGGTTGACGCGGTGGTGGAACACGCCCTCGGGGTCGTAGACGAAGGCCTGTCCGCCGGTGAAGCCGGCGCCGAAATTGTCGCCGACGTTGCCGAGCAGCACGACGGTGCCACCGGTCATGTATTCGCAGCCGTTGGAGCCGCAGCCTTCGACCACCGCGGTGGCGCCGGAGTTGCGCACGGCGAAGCGCTCGCCCGCCTGGCCGGCGGCGAACAAATAGCCGGCGGTGGCGCCGTAGAGCACGGTGTTGCCGATGATGGTGTTCTGCTGGCTGACGAGGTTGGAGGACGGCGCGGGGCGGACCACGATGGTGGCGCCCGACAGGCCCTTGCCCACGTAGTCATTGGCGTCACCAAACACTTCGAGCTTGAGCCCCTGCACGCCGAAGGCGCCGAGCGACTGACCGGCCGAGCCGCGCAGACGGACGGTCACGTGGCCCGGCTGAAGCCCGGTCATGCCGAACTTGCGCACCACGCGGCTGGAGAACTTGGTGCCGATGGCGCGGTGCGTGTTGCGGATGTTGTACTGCAACTGCATCTTCTCGCCGCGCTCGAACAGCGCC
>CAIPLM010000094.1 GCA_903865895.1 uncultured Rhodospirillales bacterium | reverse complement strand
GAGCCTGATTCACCATTGAAAGAGCATAGGGCGCGCGAAAGCGCCCGCCGATCGCGCGCGGCGATGCGGGAGTTGAGGCGACAGACGGACAGAGCCAGGGCAAGGCGGCGCCCGCACCGGCACCGAACTGGGCGCACGGCGGGAAGGCGCGGCGGCGCATTGCCACCGCATCCGCGGCTTCACCCACCAGAACCCGTTGCGCCACGGCACCGGCACCGCGATCCATTCCACGTCGTCATAGGGATCGAGATCGATATCCTCCAGCGCCCCGCCACCGGCATTCATGCAGCCTTCAAGCGACCGATGATCCCGCCGCGCGGCCGACCCCGCCAGCCCACCCAGCAACGCGCGCAGCAGCACGGCCAGCACCGCGAGCAGAATGCGCGCAGCGTCACCGGCTGAGGACTGGCATGTGGCAGGCGTGGCGTGCATCGGTGAGGTACGATCCTTTTTAATTGACCGATACATCTTATTAAATGACACGACCGCATGCAAGCGAAATTTCTTATCTAGGCGATTTTTCTTTCCAACACCGACATGCTCCACCAGCCCATCGCCGACGGACCCGTCGCACCCTTCATTCCCGGCGAAACACCCCCGCCGGCAGCACGAACCGGCGATAGGCGGCCGCGAGCCCAATCAGCGTCAGCCCCAGGCCGAGGAACGCCAGCACCCGCCACAGCCCGCCAAGCCCGGCCATGTCGAGCAGGAACACCTTGGCCGCGGCGATCGCCACCACGGCCAGCCCGGCCTGGCGCAAATCGGCCCGCCGCCGCCACATGCCAAGCGCCAGCAGCGCCACCCCATAGGCCAGCCACCCGCCCGACCAGCACCACATCTCCGCATCCACAACCCCGCGCCCCAGGCCAGGCGACACGGGATGGAACAGCAGGCGCACCTGCACGAAAATCCAGACGAACACCGCCACCACCGCGTAGAGCCCGAGCCAGCGTCGCCCCGGCAACTCCGGCGGCGTGCTGGCGACCAGCAATGCCGGCAGCAGATAGGCCGCGGCCAGGGCGAGCGCCCCCGCCGGCCGGCCTTCGAACACCGGATTACCGACCAGCAGCACCACGCCGATCGCCAGCGCCACCGCTCCCTCGATCCGCCAGCCCCAGGCCAGCACCCGCCGCCCGCTGCGCCCGGCAAGGACGAGCAGCACGCGCGCCTGCACGGCAAGGAACAGCAAATCGAACGCCCCCTCGCTGAAACTGCCCGGCCGCAGCATCTCGCCGCCGGTGGCGGCATGGCGGATTTCCAACGCGGCAAAGGCGGCCAGCAGCACCACCGCGCCGCCCTCCAACACCTCCACCACCAGCCCATCCGCACGCCGGCGGAACAGCAGCGCCGCGGCCGCGAAAGCGGCGGCCGGCAGCGCATAGGCGGCGATCAGCCCATTCACCACCGGCATCCGGCCGAACGGGTAGAACAGCACGTGGAAATTCGGGATCAGCCGCAGCAGCACCACCGCCGAGACCGCCAGCGCGACATGCCGCAGCGCGGTGAGCCCCGTGCGCCCCTCGATCACCGCCAGCGCCGGCAGGAAGGCGGCGATCGCCAAAGTCAGCCAGTGGTCATGCAGCACCATCGCGCACGCCAGCGCCAGCGCCGCCGCCGCCCCCGCGGCATG
>CAIPLM010000093.1 GCA_903865895.1 uncultured Rhodospirillales bacterium | reverse complement strand
GGGTCCTCGTCGGTTCGGGTTGAAGCTTCGCAACTCCACCTTAGCCACACGATCCGATGGCCACCCCGATCGACACCCTCAAGCCGCTTGAATTTCCACCACCAACGCGGACGCTACCTTCCCCAGCCTCTTAAACGGATGGGGTCTGGGGGATCATCCTCCAGCGGGGTCAAGGGGCAGAGCCCCTTGCCTTCCTACCTGATGCGCCTGGATCAGCGCGCCTCGGCACTACTCCGCCGCCGCGGCCAGGCGGGGGATGAGGTGGGTGAGGAGTTCGATGAGGCGGCGGGTGCCGAAGGGTTTGGGGAGGAAGCGCAGCGCGGGGTCTTGTGGCAGGGGGGCGCCGAGGTCGTGGCCGGACATGCCGGAGGTGAGGACCACGGGCATGGTTGTGTCGCGGGTGCGGAGCCAGTGGAGGAGTTCGAGTCCGCTCATATCGCCGCGGAGCGAGGCATCCATGATGCAGGCGGCGAAGGGGTAGGCGGTCAGGAGGGCGCGCGCGGCATCGGCGTCCTCACAGCCGACGACGCGATAGCCGCTGCCGCGGAGTGCCATGGAGATGACCTCGCGGACCGGCCCGTTGGGATCGACCACCAGGATCATGGTGCGCAGGAAGGGGAAGGCGGCGGCAAGATAGGGTGGCGCGCCGAGGCGTGGTGGCGGCATGAGGCTGACTGCGTGATGGGCGGATACTGGTGGCATCTTCATCTCCCGCTCCGTTCTGCTCCACGTCGCCGGCATCGTCCCTGAGCGGGAGCGGGCTGGCGAGCGCATGGCTCATTCGGCTTGTTGAGCGCACGATAGCGGGTCCGTGCGGGCGCCGGCATAACAAGCCCGTGCGGTCACAGGATCGTTGGTCGTTTCGGAGAGCGCCCGCTTTTGGCCGGGCGGGGGTTAGACCTCGGCCAGGATCGGGTCCGTCAGCCGGGCGGCCATCCAGTCCGTCACCTCGGCTGCTGGGCGTGCGCCGGTGACGCCGTCGGCCACCGCCTCGCCGACCAGGGCCGCCATTTTGAAGCCGTGGCCGGAACAGGCACTCGCCAGCCAGCCGCGGGCGCCGAGGGGGCGGATGGCGAAACGTTCGTCGGAGGTCACGGTATAGAGGCAGGACTTGGCTTCGATCATGCGGTAGCGCTCGAACCCAGCGAGGGAGAGGCGGGCCGCCTCCATCACGCGCTCGATCTGCCGCGCGGTAGGCACGCGGGGGGCGTCTGGGGCGCCGTCGTCGTTATGGGCGTAGTCGCCGGCCTTGAGGCGGGAGCCAGCCAAAGGCGGCAGGATATAGGCGCCGCCGCTGGCCACCGGCAGGCGGTTGAGCAGCAGCGGGGCGCGGGACCAGGCTTCGGCAAGGTCGGCGGGCGGTTCAAGATAGACCACGGTCTGCGCGGTCGGCCGCGGCGCCTCGGGCAGTTCGCCGAGCAATTGGCCGACCCAGGCGCCAGCGGCCACCACGATGGCATCGCCTTCCCAGCCATCGAGCCGGGCGCGTTCGGGATCTACCGCGGCGATGCGGCTGTGCGGCCGCAGGTCGACGCCCATCGCGGGCAGGGCGCGCACCAGGTCGGTGACAATGCGGTCGGCCATCAGCAGGCCGGAACCATGGGTTTCCACCACCCGAAACAGCCCGTCGCGGTTGACCATCGGCAGGTCGCGCGCGACCTCGTCGGGCGGGACGTCGCGATAGGCGATGCCCATATGGTCGAGGCAGGCGGAGACATGGCGATACCAGTCGAACTCCATGCGGAAACAATAGGTTGCGGGCGCCGGCACGAAATGGGAGCGGCCAAGATCGTCCCACATGCGGCCCCAGGCGGCGAAGGCCTCGGGCATCATCAGGGCGTAGCCGCGCATATTCCCGTAGGCGTGGCGGATAATGCGGTGCTCGTCGAAGGAGGAGCAGACGGGGTTGGGGATCGGCCCCTGGTCGAACACGGTCACCGCATGGCCACGGCGGGCGAGCGCCCAGGCGCTGGCGAGGCCCATGATCCCGGCGCCGACAATGCCGATTTTCATGCGGCCCGCCGGGCCGCGTTGCGGGCCAGCACGGCGAGCGCGGTGCCGGAGGCGATCATCGCGCGCTCCGCTTCGGTGATGCGGGCGGAGGCTAGGGCCGAGGTGGAGACCGAGGAGGTGAAAATCGGGTAGTCCGTGCCGAACATCACCTTATCGGCGCCGAACACCGTCACCGCCAGTTCCAGCGCGCGGGGGCCGAGGGAGGCGCAGTCGAACACGATGTCGCCCAGCAGCTCCGATGGCTTGGGGGCGCTGGGGTCGCGCGTCATCACGATATGGTCCATCCGCTCCACCACGAAGGGGAAGGTGCCGCCGAGGTTCACCACCTGCCAGGTGATGTGCGGGAAGCGCTGCATGGCGCCCGAATGGATCAGCGAAATCAGCGCCTGGGTGATGCCGGCATGCAGGTCGATCGTCGAGGCGCGGTGCATCGCGAGGTCGGGCCAGGGCTTCTGGGCCAGGCTCTCATCATGCCGCTGGCCGGGATGCAGCATGAGATGGGCGCCGCGCCAGTCGGCCTCGGCCAGCAGCGGGTCCAGCGCAGCGACTCCGGCCAGCGAGTGGAAGTAGTTGCTGGGGATGATGGCGCCGGGAAGGCGGAGTTTGCGGATGGCGCGGTCGAGTTCGGCCACCGAATGGTCGAGCGAGGCGAGCGGCAAGCCGGCCAGGGCCTCGAAGCGGCCGGGGTGGGCGGCGACGGTGGCGGAGAGCTCGTCATTCACGTCGCGCACCAGGGCAAGCGAATCGCCGATCGGCAGCACGTCCGGCCCCAAAGCGCCGGGGAAGGTGATGAGCTGGCGGTCGATGCCCTGAGCGTCCATCCAGGCGAGCCGCTCGTTGAGTGCGACGAAGCCGCCGGTGAGCTCGAACCGGCTGGTCGGCGTGACCATGTAGCGCCGCCCGCCCTCGGTGACGACGCGCGGCACATCGGCCCGCGCCGCCATGTGGCGGAACAGGTTTTCGCCGTAGAAATGGGCGTGGGTGTCGAAAATCACCCCTTACGCCTTCTGGCGATAGGCGAAGGCGGCATCGAAGCGGGACTGCACATAGTCCCCGCAGGTGACCGGTGCGTAGCGGGCGGTCTCCCCGGCGCCGGTAACGGGTGTGATCATGGTGTCACGGTCGGGATCGACGAAGACCGCGCAGGAGAAGCGCTCGCGGCCGGAGCGGTTGACCACGCGGTGCGGGGTGGAGCGGAAGCGGTCATTGGTCCAGCGCGCCAACAAGTCGCCGACATTGACCACGAAGGTGCCGGCGATGGGAGCGGCGGCCACCCAGCCCTCGCGGCCCTGCACTTCGAGCCCGCCGGTTTGGTCCTGGTAGAGCAGCGTGAGGCAGCCCCAGTCGGTATGCGGGGCGACGCCGAATTGGTCCTCGCCCATATCGGGCGCCTGGGGCGGATAGTAGATGATGGAGCCGCGCGAGGTCGGGCGCGCGATGCTCTGGGTGAAGCTGTCGGCAGGGATATCGAGCGCCGTGGCGAAGGCCGAGAGCAGCCGCCAGCCGACCTGGTTGGCCTGGGTGAAATACTGCGTCAGCGTCGCGCGCATCGCGGGCTGGAACGCCGGCCACTGGTTAGGCGGGGTGCCGAACGCGTCCGGATCGGCGCGGCCGGTCGCGGTGTCGAGCCCCCAGATATAGCTTTCCTTGAGGTCCGGCCGGCTGCCCTTGTACATCTTGGCCTCCCCGGTGCGGATGAAGCCGCGATGCCAGGGATTGACGGTGACGGTGGATTTCGCCGCGAAATCGGCGTGGAAGAATTCGGCCGATTGGGCGAACACCGCGTCAATCAGTGTCTGCGCGATGCCGTGGTTGCGCACGTAGAAAAACCCGGTGGCATGCGCGGCTTCCAGCATTTCTGCCGCGACCGCCGCGACCCCGTCTTTGCTGCCTTCCGCGAGGCGGCCGATATCGATCACCGGGATCAGGTCAGGGTCGATCGTGCGGGCTTGGGCGTGGCGCATCGGGGCGGGTCCTGTGCAGTGCGGGGCGAGACTGCCTCGCCCCGCCGCGCTCTGCAACGCCCCTCGGAGTCAGGCCTTGGCGGGCTTGCTGTCGTTGGCGGGCTTGGGGTTGACCACCGCGGTGATGGTGTCGCGCAGCACCGTCACGCGGGTGTTCTCGGCGATCTCGACCTCGATCTCGTTGTCCTTCACCTTGGTCACCGCGCCGAGAATGCCGCCGCCGGTGATCACCTTGTCACCGCGCTTCAGCTCGGACAGCATCTTCTTCATCTCCTTCTGCCGCTGCTGCTGCGGACGGATCAGGAGGAAGTAAAACACGGCAAAGATCAGGACGAGCGGCAGGAACTGGCCGACGCCGCCCATGAGGCCGTTCATATCCTGCGCATAGGCGGGTGAAATGAGCATTTATGGTTTCCGAGGTTGCGGTGATTGAGGTTGCGGTGAGTTCGGCGGGACCATAGTTTCCGCCACCCCCGCGTCAAGCGATTACCGCCCTCAACCCCGAGAAACCCGCCCGATGACCAACGACATGATCGCCCTCGTCACCCGAATCGCCGAGGCGCTTGAGCGCATGGCGCCCCCGCCGGCAGCCAAGGTGGAACTCACCGCCGCCGACGCCTTCGTCTGGCAGCCCTCGCCGGCCATGCTCCTCCCGGTTGCCGCCGTTTCGCGGGTGGGGATTGACCTGCTGCTGGGCATCGATCGCGCCAAGTCGATCCTGCTCGACAACACCTTGCGCTTCGCCCGCGGCTTCCCCGCCAACAACACCATGCTGTGGGGCGCCCGCGGCATGGGCAAATCCTCGCTCGTGAAGGCCGCCCACGCCGCCTGCAACGCCGCCCATCCCGGCAGCCTGGCGCTGATCGAAATCCACCGCGAAGATATCGCCACCCTGCCGGAACTGCTCCGCCTGCTGCGCGGCGAAACCCGCCGTTGCCTCATTTTCTGCGACGACCTCTCCTTCGAGCGCGAAGACGCCGACTACAAGGCCCTCAAATCCGTGCTCGATGGCGGCATCGAGGGCCGCCCCGCCAATGTGCTGTTCTACGCCACCTCCAACCGCCGCCACCTCATGCCGCGGGACATGATCGAGAATGAGCGCTCCACCGCCATCCACGCCAACGAGGCGATCGAGGAGAAGGTCTCGCTGTCCGACCGCTTCGGCCTGTGGATCGGCTTCCATCCCTGCGATCAGGACGTTTTCTTCGCCATGATCGATGGATACGCGGACGCCCTTAACCTCCCCATCTCCCGCGAAGACCTGCACGCCGGCGCGGTGGAATGGAGCATCACCCGCGGCGCCCGCTCCGGCCGCGTCGCCTGGCAATACATCCAGGAAACCGCCGGCCGTCTCGGTGTGGCGGCTTGACGGGGGAGTAAGAAAGGCGGGGGGCGTTGCCCCCTCGACCCCCACCAGGGGCCGAGCCCCTGGACCTCATGCATTGAAGGCATGACGCTGAAAGAGAGAGGGGGCCTACCCCGTGGTTGCAACCACCGAGCAGGCCCCCTCTCTCTTTCAGCGTCCTCTTAAACGAATG
>CAIPLM010000092.1 GCA_903865895.1 uncultured Rhodospirillales bacterium | reverse complement strand
GCCGGCACCGGGGCCATGCGCAGCACCCAGTCGACCACGGTGCCCTCGCCGCCGAGCGTGAGGCGGCCATCGGCGCCGCGCACCACCGGCACCGCGTCGCGATACATGCCGGGCGCATCGGCGGCGTTCAGTTCCAGCTCACGCTTCGTCGTGCGCTCGCGCTCGGCAAGCGCGGTGAAGTCATGGAACGGCAGGCGGACGGCTTTCTTGAGCTTCCACACCGTGTCCGCACCCACGAACACGGCGGAGATATGCGTCTCGATCGGCGGCCGCCCGGCGAGGCCCGCCAGGAGGGCGGCGGTCTCGCTTTGCGCGTCGGGGATCACGGGTGGGTGGGGATCAGGGGAACAGCTTGCCGTGCTGCCAGGCGTCACCCTGGCGGGTGAAGACGTTGCGGTCATGCAGGCGGAACGGCATGTCCTGCCAGAATTCGAAATACTGCGGCACCACCCGGTAGCCGGACCAATGGGCCGGGCGCGGCACCTCCTCGCCCGGGTATTTCGCCTCGTATTCGGCGATGCGCCCCAAAAGTTCGTCGCGATTGGCGAGCGGGCGGGACTGGATGGAGGCCCAGGCGCCCACCCGCGAGCCGCGCGGGCGGGAGTTGTAGTAGGCGTCGGCCTCGGCGTCCGTCACGTCCAGCACCGGGCCCTCGATGCGGACCTGGCGGCGCAGGCCCTTCCAGTGGAACAGCAGGCAGGCGCGCGCGTTCTCGCGCAGTTCGCCCCCCTTGCGGCTTTCCTTGTTGGTGTAGAAGACGAAGCCGGCGCGGTCCCAGTCCTTGAGCAGCACGATGCGGGCGGAGGGATGCCCTTCCTGGTCGGCGGTCGCCACCGTCATCGCATTGGGGTCGTTCACCTCCGTCGCCTCGGCCTCGGCGAACCAGGCGCGGAAGAAGTCGAAGGGATCGGTCGGCACGGTCTCGGGCATCTCGGGCTCCAGGGGTTTCGCGCATTGTATATAGGCCGCGTGCAGCATGTCCGCATCGGCGGCCCCACACCTTGCGCTGGATCAATCTGCGCCGGGCGGCCGGCTACGCCAAGCCGGTCACTTCATGCCGGACGAGGCGATGCCGGTGGTGATGTATTTTTGCAGGAAGGCGAAGACCAAGGTCACCGGCAGCAGCGTCACCACCGTCATCGCCAGCAGATAGTGCCACTGGGTCTGCAATTCGCCCTGGAAGGCGGCGAGGCCGAGTTGGAGGGTGAAGTTCTCCTGGCGGTTCAGCACGATCAGCGGCCACAGGAAGTCGTTCCAGCGCCACACCACCGAGAAGATCGCCAGCACCGCGAGCGCCGGGGCGGCGAGCGGCAGGATGATGCGCCAGAAGAGGCGCCACTCGCTGGCGTGATCCATCCGGGCGGCATCCATCAGCTCGTCGGGGATGGTGAGCATGTATTGGCGGAGCAGGAACACCCCGGTCGGCGTCGCGGCCGGTGGCAGGATCACGCCCCAGAGCGAGTTGCCGAGGCCGAGACCGGTGACGATGAGGAAGGCCGGCACCAGCACCACGGTGATCGGGATCATCAGGGTGGAGAGGATGAAGATGAAAATCCCGTCCCGCCCGCGGAATTCGTATTTGCTGAGGGCGAAGGCGCACATCGCGTTGATCAGCAGGGTGATCGCGGTGGAGACGATGGTGACGAAGAGCGAATTGCCGAGGAAGCGGGTGAAATTGAACTGCTTCAGCGGCTCGATGTAGTTCTCGATGGCGAAATGCAGCTCGCGCACCGGCGTGACCGCGGTGAGCCGCGCCCGCTCGATGCGTCGCGCGGGGTCTGCGGGGTCGACGAACTGGCCTTCGAGGCCGACGCGGCGGACCATCACCCGCTCCTGCGCCACCCCGTCGGGCTGCGGCACCAGGAAGACCGGCAGCGGCCGCTCGGTGCCGGGCAGCGCGACCTGTTTCTGCCCCATCGGCAGCAGGGAGGGCGGGAATTCCTGCAATGCCGTCTGGGTTTTGAAGGAGGACAGGGCGAGCCAGGCAACCGGGCCGAACATCACCAAGAGGCCGATCAGCAAATAGATGCGGGCGAACCAGTCGGTCCAATCCGCGCGGGCGCCCCCGCGACGCCGAGTGAGGAAGCGGATCATCGCTTGGACCACGCGGTGGCGGCGAGTTGCAGCATGGTGAGCACCATCAGCACCCCGCCGACCAAAATCGAAGCGGCGGCGGCGAGGCCGAGGATATGGGTCTGGTTGGCGAATGCGGTTTCGTAGATGTACTGCACGATATACTGCGTCGCCGTGCCCGGCCCGCCACCGGTCAGCACGAAGATCTCATCGAAGGACTGGACGGCGCGGATCAGCCCAAGCACCAGCACCACCACCATGTTGGGCATCAGCAGCGGCAGCGTGATGCGCCAGAACACGCGGGCATGCGGCGTGCCGTCCATCTCGGCGGCCTCATAGAGATCGGCCGGGATCGCCTGCAAGCCGGCCAGCAGGATCAGGGTGTAGAACCCCATATGGGCCCAGATGCTGATCACCACCGTCCAGGAGAAGGCCCAGGAGGGGTCGAGCAGGAAGGGCACCCGTGCGCCGCCGCCCGCGACGATCAGGGCGTTCAGCACGCCGTCGGGCTGGAGCACCCATTTCCAGATCAGCGCCACGACGACGGGGGAGAGCAGCACCGGATAGAAGAAGACGGCGCGGAAGAAGCCGCGCCACGCCATGCGCCGGTTCAGGATCAGCGCGGTGACCAGCGAGACCGCGACCAGCCCGATCACCTGGAAGGGGACGAACCAGGCGGTGTTGGCCACCGCGCGCCAGAACCGGTCCTGCCGGCAACTGGCGATGACGCCGAACTGGTCGCAATCCAGTAATTCCCCGAAATTCGAGGCGCCGACGAAGGGGCGCTCCGCCGGCATCAGCTGGGTACCGCCGGTGACGGCGTACCAGACGTTGAGGATCATCGGCGCGGCGACGAAAATGCCGAACACCAGCAGGTTGGGCGCGACGAACACATAGGGCATGCGTGCCGCGCCCAGCCGGCGCTGGAGGGCTTCGAAGGGGGCGTCGATCAGGCGGCCGAGGGTGCTCATGGGGAAGGGAGGGCTTCCTTTTTCACAAGGAAGCCCTTGCTGCCGTTACCTCACCCCCGCCGCTTTCATCCCATCGGCGACATCGGAGGTCATCCGCGTCCAGGCTTCATCGAGTGACATCTCCCCAGCGATCGCCTGGTTCAGGCGCACGATCAGCGCGTTGAACATGATGCGATTGCGCAGGTAGCCCTGGAGGCGGAAGGCGGTGGGCGACAAAGCGAGGAGGTTGGCCTGGGCCGCCTCGAGCGACTTCTTGAGCTGCGGCGTCTTGGCGTCATAGGCGACGCCCTTGGCGGCAATGCCGGCATGGGGGGAGAGGAACAGGGTGCGGGCGAGGTATTCCGCCATCACCGGCTCGGAGGCCATGTAGTCCATCACGCGGGCGACTTCGGCCGGGTGTTTGGAGCTCTTGTAGCCGACCAGGGCGGCGCCGCCGGGCATGCCGGAGCAGGCGGCGGGACCGCAGGGGTTGGGCACGCCGTGCCAGTCGAAGGCATCGCCAATAGTCTTGGCGAATTGCGGGAACTGCCAGACGCCGGAGAAGTAGAGCACCACCTGGCCGTTGGCGAATTCCTCATTGGCGCCGCGATAGGCGGTGCCGCCGACCGAGCCCCAGATCTGCTTGGACATGGTGCCGTCGCGGTGCCAGTCGTAGATCAGCTTGGTCATGGTCTTGAGGCCGTCATCGACCAGGGCCGGGTTCTCGCCGTCGAAATACTTGGCGCCCATCGAGATGGCGGGGCCGGAGACGCGGTGGCCGGAGCGGTCGATGGCGATGGGGATGGCGACGCCGGTCTTCTGCGCCACGGCCTTGGCCGCGACCGCCCATTCCTGCCAGGTCGCCTTCGGGCCGGGCAGCGGGATGCCGGCCTGCTGGAACAGGGTCTCGTTGACGATCGGCATGGTGGTGGTGATGCCGGTCATCACGCCGAAAATGCCGGTGGTGTTGCCGGCCGGGCGCAGCCAGGGCAGCGTGGTGGCGTAGTTCTTCTCCCAGTAGGCGCGGTCCTTCACGAGGGGGCCGATGTCGAGATACTGGTCGGCCTGGCCGCCGAGGTCGGTCACCCGCGCCATGTCCGGCGCCTGGCCGGAGGAGACGAGCTGTGGCAGCGTCTCCATGATCATCTTGTACGGGACGTTATCCAGCACCACCTTGATGTCGGGGTTGGCGGCCTCGAAGCGGTTGAGCAGGTCGCGCGCGACCTCGCCCTCATTACCGTCGCTGTACCACATGATGCGCACGTCGGTCGCCGCTTGCGCGAAGGCCGGCAGGAATGCCGCGACCCCAGCCAGGGCGGCGCGGCGGAAAAGCGTTTTCATGAACTGCTCCTTGGTTCGTTGGGGGTCACCAGGCCGCATAGGCCGGGTGGGTGGGGGGGATGGGCAGGCTGACCCGCTCGCCGGTGCGGGCGGAATGGTAGATGGCGGTGATGAGTTCGAGCGAGGCCCGGGCCTGCGCCACCGTGACCGGCGGCGGCGTGCCGGCTTCGAGGCTGGCATGGAAGGCTTCGAACTGGCGGGCGAAGCCCTCCTTGCCGCGCGGTGCACCCTCAAGCGCGTCGTTCAGCCAGGCATGGTCCTTCGGGGCCTTGGGGATGAAGTGCCAGGGCTCGCGGGAGCTGGCATAGACCTCGCCGTGGCTCTCGATGGTGACGTTCTCGGCCATGATGCGCAGGCGGGAAATCTCGTCGGCGGAGCCGAGGGTGACGGAGAGCACGGCGATGGAGCCATCGGCCATTTCCAGGATCGCGCCGCCGCAATCCTCGGTCTCGATCGGGTTCACGCGGATGGCGGTGGTGGCGCTGACGGTTTTCACGGGGCCGACCAGGGTGGTGAGCATGTCATGGATATGGATGGCATGGCCGAGGAAGGCGCCACCGAGCTCATAGGCCTTCGTGCCGCGCCACTTGATGGCGTAGTAGTCGGCGCCGCGGGTCCAGTGGGTTTGCGCTGTCGTGAGGAACACCTTGCCCGCCGCGCCGCTCTCCATCATGTGGCGGGCGCGAGCCAGGCCGTTGCCGAAGCGGGCTTGGAAGACGGGCATAACGATGCCGCCGGTTTCCGCCACCACCGCCTCGATCTGGTCCACCTCGGCGAGCGAGCCGACCAGCGGCTTTTCGCACACCACGCGCTTGCCGGCGCGCAGCGCGCGGGTAATGGCGTCGAGATGGAGGAAGGGGGGCAGGCAGATGTCGATGATGTCGATATCGTCGCGCGCCAGCAGCTCGTCATCGAACTCGTCATGCAGGTCCGGCACTCCCACCGCGACCTTGGCCGCCAGGGAGGCGGCGCGGGTGAGGTCGCGATCGCAGATCACGGCAATCTCGAACAGGCCGGGATTGGCGTTGTAGCCATCGACATGGCGGGCGCCGATGCCTGCCCCTACAATGGCGACGCGGTAGGAGCGGGTCATGGCAGTCTCCTTGGGGTGATGGCGTGCTCATCATCGCCGCGGCCGAACAGATGTGCCGCGCCGTCGATGGCGACGCGCACCGGCTCGCCGGCGTGCAGCTGGGTCTGGCCGGGGCGGCGCACGGTGAGGCGGGCTTCATTGGCAAGGGTGACGTAGATGTAGCTCTCGCCGCCCATCTGTTCGACGATATCGACCGTGCCCGGCAGGCCCGCGCCATCGGTGAAGGCGAGATGTTCCGGGCGGACGCCGAGGGTGACCGCCTCGCCCTCGGTGGTTTCCCGCGCGGCGGGGATATCGAGGTTCGGCAGTCCCTCGAAGGCGACCGAGCGCCCGCCCACGGCCTGGCCATCGAGGAAATTCATGCGGGGCGAGCCGATGAAGCCGGCGACGAATTTGTTGGCCGGGCGGTTGTACAGCTCCAGCGGCGAGCCCTGCTGCTCGATCCGCCCGGCGCGCAGCACCACGATGCGATCGGCCATCGTCATCGCCTCGGTCTGGTCATGGGTGACGTAGATCATCGTCGCCTGGAGGCGCTTGTGCAGCGCGGTGAGTTCCACGCGCATCTGCACCCGCAGCTCGGCATCGAGGTTGGAGAGCGGTTCGTCGAACAGGAAAATGCCGGGCTCGCGCGTCACCGTCCGGCCGATCGCCACGCGCTGGCGCTGGCCGCCGGAGAGCTGGCCGGGCTTGCGGGCCAGGAGATGCTCAATTTGCAGCATGCGTGCGGCTTCGGCCACGCGGCGCGCGACCTCTTCCTTTGCCATGCGCTGGTTCTCGAGCCCGAAGGCGAGATTTTGCCGAACTGTCATATGCGGGTAGAGCGCGTAGGACTGGAAGACCATGGCAAGACCGCGCTCGGCGGCGCGGGTGCCGGTGACGTCGCGCCCGTCGATGGTGATCTGCCCGCCATTGGGCTGGTCGAGCCCGGCGATGATGCGCAGCAGGGTGGATTTGCCGCAGCCGGAGGGGCCGACGAAGACGACGAACTCGCCCTGCGCGATGTCGAGATCGATGCCGTGGATCACCCGGAGCGGGCCGAATTGGCGGACGATGCCGCGCAGGCTGAGCGTCGACACGCCTAGACCGCCCGGCCGGGAATGGCTCCGGCTATCTTTACCGTTGCTCCGCTGACTGACGCTGCCATGTCGCCTGTGTCCCTGCGCGGCGCTTCCGGTGCCGCTTGGCGGGCAAGGTAAACCGTGCGCCTGCCGGCGGCAACATTGCGCGTGCGCTATAGCGCCGCGCCGGGGACCGGCATGAAGCGCGACGCGGCGGCGAAGCGGCGCCAATCCTTGCGCGCCGGCGCCGTCCAGCCGGTTTCCGCCACTGCGGACAACCGCGGGAACACCAGCCGGCGGAAGACGCGCCGGTCATGCAGCTGCTCGCTCCAGATGCAGCATTGCACGCCGGCGAGCCGCCCGGTGGCACCACTGGTGAACAGGGCGGCGGGATCGAATTGGTATGTCGCGGCGATGCTCGACCAGCCCGCCCAGGAGGCGCCGGGCTCCCACCAGCCGGGGTCCAGCGCCATGTTGAGGTAGTAGTGCTGCGCCGGGGCGACCACTACATCGTAGCCGGCCGCGGCCAGTGGCGGTGCGCTGGCGGGGGATTGCCAGGCGATCAGCAGGGCGGCCTCGGGCGTGATGCCGCCGCCGAGCGAGCCCTCCTCCCATGCCGTGGTCACCCGCCCCGCCGCGCGGAGCATGGCGTGGAGATGGCGCAGCACCCCGGCCTGCAATGCCGGGGCGGCGCGCCCGGTGGCGAGCGGCGAGGTCGTCCAGGCGTCGTGCGGCACCTCGTCGGCGCCGACATGGACCCATTTGCCGGGGAAGATATCGAGCAATTCGCCGAACGCCGCCTCCACGAAGGGCAGCATGGCCGGTACCGCGGGGTTGAGGCTGTTATTCGGGAAGGCCTGGATCGACCAGTATTCGCCGGTCTCGCCGGGGTCGCGGAGCCAGGGCAGGGCCGCGAGGGCCGCGAAGCAGTGGCCCGGCACGTCGATCTCCGGCACCACGGTGATGCCGAAGCGCCCGGCCAGCGCGACCAGCGCCGCCAGTTCCGCCCGGCTGTAAGCGCCACCATGGCGCGCTGCGCCGGAGCCGAGCAGGGGCGGGATGGCGAGCCCGTGGCCGCGCCAGGCGCCGCGTGCGGTCAGTTCGGGGTAGGCCGGCAGCTCGAAGCGCCACGCCTCGTCATCGGTGAGGTGGAGATGGAAGCGGTTGATGCGGTTCCAGGCCAGCGTGGCGATGAAGCGCGCCAGTTCGTCCGGCGGGTAGTATTGCCGGGCGACGTCGAGATGGGTGCCGCGCCAGCCGTGCTCCGGGGCGTCCTCGATCGTCAGGCGCGCGGGGAAGCGGCAGGAAGCCGGGTCGGCCCGGGCGGCGCGCAGGAGCTGGGCGAGGGCGATCTGGCCGTAGAGATGGCCGCTCGGCCCGCCCGCCGCGATCCGGGCCTGACCGCCCGCGAAATGGAGGTGGTAGGCCTCCTCCGGGAGGTCCGCCGATTCCAGCGCTACTGGGATTCCGGCGGGGTCGACCAGCTGTTCGCCGGGAAACAGCAGGGCGCAGAGGGCCGCGAAATCCCCCTCAGGGTTTACCGACAGGCCGGGTGGCGGGGTGGTGGCGCCCTCGGCGACGACGTGGTGCGGCCAGGGGACCAGGGCGAGCCCGTCATCGAGGCGGCCGCCCTCGGCCTGGGCCAGGCCGAGCACCGGGGTGCCCGGCGCGGTGCCGCCGGGCCGGCACAGTTCGACCGTGACGTCGGCGGTCGTGCCATCCGCCAGCACGAGGTAGGCCGCCTGGGCTGCCTCGCTCCAATGCCGCAGGGGCACGTTGATGGCGCGCACGGTGAAGCGCCATGCCGCCCGGGCCGCCAGGGCGCCGCCGGGCATCGCCACTTCCGTGAAATTCGACACGCGGCGCAGGAGCTGGGCATTTTCGAGCGGGTGCGCCGGGTCGAGCTTGCAGTGGCCGGTCCAGCAGAGGGTGAAGCCTTCGAGCGCCGTGTCGCCGCGGTTCTCCAGGGTGAGCACCCAGCGCGGCGGCTCGGCGCCCTCCGCCGGCCACCATTCCTGCGCCAGATGCAAACCCGCCGTCATTGCAGCATTCCCCCCAGGCCGCGCGCGATGGCGGCCAATCCGGTCAAGGCCAGTGACAGTATCGCCGTCGGCCGATAAGCCGTCTGCCCGTAGCGGCGGAACAGCCATGTGCCCGCCCATCCGCCGGTGACCATGATCGGCAGGCCACAGCCGGCGATGATCAGCGAGGGCCAGCCGATCATCCCGCCATACCAGGCCGGCGGCAAAGCGAGCAGGGAGGCGAGCGGGAAGTAGGTCATCAGGCTGGAGCGCATGCGCGCGCGGTCATTCTCGGCGGCGAGGAAATAGACGATCGCCGGTGGGCCGGACATGGCGGCGAGGCCGTTGCTGATGCCGGAGCAGACTCCGGCGAACACCGCCCAGGGCCGAGCGGGCGGGCCGCGATGGCGGACGGGGCGCCAGGTGATGAAGGTGGCGCCCATCACCAGCACGCCGAGGCCGAGCCGCACCCAGGCGATCGGCAGGGCGGCGAGGGCCAACAGGCCGAGCGGGGTGCCGATGGCGGCGCCGAAGGTCAGGCGCCGCACCGAGCGCCAATCGGCGCGGGACGCCTCGGCGAAGCAATCCCGCGCGCCGATGGCGGCCTGCATCAGCAGGGCGGCGGCGACCACCGGTTGCGGCGGTAGCACGAGACTGGCCAACGGCACCGCGACGACGGCGAAGCCGAAGCCGGTGAAGCCGCGTAGCACCGAGGCGAGCAGGATCGACAGCCCGGCCCAGGCCCATTCGCCTGACGTCAGCGGGATGGCGTTCAGCGGGGGGCCTCCGCGGCGAGTTGCGTGGCCGCGAACAGCGGCGCCGTGTCCGGCATCCCGGGCGTGCCGATCAGCACGAAGCCTGCGGCCTGCGGGCCATCGACGCGGGTGAAGGCCCAGCGCTCGGCGGCGTATTGCAGCAGGTACCACTCGCCCTCCGGCCCGATCTGGCAGAAGCCTTTGAGGCGCAGCACCGATTTCGGCAGCGCCTCCAGCGCGGCGCGCAGGCGTATCCGGTCGAGCGGGCCTGAGGGGCGCCAGGAGGCGGTGGGGAAATCATGCACCGCCTCGGCGGCGAAGCGGCTTGGCTTCTCTCGCGGCGGCGGGGCGAAGTGGAGGACCGCCGGATCGAGCGCGCCGCCCACGGCTTCGATCACCCGCGCCTCCGGGCGGAGCCGGGCGATCTCGCGGCGGATCGGCCCGAGATCGGCCGTCAGATCGGCTTTGGTGATGATCACCAGTTCGGCGAAGGTCAGTTGCCGCGCCACCGTGTCCGATACCCAGCGATCGGCGAGTTGATCGAGGAAGCCCACACCGTCGACCAGCACGATAAGCGGCTCCAGGGTGAAGCCGGTCTCGATCAAGGCGAGCTGGGCGATCCGCCAGGGGTCTGACACGCCGGACGCCTCGACGATGACATGCTCGGGTGGCGGGTCGCGGCGCGCCAGCATCGCCAGCCCGTCGCCCAAATCCTCGCCGAGTGAGCAGCACACGCAGCCATTGGTCAGCGCGATGCTCGCCCCATCCTGCGCGGCGATCAGGGCGGCATCGATGTTGATGGCGCCGAAATCGTTCACCAGCACGCCGTAGCGCTTGGTTGCATTGGCCAGCAGATGGTTGACCAGCGTGGTTTTACCGGCGCCGAGGAAGCCGCCGATGACGGTGAGGGGGATGGGGGGAGCGGCCATGGCCCATCTTACCCAAGGCGGCGCAGCGGAAACAGGGCCGCGCCTGGACTAGAGAAAGTTCGCCGCCGTGAGCCCGGTGAAGCCGAGCAGGGTGATATGGGTGCCGTCCGACAGGGTCAGCATTTCGTTGCCGCCCGTGGCTGCGCCGATGGTCAGTCAGAGCGCCCATAGGTTGCTTCACTTGATGTCTAAGAATTTTGCGCTGGGGCATCGGTGCCACTCACCGGGCGCGGCGGGTCGATCGAATTGACGATTTTCGATCGTCATTTGGCTACTTACATGATCGCATTTTTGCCACTTTTTTGCATTATGGTGATTGATTGACGTTATGCGGAAGCGCCATTTTGTCGCATCACACCAGGATGACCGACATGAACGAGACCATCGACGGAGAACGCGTCAAGCTCTTGCGAGTCCGCTTGAACCTGACTCAGGATGCCCTCGCGAAGAAGGCGAGGGTCTCGAAGGGATCAATTTATCGGATCGAAAAAGGCCGCCAATCCGGCGCGCGCCAAGGCTTGCGTGATGCATTGGCAGCGGCGCTCGGCGTGACCAGTAAGGTCCTGACGGGCGAACTTCCACTCCCGTCTGACCCAGCCGCAGATGAGCCTGAGGCCCGCCTATTCGAGATGTTTTCGCTGAACCATCGAGTCGGCGGGGGCATCCGTAACGCATACACGCTGGCGGCCCGTAGGTATGGAATTCCGATCGCGCGGATCATCGAGCTGGCGCCGGCTCTCTTCGTAATGGCGGCCGAGGCAAGTCTTAACAGTCGCAGGGCGAACCTGGCGCAGTTGAGCGAACTGCAAGATCGCCTGAAACGTCTTAGATATAGCTTCGAACACCTCCCCGAGAACCTACTCGCGACTGATCTTTCGGACGCTGCGTTTATTGCCGAAGAGGAATCGATAGAGAGGCGCGATATTCTCGCAACCGGGCTGCCGGACGCAATTTTTTACGATGGCGGCCCGATTAAGGGAGTCTATGACGAGGACGAACACAACCCCTTCATTGTCCAGCTTCAGTCCCAGGCGAAGGAGTTTGGAGAGGATGTGTTCATCGAACGGTTCAGTCATTCTGACACCACACTTCACGTTTGCAAGGCGGACGCCCTGGAACTGGCGGGCGGCGATCCCGATCTCGCGGACGCCATCCTTTCAGGTCAGGTTGTCCTTTTCAGAATGCCTCGAGAGCTATTCGCCCCTGGCGCCAGAGAAGCAAGAGTCGCTTGGCTGACCGAGAGGAATGAAGAGTTCGGTCAAGAGCTCCTCAACAGCATCAGCAGCGAGGAACTCCTCGACCGCATCAGCGACTTCCCGAATAGCGGGTCAGCCGCCAACGGGTCGAATGAGAAGGGGCAATAATTATGACGCAGAGCTTCACCCAACATGCAATTTGTCGCATGGGACAGCGCGGCATCAGCAAGACAGACATTGACCTCATCAAGATCATTGGCACGGAGGTTGAAGGCGGATATCTCGTTCGGAAAAAAGACCTGCAGGAGGCTGAACGGGAGCTCAGGCGGTTGCAGGACCAGCTTCACCGTCTGGCGGGCAAACGCGCGGTCATTGCCGATAACTGTGTCGTGACCGCCTATCATGCTAGGCCGGCAAAGCAGCGCAAACTATTGCTAGCCGCGCGTCGACGAGCCTCCGGCGACTTCTAAAGCAGGGAAGCCGCAGTAGTCGGTCAAAGGGCATCTCGCGACGGTCACACCGGCCAGTCAGTGGTCGGTGTGACGTCATCGATCCAATGAATGGCACTTCAGCACAATGCGCGTTCCGTCCCCCATCCAGCATGCCCGCCCATTCGAATATATAGAAAGTTTTTTTGGTTCTTTTTGTTCACAAAAAGAACTGCTTGTCCTGCCTAAAACACCGCCCCGCCCAGTACGGTCGCATGCACCTTCACATCCTTCAGCGCCGCGGTCGGCACCGTGTAGGGATCTTCATCGAGCACGGCGAAATCGGCGTATTTGCCGACGTCGATGCTGCCGATCAGGTGGTCCATTTTGAGGGTGTAGGCGGCGCCCAGGGTGATGGCGTAGAGCGCCTGGGGCACGGTGATGCGTTCGGCTTCGCCCAGCACGCGGCCGGTCGAGGTCAGGCGGTTGGCGGCGCACCAGGCGGTGAAGAGGGGGGCGACGGGGGTGACCGGGACGTCGGAATGGATGGCGAGGGGCACGCCGGCGGCGAGGGCGGAGGCGCAGGCGTCCAGCCGTTCGGCGCGGCTCGGGCCCATGGTCAGCGCGCGGTGCTGTTCGCCCCAGTACCAGATGTGGTTGGCGAATAGGTTCACGCACATGCCGAAATTGGCCATGCGTTTGAAGATCGCGGCATCGGCCATCTGGCAGTGCTGGAGGGTGTGGCGGTGGTCGGCGCGGGGGTGGGCCACGATGGCGCGGCCGACCATTTCGGTGGCGAGTTCGCTGGCTTCGTCGCCGTTGGTGTGGATGTGCAGCTGGTGGCCGGCCTTGTGATAGGCGGTGACGATGCCTTCGAACTCGGCGGGGGCGATGTACCAGAGGCCGTTCGGCGCGCCGTTATGGTAGCCGGGCCAGCGCAGCCGGGCGGTGAAGCCCTGGATCGAGCCGTCCGCGACCAGCTTGACGATGCCGAAATGGAGTTTCGCGGTGGATTGGCGCTTCAATTCGGCGATGCGGGCGAGCCCGGCTTCCAGCGTGTATTCGCGGGCGCGCATGGCGGGCACCAGGCGGAGCGGGAAATCGGCGCGGTCGGTGGCGGCGCGGAGTGAGGCGGCGTTGTCCTCGCTGAGGGCGTTGGCGAGGTCGGTCGAGGTGGTGACGCCGACGCGGCTGGCGACGCGGCCGTAATCCATCAGGGCATCGACGTCCTGCACCCGCATCAGGCCGTTATCGCCGGTGGCACGGCTGGCCCGGCCCATCACCGCGGGGCCTTGCAGCTCGCCGGTGAGATTGCCGGCGGTGTCGCGCAGGAGACCGTCGATATTGCTGTCGCGCGAGAAGCCGCAGGCCTCGAGGACGCGGGAATTGGCGTTCTGGATATGGCCGGAGACGTGGCCGACCAGGACCATGCGGGTGGAGGACACGCGATCGAGATCGGCCACCGACATGCGCCGGCCGCCGAAGAAAATCGGATCGAACCCCCAGGCGACCACGGGGGCGGCGGGGTCGGTCAGGGTGCGCTCATGGGCCTGGAGGCGGGCGACGACTTCCTCGATGCTTTTGAGGCCGGGGGCGGGCGTGCCGTCGGGCGCGGTGCGGTCGTAGAAGCCGACATAGGGCTGGCGCCACATCATGCCTTCCACGGCATGGCCGTGACCCTCGATGAAGCCGGGCATGATGATTTTGTCGGCGAAGCGGGTGTCGAGCTCGGCCGGGCCGAATTCCGCGACGTCGGCCGCGCTGCCGTAGCCGAGGATGCGGCCGTCCTTCACCGCGACATGGGTGCAGAAGGGTGTCGAGGCGTTCATGGTGATGACGCGGCGGGCGACGAAGACACGGATAGCGGACATGGCGGGCTCCTGGGTTGCGGGAGTTTCCGCCGAAGGCGTGCGCGGCGGCAAGCCCCCTTCCCGCGCTGCCGGGTGGGTGGCATTCCCTCGGGCATCGGTCCGGACCGCAAAAAATCTCACCGACGTGCAATTTTTCTCTTGCGCGCGTTCTGTGTGTGTTCTATTGTTCAAATCATGAACGAACGCGCTTCCCTCCCTGAGCTACGCCTGCCGCTGGGCCTCCCCGCCCAGCTTGCGCGGGCGCTTGCCTTGTTATGGGAGATTCTTGCGCGGCTGTTGCGGGGCGAGGCGTTGTTCGCCGAAGCCTCCGCGCAGGCAGGTACGCCGCGCCCTGTGGCCGAGGGGGCGCAAGCCATGCCGCCGGCTGGTCCGCGGACGGATTGGCTCACCCGCTTTCTGCGGGGCGGCAAGCTGCGGCTGCGCGCCCGGCGGGACGTGGACGTGGACGTGGACGTGGGCGAGGCCGAGGACGGCGCGCTGCCGGCCATGCGGCGCCGGGGTGCGTGGGGCGTCGCGCATGCCGCGGCGCGGATCGTCGCGCGGTGGCATGCGATCCGTGAATCCACCGCCCGCGCGCCGCCCGATCGCGAAAATCGGGCATTGCGGTGGGCGGTTTTGCGCGCCCTATTTGTTGCGACTTCGAATATAAATGCGGCTCAGTTGAGGAACATCTTGCCGGGGTTGAGGATTCCCTTGGGGTCGAGCGTGGCTTTCAGGGAGCGCATGACGGCCAGGGTTTCCGCGCCGTGTTCGAGTTCGAGGAATTCGCGTTTGCCGAGGCCGACGCCGTGCTCGCCGGAGCAGGAGCCGCCGAGAGCGAGCGCGCGGCCGACGATCTTCTTGTCGAGCTCCCAGGCGCGCTCGAGCCCGCCGGGCTCCGGGGGGACCAGGATGACGGTGTGGAAATTGCCGTCGCCGACATGGCCGACGATGGGGGCGGTGAGGCCGGAGTCGCGGATATCCGCCTGGGTGCCGAGCACGGCCTCGGCGAGGCGGGAGATCGGCACGATGGCGTCGGTGGCGATGCCTTGATGGCCCGGTTTCAGCGCGAGGCCGGCCCAATAGGCATCATGCCGGGCGCGCCAGAGGCGGTTGCGCTCCTCGGCCTCGGTCGCCCAGCGGAAGCCGCGCGCGTTGTAGGCCTCGGTGATTTCCTCGGCCTGCTTGGCCTGCTCGGCCACCCCTGCGTGGGTGCCGTGGAACTCGAAGAACAAGGTGGGGGCCGGCTTCATCTCGTCGAGCTTCGAATAGGCGATGCAGGCGCCCATCTGCACATCATCCAGCAGCTCGATGCGGGCGACGGGGATACCGGCCTGCATGATGGCGATCACCGATTCCACCGCGTCGCCCAGCGTATCGAATTGGCAGATCGCGGCGCTCGCGGCTTCTGGGATGCCGTGCAGGCGGAGCTGGATCTCGGTGATGATCCCGAGGGTGCCTTCGGAGCCGACGAAGAGGCGGGTGAGGTCATAGCCCGTGGAGGATTTGCGCACGCGCCCGCCGGTGCTGATGACGCGGCCGTCGGCCAGCACCACGGTGAGGCCCATGACGTTCTCGCGCATGGTGCCGTAGCGCACCGCGTTGGTGCCGGAAGCGCGGGTGGCGCACATGCCGCCGAGCGAGGCATCGGCGCCGGGGTCGACCGGGAAGAACAGGCCTTGGTCGCGCAGATGAGCGTTCAGGCTGCGATGGGTGAGGCCGGGTTGGACCCGACAATCCATGTCGGCCTGGTTGACCTCGAGCACTGCCGTCATGCGCGACATATCGACGCTGATGCCGCCGCGGACCGGGGTGACATGGCCTTCGAGCGAGGTGCCGGTGCCGTAGGGCACGACGGGGACGCCGTGCTGGTTGCACAGGGCGAGCAGGCGGGCGGCCTCCTCGGTGGTCTCGATGAAGGCCACCGCATCGGGCATCACCGGGGTTTGGGTGTCCTGGCCGTGGCTGTGATGGTCGCGCAGGCCGGTGCTGGTGGTGATGCGCTCGCCGAGGAACTGGGCGGCGGCGGCGATCACGGTATCGACTGGCGAAGAGTTGGGGGGTCGGGTCATGGCGGGCTCGCTGGTAACTGGGTGGCTTGCAGGTTTGAACCGGACACCCCAGGCTGGCAAGCATGACAGATGTTCTGGAGATCGAGGGGCTGCGCACCGAATTCCGCATCGCCGGCCAATGGCGCGCGGCGGTGGACGGGGTGAGCCTCAGCGTGGCGCGGGGCGAGACGCTGGCGCTGGTGGGGGAGAGCGGGTGCGGCAAGTCGATGACCGCGCTGTCGGTGATGGGGCTGGTGCCGCATCCGGCCGGGCGGATCGGCGGCGGGCATATCAGGCTTGATGGGACGGATCTCGTCGGCCTGCCCGATGCGGCGCTCGACACGCTGCGCGGCGACCGGATGGCGATGATTTTCCAGGAGCCGATGACCAGCCTCAACCCGGTGATGACGATCGGCGCCCAGGTGGCGGAGGCGCTGATCCTGCATCGCGGGCTTTCGCGGGCGGAGGCGGCGAAGCGGGCGCTGGCGGTGCTGGAGGAGGTGAAGATCCCCTCGGCGGCGGCGCGGTTTCATGACTATCCGCACCAGTTCTCGGGCGGCATGCGCCAGCGGGTGATGATCGCCATCGCGCTGGCCTGCGAGCCGGCCTTGCTGCTGGCCGATGAGCCGACCACGGCGCTCGACGTGACGATCCAGGCGCAGGTGCTGGGGCTGCTGGCGGACCTCAAGGGCAAGTATGGGATGGCGATGCTGTTCATCACCCATAATCTAGGGGTGGTGGCGCAGATCGCCGACCGGGTGGCGGTGATGTATGCCGGGCAGATCGTCGAGCAGGGTTCGGTGGCGGATATTTTCGCCCGGCCGGCGCATCCCTATACGGCGGCACTGTTCGCGGCGATTCCGCGCATGGACCTGCCGGGCCAGGAGCTCGCCGCGATCGGCGGGCGGGTGCCGCCGCTGGACGCCATGCCCGCCGGCTGCCGTTTCGCGCCGCGCTGCCACAAGGCGGGGCCGGGCTGCGAGGCGGCCCAGGACCTCCGCCCTCTCCGCGCCGGCCATGCCGTGCGCTGCCACCTCGCGACCTGAAGGAACATCGCATGCTCGACCCCACCGGCCGCGTCGCCATGGTTTCCGGCGCCTCTCGTGGCATTGGCCGCGCCATCGCCGCCCGGCTGCGGGCGCGGGGATACCGTATTTCGGCGGGGGTGCGAACGCCCTCCAGCGTTGAGGCGGGTGAGGACGTGCTGGTGCAGAAATATGACGCCGAGCGCGCCGAGGACGCGACGGCCTGGGTGGCGGCGACCATGGCGCGCTTCGGGCGGATCGACGCGCTGATCAACGCGGCCGGGATTTCCACGCCCCGCGTGCGGCTGGATGACGCCGACGAGACGGCGCTTGACGGCATGTGGCGGGTGAACGTGAAGGGGCCGCTGCGGCTGATCCGCGCGGCCTTGCCGCATTTACGGGCTTGCGGCGAGGGGCGGGTGATCAACATCGCCTCGCTCTCGGGCAAGCGGGTGGCGAACGAGAATTTCGGCTATGCGATGAGCAAGTTCGCGCTGATCGCGCTCACCCAGTCCGTCCGCCGCGAGGGGTGGGATGCCGGTATCCGAGCCACCGCGCTATGCCCGGGTTTCGTTGCCACCGACATGACGGCCTATGTCACGACCGCGCCGCGCGAGAAGATGACTGACCCGGCGGATATCGCCGTGCTGGCGGAGACGCTGATCATGCTGCCGAATACGGCGACGATCGGGGAATTGCTGGTGAATTGGCGGCTGGAACCGATGCTGTAGAAATTCTCTTCGCACCCGCAGCATCCCGTTGCAGCGAAGGAGCGAACGCGGCATCCTTCGCAGATGCAGCATGAACCCGCCTCGCCCCCGCGCTCCCCCGCCGAACTGGCCACCGAGCTGCTCGCGCTGACCGCGACGATGCGAGAGAACCTCGATCGCGATCCCTTCGGCAACCCTGTGCTTTCTGTCTCGCTGGTGATCTCGCGGATGATCGATCGCGGCGAACTTGATGGAGCGGCGATCGCCGGGCTGATCGCGGAGTTGCGGGACGCCGCCTTCAATGATCGTGCCGCCCATCTCGCCCGCTATGTCGGCGGTGTGGAGATCGGCGCCAATGCGGCGGCGCTGGCCGAACTCGCCGCCCGCCTGGTGCGGCCCGACCCGGCCGACAGCCCGGTGCCGCTCGCGGTGTTCCGCGCCGAGGTGGAGCGGCCGCGCTTCGCCTGCGTGTTCACCGCTCACCCCACTTTCTCCCTGCCCGGCCCGGTCGCCCAGGCGCTGGCCGAGACGGCCTCGGGCCGGCCCTCCGACCTCTGCGCCGTGTCGCACCGGCCCTCCGGCATCACGCTGGAGGAGGAGTTCACCCGCTCGGTCGCCGCCATCACCCTGGCGCGCGATGCGGTGGACCGGTTGGCCGCCGCTTTGCTCGCCGCCGCCCGCTCGGCCTGGCCCGGCCGGTGGAGCGAGCTGACCCCGAGCCCGATCATCCTCGCCACCTGGGTCGGCTACGACACCGATGGCCGCACCGATATTTCCGCCTGGGACACGCTGCGCCTGCGGCTGCGCATGAAGCAGTTCCAGCTGGACCGGTTGCATGGCCAGCTCGCGGCGATCCCGGCCGCGGCGCAGGTGACGTCCCGTCTCGCCGAGGCTGCCGCCGCCGTCGCGCAGCAGATCGCCGCCTGCCCGCCCGCCGCGACGCCGGAGCATGTCGCCGCCTTCGCCCATGTGCTGATCGGCGCCCGCGATGCCGCGATGACGGCGCCGGGGGAGCTGGACGCGCTGTTCCCTGCCGCCCTGGCTGCCGCCGGCGATGATGCCGAGCGCGAGGCGATCGCCGTCGCGCGGGCCGCGCTGCACGGCCACGGCTTCAGCCTCGCCCACACCCATGTCCGCCTCAACGCCGCGCAGCTGCACAACGCGGTGCGCCAGCGCCTCGGCCAGGACGACCTGCGCTTCACCGACCCGCCGGAAGACCCCGCCCGCCGGCGCGGCCTGTTCACCGCCATCAACGGGGCGCTGGATGATCTGCGGCCCGAGCCGGTCGATTTCGGTGCCGTGCTGGCCGAGCAGGCCTCGGCGGCGCGGCTGATGATGACGGTGGCGCAGATCGCCAAGCATATCGACACCGCGACCCCCATCCGCTTCCTCATCGCCGAGACCGAGACCGGCTACACCCTGCTCGCCGCGCTGTGGCTGGCGCGGCTGTTCGGCGTGGAACGGCAGATCGAGATCAGCCCGCTGTTCGAAACCGCCGATGCGCTGGAGCACGGGGCCCGCATCGTCGAGGAGGCGCTGCGCAGCCCGCATTACCGCGCCTATCTTCAGGCCACCGGCCGGCTGGCGCTGCAATTCGGCTACTCGGATTCCGGCCGTTATGTCGGCCAGCTCGCCGCCTCCTACCTCATCGAGCGGCTGCGGCTGAAGCTCGCCGATGCGCTGGCCCGCCACGGGCTGGCCGGCATCGAGGTGGTGCTGTTCGACACCCACGGCGAAAGCGTCGGCCGGGGTGCCCATCCCGGCAGCCTGGCCGCGCGGTTCGACTACCTCTCGCCGCCCGCCAGCCGGCGCGCTCTGCGCGAGGCCGGGCACCTCGTGCGCGAGGAAAGTGCCTTCCAGGGCGGCGACGGCTACATGCTGTTCGGCACGCCGGAACTGGCGCTGGCCACCATCGCACGAGTCGCCGGCCACGCGCTCGCGGTGCCGGTGGAAGCGGCGCCCGACCCGGTCTATGCCGACGCCGATTTTGCCTCCGATTTCTTCGGTTCCAGCCGGGCCGCGATGCAGGAGCTGGTGGAGGACCCCGGCTACGGCGCCCTGCTCGGCGCCTTCGGCCCCGCGTTGCTGGACCCCACGGGCTCGCGCCCCTCGGCGCGGCAAAGCGACGGGCTGGCGGCGGCCTCGGCGATCCGCCACCCCCGCGAACTGCGCGCCATCCCCAACAACGCCATCCTCCAGCAGCTCGGCTGGCTCGCCAACACGCTGCAGGGCCTGGGTGCCGCCGCCGCCCGCCATCCCGACACGTTCGGCGAAATGGCGGCGCAAAGCCCGCGTTTCGCCAATGCGCTCGATCTCGCGGCCCACGCGCTCGCGCAGTCCGACCTCGACGTGCTGCGCGCCGTGATCGCCTCGCTTGATCCCGGCAGCTGGCTTGACCGCGCTGCCCACGCGGCTCTCCCCGGAAGGCGCGAGCAGCTCGTCACCGTCGCCCGCGCGCTGGAGCGTCTCGATCTCTGGGCACCGGCCCAGGCGATGTTCCGCCGCATTCAGGCCGATCACGTCGCCCTGCGGGCGGCCTGGCCCACTGCGCCGACCATGCCCGGCCGCACCATGCTGCTGCACGCGCTGCGCCTCACCCTGATCCACCGGATCTGGCTGCTCGCCGCCACCATCCCCGATTTCTCGCCCCGCCACGGCGTGACCCGCGCGACCCTCGAAGTCGCCATGCTCCGCCTCGAAGTCCCCGCGGCGCTGCGCCTGCTGGTCGAGGTCTTCCCCCGCGCCCCGGACCCGGCGGCCGCGCGCGACTACGGCGAACCCGGCGTCATCCGTTCATCCGCCGCCTATGCCCGCGAACACGCCGACATCTTCCAGCCGATCGCCCGATATTTCGACCTCGTGCGCGAAATCGGCGTCGCCGTCACCCATTGCGTGCGGGCCTTCGGCTGAGGCCGTGGGTTCCGGCCGGGTGCCACGTCACGCGCCGGTCCCGGCCCGTGGGTCGAGGGCGGCTCGGAGGCCGTCGCCGAGGAGGTTGATGGCGATGACGGTGGCGAGGATGAGGGCGCCGGGCCACACGGCGAGCATGGGGTCGGTCACCAGCAGGTCTTGGGCGTTATTGAGCATGCTGCCCCAACTAGTCGCCGGCGGCTGAATACCGACGCCGAGGAAGGAGAGGGCGGCTTCGGCGAGCACGATGCGGCCCATGGCGAGGGTCGCGGCGACGATGACGGGGGCGATGGCGTTGGGCAGCACGTGGATGGTGAGAATGCGCAGCTGGGTGGCGCCCTGGGCCTGAGCGGCGGTGACGTAATCGCGTTCCAGCACGGCGAGGGTGGCGGCGCGGGAGAGGCGGGCGATGCCGGTCCAACCGAGCACGACGACGATGGCGACGATGCGCCAGAACCCGGCCATGGGCGAGCGCAGCGTGTCAGGCGAGAAGCCGAGCTTGGTGAGGTCGAGGGCGGCGAGGATGATGAGCAGCGGGAGCGAGGGCAGGGACATCACGAAATCGGTGATGCGCATCAGCACGGCGTCCACCGGCCCCTTCGCATAGGCGGCCAGGGTGCCGACGAGGGTGCCGATCACGGTGCAGCCAATGGCGCCGAGCAGGCCGATGGCGAGCGAGATGCGCCCGCCTCGCAGCAGCCGGGCGAGCACGTCGCGCCCCGCCTCGTCCTGCCCGAGCAGATGCGCCCCGCCGGGCGGCTCGAAGCGGCCAAGCAGATCGGCATCGATGCCGCTGACATCGAGGGCTTGCTCAAGCAGTGGGGCGGCGATGGCGGCGAGGCCAAGGGTGAGCAGAATGGCGCCGCCGGCGAGCGCCAGGCGATCGGCCGTGAGGCGTTGCAGCCTTGTGCTCATCGCTTGCGGTCGAGCGAGATGCGGGGGTCGAGCCAGGAATAGGCGATATCGGCGAGCAGTGAGCCGAGCAGGATCATCGCGGTGGTCGCCAACAGGCAGACCAAAGCGAGGTTGTAGTCATTGCCCATGATGCTTTCGTAGATCAGCCGCCCCATGCCGCGCCAACCGAACATGGTCTCGATCAGGGTGACGCCGGAGAGCAAATGCCCGAAATCGAGCGCGATGACGGTGACAACGGGGATCATCGCGTTGCGCAGAATGTGCCGGATGGTGACGCGCCAGGGCGAGAGCCCCTTGGCATGGGCGGTGCGCACATGGTCCTGCCCGATGACTTCGAGTACGGCGGTGCGCGTGTAGCGGGTCAGGCCGCCGATCTCGACCGTCACGAGCGTGGCGAGCGGCAGCAGCAGATAGGCCCAGGCGGGGTGGTTCTCCCCGGCGCGCGGCATGCCGCCGGCCGGCAGCAGGCCGAGCTTCACCGCGAAGACGTAGATCAGCAGCAGGCCGAGCCAGAAGCCCGGCAGCGAAATCCCGCAATAGGCCAGCAGGTTGATCACCCGCTCGATCCAGCGCCCTTGCCGGAGCGCGGCAATGGTGCCGAGGCTGAGCGCGATGGCGGTGCTGATCAAAAACGCGGTGCCGGTGAGCATCAGCGTATTGACCAGGGCGGGCCCCACCACCTCCAGCACCGGGCGGTGCTGGATGCGTGAGAAGCCGAGATCGCCATGCAGGGCGGAGGCAAGCCAGGCGACATAGCGGGCGGTGAAGGGCTGATCGACGCCGTAGATGCTGCGCAGCTTGGCCACATCCTCCGGCGTCGCGTCGGGGTTGGCGGTCATCAGAAGGTCCACGGGGTCGCCGGGCATCAGTCCGATAAGGGCGAAGATGACGAAGCTCTTGATCGCGAGGATCAGGATCGCCGCGCCGATGCGGGTGAGGATGAAGCGCATCAGGTGTAGCCGGCGGCCTGGGCGACGACGGCATCGGGGTCGAGCGGCCAGATCGGGCGGCGCACCTTGCTCCAGGTCAGGCTGGTATGGACGCGGCTCGACACCCCACCCGATTCGCAGGTGACGATGGTCCGCGCGATCGGGGCGAAGGCGGCGCGGAAGGCGTCCATGCATTTGATGGCGATCAGCGGCGGTTCGGCCGGGTCGATCCCGAAGATGCGAAGCTGCTGAAGGTCGAGAATATTGCGCTGCCAGGTGCTGACGATGATCCGCACGCCCTGGCATTCCAGCACGGCCGAACGTCCGAACTGCCCGGTCTGGCCCGGCGTGTAGGGCCCCTCATGGACGAACACGCCGTCGCTGAGGCGCAGCACCCGGAACGCCGCCTCGATCGGCCCGCCGCCATGCTGCGGCGCGACATGGCCGCCGAGGGCGAGGCGCAGCGTGGCGCCCACTCCCGCCGCGTGGGCGGCCGCAGCGGCCGCGGGATCGGCGATGGAGGCAAACACCGCGCCTGGGATCGGGTCATCGAGCAAAGCGCGCAGCAGGTTGGTGGCATCGCCGTAGCCGCCTCCGCCCGGCGCATCGCCGAAATCCGACAGCACGATGGGGCCTGGTCCTGCCGGGATGGCGCGGATGGCGGCCATCGCCGCGGGGACGTCGAGCAGCTTCACCGTGTCATTGTCCCGCTCATCCCAGGCGAAGCGGACCAGCTGGGCGCCGAGCGCGGCAAAGCGCGGTTCGTCGCCATCGGCGGTGATCGCGGCGGAAGGGCCGACATGCGGCACATCGGCCAGCACGAAGCCAGATTGCAGGCTGACCTCGATCACCGCCGGATCCGCCGCCTCCATGCCGCGCGCGATCGCCTGGGCGCGCCGGGCAGGCCCGTCCGGCGGGGTGGTGCGGGTCGAATCGAAGCCGCGCATCTGGAAGGAGCGGGCGAGGTGAACCCGCGGGCGGATCTCACCATCCATCGCCCGGCGCAGGATCGCAGCCGCACGGGTCGCGGTCTCGAAATGGTCGATATGCGGGTGGGTGCGATAGGCGGTGATGGCGTTGGCGGCATTGGCCAGCCGGTCGGAGACGTTACTGTGCGGATCGAGCGTGACGACGATCGGCACCTCCGGCCCGACGATATCGCGCACCGCCTGAGCGAAGACGCCGTCCGCGTCATCCTCCCCCTCGGCCACGCAGGCGCCATGCAGCGCGAGCAGCACGCCATCGAGCGGCATGGCAGCACGGGCGCCCTCGGCCAACGCGTCGCGAAACGCCGCGAAGGCCTCCGCCCCCATCGGCCCGGCTGGAGAGCAGGGCACGGCGATGGGAGTCGCGAGGCTCCAGCCCTGTTCAGTACCAGCCGCCAGGAAGCCGCCCATCTCCGTCCGCGTCGGGCCGAAGCGCGGCGCGATCGCGTCCCCACGCACCACGCCCTGCCGCTCGAAATGCGCCAATGGAGCGGGCGCGGCGAAGCTGTTCGCCTCATGCAGGATCATCGCCGCCAGCACGCGGCGCTCAGGCATAGGACGCATCCGTGCGCGCGACGCCGGAATGGCCGCGCACCGTGGCGACGCACTCGGCGACATCGCGCACAAAAGCCTCGCGCGATGCCTCGTGATGGAGCGACATCATCAAATGCAGGCTGGCCGGCCGGCGCACCATGCCGGGGATCCAGCCGCGCTCGCCCATCAGCGTCGCCACCTGCCCCATGTCGATGTCATCGCAGCCGAAGGCGATATTGGCGAGCTCCGGCGTGCCGCGGATTTGCATCCCGGGGATCGCCGTGAGCCCGGCGATGAAGGCGTCACGCATGGTCAACACCTCGCGCGCCACCTCGCGGAACCCGGCGCGGCCGAGATAGCGCAGCACCGCCCAGGAGGCTGCTACCGCACCGCCTGCCCGCGTGCCAACCAGCGTCTGCGTGCCGAACGGGCCGGAGGGCCACACGTCGAACTTCATCTCCTGGAACCCCTGCAACGCGGCGTCCCGGTAGAACACCACCGAGGCCGGCTTGGGGCAGAATCCGAACTTGTGCAGATCGGCCGACAGCGACCGCACGCCGGGCAGCCCGAGATCGAATTGCGGGATATCGCGCCCGATCTCGGCGGCAAACGGCGCCATCCACCCGCCGACGCAGGCATCCGAGTGCAGCCACACGCCCCGCGCCACCGCAAGGTCGGACAACTCCGCCAGCGGGTCGATCACGCCAAAGGGAAAGCATGGCGCCGAGCCCACCAGCATCATCGTCTCCGCATCCATCGCCGCCGCCATCGCCGGCACATCGGCCCGGTAGTCGGCGCGGGCCGGCACGCGGCGGATTTCGAGGTCCATCAGCGCGGCCGCCTTGTCGAAGGCGGGGTGCGCGGTTTCCGGCAGCACCAGATTGCCGCGAAAGCGCGGCTCGCCCCGATGCGCCCGGTTCCAGTCCCGGCAGGCCTTCACCGCCATCACGATGCTCTCGGTGCCGCCCGAGGTCATATTCCCCGCCGCACCCGCGGGGGCGTGGAACAGGTCGAGCCCCATGCCCACCACCTCCTGCTCCATGCGCAGCAGGCTCGGAAAGGCGCGCCGCGCGCCGAGCGCGTTCTCGCTGAAGAACAGGTTGAAGGCGGCCTTGCCGATCTCGCCGACATCCTCTGGCCCGGAGAACACGTAGAGCGGCACCTTGCCGCCGCGCCAATCCGCGTCGCCGGCCTGGAAGTCCTGGAGTGCCCGCATGATGTCCGCGCGCGCCCTGCCCTGGTCCTCGAAGCGAATGCTCATGCCGCTGTCCCCCGTGAAGTCTTGGAGGTTAGAGCAACATCCCGCCTGCGGAAATGCGGCTTATCCCCGCCGCACGTTCCAGAATGCCACCTGGTTGGCCACCATCCCCGCGAGGTCCGAGCGATGCGCGGTCGGCGAGATCATCTGGCCGAGCGGGATATAGGGAATGTCCTGGAAGGCCAGCGCCTGCATCTCACGGGCGATGCTGGTTTGCGTCGCGGTGTCTGCGGCGGCGAGCCAGGAGTCGCGCAGCGTCTCCATGCGGGGAATGTCGGGCCAGCCGGGGGCGGCAGCCTTGCCGTTGCCGCGCAGGAACACATGCGTTGCCGGCGTGCCCTGGTCGGCCCCGGTCCAGTTGGTGTGGAAGACCGACCATCCGCCTTTGTCCAGCGGGTCCTGCTTGGCACGGCGCTGCACCAGGGTGCCCCAGTCCATCGACTGGTAGTCGAGATTGAAGCCGACGCGCTTGAGTAGGTCACCGGTGACGTCGGCGAGGATTTTAGCATAGGGCACGTCGGCGGGGGCCAGCAGGACGACGCGCTCACCCTTGTAGCCCGCAGCCTCGAGGTTGCGGCGCGCCGTGTCGATCGAGCGCGGGCCGGTGAGGGCGTCCATTCCCGCGTCATTGGCCATCGGCATGCCCGGGCAGAAGAAGCCGACATTGTCACGCCAGCGGCTGCGATCCTCGCCGTTCATCGCCATCATATAGTCGGCCTGCACCACGGCGGGCAGGATGGCACGGCGGATGGCCGGTCGATCGAACGGCGGTTGCATCCAGTTGAACCGCAGGCAGGAGATCGAGCCGAGCGGGAAAGCGACGCGCACGGTAACGCCCGGGGATTTGCGCAACGTGTCGATGAGGTCGGCATTGGGGGTCAGCAGCCAGTCGATCTCGCCTTGCTGGAGGGCGCCCATGGCGGTGGTGGGGTCGGGCAGGATCGCCCATTCCACACGCTCGAAATGCGCGACCTTGGGGCCGGACGTGCCGCCGAGCGGGCCGTCCTTGCGAGGCTGATACTTGGGATTGCGGGTGTAGACCACACGGGCGCCGGGGATGCGCTCGTCCGCCTTGTAGATGAAGGGGCCGGAGCCGGTGGTATCCGTCACCTGGGTGAAGGGGTCAGTCTTCGCCAGCCGCTCTGGCATGATGACGCAGGGCACGCCGGAGTTGCGGGCCAGTGCCGAGAGCACCGGAAAGCGGTTCTTGAGGCGCAGCACGATGGTTTTGTCATCGGTCGCGACGATCTCGTCGGCGGCGGCTGCCAACGCCTGGCCGAAGGGGTCCCGCGCCCACCAGCGCTTCACCGAGGCGGCGCAGTCGCGCCCGAGCACGCGTTCGCCGTCATGGAAGGCGAGCCCGTCGCGCAGCTTCATCGTCCAGCGCCGCCCGTCATCCTCCACGGTATAGCCGTCGAGCATCTGGAGCTGCGGTTGATACTGCGCATCCTGGCCGAACAGCGTGTCGTAGATCAGGGCGGCGTGCTGGCCAGATTGCGAGGCGGTGGTCCACACCGGGTCGAGCACCGCGAGGTCAGCCTCGGGGGTGAAGCGAATGGTGCTGGCGCTGGCGGCGCGCGCCAGGCTCGGCGCGGCGAGGGCTGCGGTTGAAGCAAGAAAGGTCCGGCGGCGCATGGGGCGGGCTCCTCGGTCTGCGTGGCCCGGAGTGTGGGAGGGGACGGGGCGGAAGGGAAGGGGCGGAAGGGAAGGTGGCGGACATAAAGGCTGTGCCGGCCAGTTTGCCGCGCCCCCGCCCGCGTGCTACCGCGCGGCCTATGCGCGCAGCCGTGACATGCTGAAGGATTTCTCCCGGCGCCCCGCTGTACAGGCGTTGCTGGCGCGGGTGATCGCGGCCTGGCTGTCCTTCGCGCTGCGCACAACGCGCTGGACCATCGAGGGCGAGGCGGGGGTGCGGGCGGTGGCCGACTCCGGGCGTGGGGTGGCGGCCTTCTGGCACGAGACGCTGCCGCTGATGCCGGCACTTTTCCGCCATGCGCGCCGCCGGTTCCCTGGCCTGCGCGCCACCGCGCTGGCCAGCCGCCATCATGATGGCCGCCTGCTCGGCGAAATCATGCGGGCGCTGGGCACCGAGGTGGTGCATGGCTCCAGCCGCCGCGACGGGCGGGAGCGCGGCGGGGCCGCCGGGGCGCTCGGGCTGCTCGACGCGCTGGCCAAAGGCTCGCTGGCGGTGATCACGCCGGATGGCCCGCGCGGGCCGCGCCGCAAGGCGGCGGCGGGGGTGGCGCAGCTTGCCGGTCTGTCCGGCGCGCCGGTGCTGCCCTGCGGCGCGATGCTGCGCCATTGCATCCGGCTCGGCACCTGGGACCGCATGATCCTGCCGCTGCCCTTCGGCCGCGGGGCGATTGTTTGCGGGGCGCCGATCGCGGTGGCGCGGGAGGATTGGGCGGCGGCGCTGCCGGGGATCGAGGCCGCCATCACCGCGGCCACCGCGCGGGCCGAGGCGCTGTGCCGATGATGCTCGCGCTTTATCGCACGCTCACCACACTGGCCGCCCCCGCGCTGCGGCTGATGCTCGCCCGGCGCGTGGCGCGCGGCAAGGAGATCGCCGGCCGCCTGCCCGAGCGGCGCGGCATCGACGCCACCCCCCGTCCGCCCGGCCGCCTGCTCTGGGTCCATGCCGCGAGCGTCGGCGAGACCGTCTCGGTGCTGCCGGTGCTGGCCGCGCTACCCGGCGATATCGCGGTGCTGCTGACGACGGGCACCGTCACCTCGGCGGCGCTGCTGGAGCGGCGGCTGCCTGAGCTCGGCCTTGGCGCGCGGGTGCGCCACCGTTTCGTGCCGCTCGACGTGCCGGGCTGGACCGCCCGCTTCCTCGACCATTGGCGGCCGGATGCGGCGGCGCTGGTGGAGAGCGAGATCTGGCCCAATTTGATCAGCGGCTGCGGGGCGCGGGGGATTCCGCTGGCGCTGGTCAACGCAAGGCTCTCCCGGCGCAGCGCGGCGAATTGGGCACGGCTGCCTGGTGTCGCGCGCGGCCTATTCGGCGGGTTCGACCGCGTGCTCGCGCAATCCGACGCCGATGCGGCGCGGCTGCATGCGCTGGGGGCGCCGGAAAGCAGCGTCACCGGCAATCTGAAATACGCCGCCCCGCCTTTGCCGGCCGATGCCGCGGAATTCGCCCGGCTCGGCGCAATGCTGGCGGGCCGGCCGGCCTGGCTTGCCGCCAGCACCCATCCCGGCGAGGAGGCGGTGGTGCGCGCGGTGCATGCGCGCCTCGCGGCCGGCTATCCCGGGCTGCTCAGCATCATCGTGCCGCGCCACCCCGAGCGCGGGCCGGAGGTGGCGGCGGCGATGGCGGGCCTCGCGGTCACCCGCCGCGCCGCCGGGGAGGACCCGCCGGCCGGGAGCGGCGTCTACGTGGCGGATACGCTGGGGGAATTGGGGCTGTTCTACCGGCTCGCGCCGATCGCCTTCGTCGGCCGCAGCCTGGGCGGCGCCGCCGGGGGGCAGAACCCGCTGGAGCCCGCCCGGCTCGGCTGTGCCGTCGCGGTGGGGCCGGCGGTGCATAATTTCGCCGATATCGTGCCGGCCCTGGTGGCCGAGGGCGCGGTGGCGCAGGTGGCGGATGGTGCGGCGCTGGCGGATTTCGTGGCGGCGATGCTGGATGATCCCGCCGCCCGGGCGGCGATGGGCGCGGCCGGGCGCGCCGCCTCGGCGGCCCTGGCGGATTTGCCGGAGCGCGTCGCCGGCGCGCTGGTTGGCATGATGGGGGGAGGTTGAAATGCGGGCACCCTGGTGGTGGGCACGTGACGGGCTGCTGCCCCGCCTGCTCGATCCGTTCGGCCGGCTCTACGCCATGGCGACCGCGCGGCGGGTAAAGCGGCCGGGCTGGCGGGCGCCGGTGCCGGTGATCTGCATCGGCAATGCCTCGGCGGGTGGCACCGGCAAAACCACAGTGGCGCTCGACATCGCCGCCCGGCTCGCTGCCCGTGGCGCAACGCCCGGCGTCCTCACCCGCGGCTATGGCGGGTCCGGCGATGTGCGCCGGGTGGAGCCGCGAAAGGACACTGCCGCCGAGGTGGGCGACGAGCCGCTGCTGCTCGCCGCCACCGCCCCGACCTATATCGGCGCCGATCGCGTCGCCTCCGCGCAGCTCGCGGTGGATTGGGGCGCGCGCTCGCTGGTGATGGATGACGGGTTGCAGAATCCCGGGCTGATCAAGGACCTCGCCTTCCTGGTGATTGATGGGGCGGCGGGGTTCGGCAATGGGCGGGTGATCCCGGCCGGCCCGCTGCGCGAGACCGCCGCCGTGGCCGCCGCGCGCTGCCAGGCCGCGATCATCATCGGGGAGGACGTCCACAACGTCGCGGCGCACCTCACCATCCCCGTGTTGCGCGCCCGCCTGCGCTCGCCGGAAGAGGTGAAGGGCCGGCGCCTCTACGCCTTCGCCGGCATCGGCCGCCCGGAGAAGTTCTTCGCCGGGCTCACTGACGCGGGGGCGGAGCTGGCGGGCACGCGCGGCTTCCCCGACCATCACCGCTACACCACCCGGGAGTTCGAGGCTGTGCTGGCCGAGGCATCACGGCGGGGCGCGGAGGCGGCCACCACGCCGAAGGATGCCGCCCGCCTCTCGCCCGCCCAGCGCGCGCGGGTGCGGGTGGTCGGCGTCAGCCTCGACTGGCAGGACCCGGCCGGGCTAGACGCCCTGCTGGCATTCGTGGTGAGACGGACCCAATGATGCGCGCCCTGCGGTTCCGCCTCGAAGCCTGGCTGATCACCGGCCTGCTCTGGCTGCTCGGGCGGCTGCGGCCGGAGACCGCCTCCAACCTCGGCGGCGCCGTGGCGCGCGCCATCGGGCCGCGATTGCGAGTGAGTGGGGTGGCGGACGCCAATCTCCGCCTCGCCATGCCCGCGCTCGATGCAGCCGCCCGCGCCCGCATCATCAGGGGCGTGTGGGATAATCTCGGCCGCACCGCCTGCGAATTTCCCCATGTGCCGAACCTCCGCGAGACGGCGACGGGGCCGGGCTACGAGCTTGAAGGCGCAGCGTATTTCGACGCCGTGCTGGCCGCCGGCGGCCCGGCCATCTGCATCTCGGCCCATCTCGGCAATTGGGAGGTGATGCCGGCGGCGGCCAAGCGGCGCGGCGCGGATATGGCGAGCTTCTACCGCGCGGCCTCCAACAAACTGGCGGACGCCATCATCGTCGAGCGCCGCGCCCGCGCCGGGGTAACGCTGCTGGCCAAGGGGGCGGCCGGTGCGCGGGCGGGGGTGGCGCATCTGCGCGCGGGCGGCATGCTCGGCTTCCTGATCGACCAGAAGATGAATGACGGCATCGAGGCGCAGCTGTTCGGCCACCCCGCGATGACCGCCTCCGCCGCCGCGGCGCTGGCGTTGCGCTTCGACGCCCCGGTGATCCCCGCTTGCGTCATCCGCCTCGGCCCCGCCCGCTTCCGGGTGATCGCCGAGGCGCCGCTCGCCGTGCCGGCCACCGGGGATCGCCATGCCGATATCGCCGTGCTGACCCAGGCGATGAATGAGTGTGTGGAGCGCTGGGTGCGCGCGCGGCCGGAGCAATGGCTGTGGCTGCACCGCCGCTGGCCCAGGGAGATCATGCCGACATGAACGCCGTTCTGCTCGACCTCGATGGCACGATCTCCGATTCCCGACCGGGGATCGAGTCCTGCATGCGGCTGGCCATGGCCGAGTTGGGCCGGCCGGTGGCGGCGGCGGAAAACCTGGACTGGGCGATCGGCCCGCCCACCGAATACGTCTTCGCCCGCCTCCTCGGCACCGAAGACACCGCGGCCATCGCCGCCGCCGTCGCCATCTATCGCACCCACTACGCCGCCGGCGGCTGGAGCAACAACACACCCTATCCCGGCATCGCCGAGGCGCTTGTCGCCCTCGCGGCGCGCTACCCACTCTACCTCGCCACCTCCAAACGCATCGACTTCGCGCGGCGCATCCTCGAACACTTCGATTTCGCCCGCCATTTCACCGCCATCCAAGGCGCCGAGATGGATGGCAGCCTTTCCCACAAGCCCGAGATGATCGCCCATATCGTGAAAACCCACGGGCTCGACCCGCGCCACGCCGTGATGATCGGCGACCGCGACTTCGATATCACCGGCGCGCATGCGAATGGCATGCGGGCCCTCGGCGTGTTGTGGGGCTACGGCTCGGCCGAGGAATTCGCCCGCGCTGGCGCGGATGGCACGGTGGCGCGGCCGGGAGATCTGCCGGCGACGGTGCTGCAGCTGCTTGGGTAGGGCAGACCGCTACAGCGGCAGCATGCCTTGGCGCGACGGCTTCCCCCCGCCGGCTGCGGTGGCCCGGATGTCGCCATCGGCAAAGCGCAGCCGAAGGTCGGCGCCGGGGCGGATGGATGTCGCCGAAGTGACGGGGTGGCCGGCGGGATCAGTCACAAGAGCGTAGCCGCGGGCGAGCACGTTGGTGTAGGCGACCGATTCCAGACGGGCGGCGAGGCCTTCGAGGCGGGCGCGTGATTCGCGGATGCTGGCGCGGATCGGCGCATCGGTCAGGCGCGGCGTGATGCGGGCGGCCTGGGCGGCGCGGGCGGCCAGGGCCTGCCGCAAGGCGGAGCGGAGTTTTTCGGCCGAGAGCGTGAGTGTGGCGCGGCGGGTGGCGACCAGGCCGGGCAATGCGAGGCGCAGGCGCATCGCGCGCTCATCGACCCTCTGGCGGGCGGCAACGATCAGTGCGGGCAGGTCCGGCAGCGCGCTGGTGGCGCGATGGAGCGCGGCGCGGCGGGCGGCGAGCAGGTTGGGCACGGCGAGGCCGAGGCGGGCGGCGCGGTCATCGAGGCGTTGGCGGGCGGTGCCGAGCAAAGCGGGCAAGTCCGGCAGGCCGGCGCCGGCGGTTTGCAGGCGCAGGCGGTATTCGCCGGCGAGTCGGTTAATGGCGCCGATCAGCCGGGCGCCCTTCTGCGCGAGGTCGGCCGCGAGCTCCGTTCGCGCGGGCACCGCGAGTTCTGCCGCCGCGGTGGGGGTGGGGGCGCGGCGGTCGGAGACGAAATCGATCAGGGTGGTGTCGGTCTCGTGGCCGACGGCGGAAATCAGCGGGATGCGGCAGGCGGCGACGGCGCGGATCACCGCCTCGTCGTTGAAGGCCATGAGGTCTTCCAGGCTGCCGCCACCGCGCGCGACGATGATGACGTCGGGCCGGGGGATCGGCCCGCCCGGCGCGATGGCGTCAAACCCGGCGATGGCGGCGGCGATTTTCTGCGCTGCCCCCTCGCCCTGGACGGGGACGGGCCAGAGCAAGATGTGCCGGGGAAAGCGGCGGGCCAGCGTGGTCTGGATGTCCTGGATCACCGCGCCCTGCTCCGAGGTCACCACCCCGATGACGCGAGGCAGCAGCGGCAGGGCCTGCTTGCGCGCCGAATCGAACAGCCCCTCGGCGGCGAGGCGCAGGCGCAGCATCTCGATTTTCGCCAGCAGCGCCCCGGCGCCGGCGAACTCCATGCGATCGACGATGAGCTGGTAGGTCGAGCGGTCGCCATAGGCGGAGATTTTGCCAGTCGCGATCACCTCGATGCCGTTCTCCGGGTCAAGCCCGAGGCGGGGGACGGAGAATTTCCAGATGACACCGGCGATCTTGCCGCCCTCGTCCTTCAGCGAGAAGTAGATATGGCCAGAGCCGTATTTCTTCAGCTCGGTGATTTCGCCCCGCACGCGTACGCGGCCGAAGGTGGTCTCGAGCGTGCGCTTCACGGCGCCGGAGATTTCCGAGACGCTGAATTCCGGCAGGTTGGAGAGGGCGGGTTCGTTCATGCCGCCAGCCTATGCTAGACGGCGCCCTGGGTTAAGAGCGGGAGCTTTGCATGCGGGTTCTGGTGGTGGGCGCGGGCGGACGGGAACATGCGCTGTGCTGGGCGCTGGCGCGTTCGCCGCTACTGAGCAAGCTGTGGTGCGCGCCGGGCAATCCCGGAACGGCGGAGGTCGCGGAAAACGTGCCGATCGGCGTGCTCGATCTCTACGCGCTGGTGCATTTCGCCCAGGCCAACAAGGTCGATCTCGTGGTGCCCGGCGGCGAGCCGTCGCTGGTGGCTGGCATTACCGACGCGATGGACGTGGCCGGCATCGCCTGCTGCGGCCCCTCGGCGGCGGCGGCGCAGCTGGAGGGCAGCAAGTTCTTCACCAAGGAGGTCTGCGAGGCCGCCTCCATCCCCACCGCCGCCTGGGAGCGCTTCGATGACGCCGCCGCCGCGCGGGAGTTCGTGCGCCGCCGCGGCGCGCCGATCGTGGTGAAGGCGGACGGGTTGGCGGCCGGCAAGGGCGTGGTGGTGGCCGCCACCGTGGCGGAGGCGGAGGAGGCGATCCGCGACTTCATGGAGGAGGGCCGCCTCGGCGCGGCCGGTGCCACGGTGGTTATCGAGGAATGCCTGGTGGGCGAGGAGGTCAGCCTGTTCGCGCTATGCGACGGGCGGCATGCCATCGTGCTGGGCGCCGCGCAGGACCATAAGCGCGTCGGCGATGGCGATACCGGCCCCAATACCGGCGGAATGGGCGCCTATTCGCCGCCGCCCGCCTTCACCGCGGCGTTGGAACATGAGGCGATGGCCCGCATCGTCCGGCCCGCCTTGGCCGAGATGGCGCGGCGCGGCACCCCGTTCCGCGGCATCCTGTTCGCCGGGCTGATGCTGACGGCGGACGGGCCGAAGCTGATCGAATTCAACGTCCGCTTCGGCGATCCGGAATGCCAGGTGCTGATGCTGCGCCTGAAATCCGATCTGCTGCTGGCCTTGCAGGCGGCATGCGACGGCGAGCTCCGGCATTTCGACCTGCGCTGGAACCCGGAGCCGGCGTTGGGCGTGGTCATGGCGGCGCAGGGCTATCCCGGCACGCCGGTGAAGCACACGCCCATCAACGGGGTAGCGGAAGCCGGTGGCGCGGGTGTGACGATCTTCCACGCCGGCACGGAAGTGCTCGACGGCCAGCTCGTCTCCTCCGGCGGCCGTGTGCTGACGGTCTGTGCCACTGGCACCGATATCGCAGCCGCCCGCGCTGCGGCCTATGGTGCGATCGCCAGGATCGACTGGCCTGAGGGATTCTGCCGCAGCGATATCGGCTGGCGGGCGCTCGGCGCGCCATAAGCCTTTCGCGATTATATTTCCCATGCCCGCCGCCGGACTCGAACCGGCACGCCCATAGGACTGCGGATTTTAAGTCCGCTGCGTCTACCATTCCGCCAGGCGGGCCTGGGTGGCGCGATTGACCCCATCCGGTGTCCGCCCGTCAAGCCGTCCGCCGCCGGGCCGGTGCGACCCAGGCAGGGGCGGCGAGCGCGACGTCGATGGTGAGCTCGCCAATGCCCGCCGTCATGATGGCGGCATCGCCGTCGGTCCAGCGCCACCCAGCCTCAGCTTCCGGCGGATGCCATCCGCTTCCCAGCCGCCGATCGTCGAGCGGGATCGCGATGCCATCCGCGCTGAGCCCGCGCACGGCGATGCCGAGCCGGCGATGATCGGCATCGGCGATGGCGACCTGGGCCGGCACCGCGCTCACCGACAGCAGCCGCACCTCGTCGACATCGCCGCCGAGCACGAAGCGGTGGCGGGAGCCGGCGCTCAGCGGCAGCAGAACCCCCTGGCCGGCGGCCACATGGATGTCGGGATGGGGTGCCGGCGCAAATCCGAGCTGGATAGCGCGGTCGAGCAAGGCGAGCCGGGCGGCCGCCAGCGCCGGTCCGTCAGTGGCCAGCGGCGCACAGGCGGACGCCGCCCAGACGCGGCGCGCAAAGTCCGGATGCAGGTCCGCCGGCCCGTCGCCATTGGCGAAGGCGCCACGGTTGCCGGTGTCGAGATAGGACTCGCATTCCAGCCCTTCGGCCAGGATCACGTCATGCGTTTCCAGCTCGACATGCCAGTAGGTGATCGCCGGCATAGGCTCCTGGCGGATGGTGGTGCCGTTTTCGAGGTAGCGGACGGGAATGAGCGTGCCCTCCACCATGATCGCGTGGTCCGGCGACAGGCGCAGCGCCGCGCGCGGCATATTGGGTGCGAAGGCTCCCGCGGCGACGCGGATGGGCCAGACATCGCGAGGAGAAGGATGCTGTGCGCAGGTTACACTCCGCCGGCCAAGCCAGATGATCGGGCGGAAGGCGCCGGATCGCGTCGCGACGTAATCGCCGATGGCGAGCTCCTCCACGGCGACCTCCCCCGCCTCGGTCAACACGCGGGTGCCGGCGGCGAAGCAGGGGACGGTGCTCTGAGTAATCAGCGTATCGCCGCCCGCGGCGGTGTGATGGAAGAAGAGCCCGGTGAAGTCCTGCTTAGGGTCCAGCTTGAGGTCCAGCGTGCCGCTGTTGGACAGGCTCAGCCGCAGCGTATTGCCGGGCAGCAGTGCAAGGTCGGTGACGGTTTGGCCGAGCAGATCGATGGTCTGCCCTTCCGCCATATTGGCAATGGTGTTGCCGGTCCCGCCCGCCAGCACGAGGACCTCGTCCGGTGCCGTGCCGAAGGCGATCGTGCCGCTGCCCCCGATCGTCCCGGCGGCGAACGTGCCGGCATGCATGGCGATCCACCCGTCGTTCACGAGGGTGCCGACATTGCCAATCGCCCCGGCAATGTCGAGCGTGGCCTGGGCAGTCAGCGTGTTGCTGCCGGCGAGCGTCCATCCGGCGCCGGCATCGACGGTGATGCTGCCGATATTGAAGAACTGCGTCCCGAGCCCGCTCAGCGTGCCGGCGCTGGCGGCTGACGCCAGTTCGAGCGTGGTGACGTCCAATGCCCCCGGGGCGTTGCCGCCATCCACCGCACCGCTGACTGCCCCGCCGGGCTGCCATATCAGCCGGTTGGCGTAGCCGGCGGGCAGGGTGATGGCCGGGCGCCCTGCGACGGTGCCGGCATTGGTGATGGTTCCGCCGCCGCCCGATACCAGGATCGCATATGGGCCGGCCACCGCTGCGATGGTGCCGGTGGCGAGGTTGGTCACGCTGCCACCCGCCGTTAGCGCGATGCCGCCATGGCGGCTGCCACCGGTGATCAGGCCGCCATTGGTCACGGTGCCCGCAGCACTGGCGATGTAGACGCCCGATCCGCTCAGCGTGCCGCCCGCCAGATTGGTGACACTCCCACCATGGGCCTCCACCACCGCCGAGCCGCCCGAACCGGCGGCGATTAGCCCGGCATTGATCACCACGCCGGGATTCGGATTGGTCAACGGGAATAGCACCCCGTTGAAGCCGCCGGTGCCGATCGCGTGGATATATCCGCCGGCGGCGTTGCTGAGCGTGTCGTTGACGCCGAGCAGGGTGATCCCGGCCTCGCTGCCCAGCAGTGTGCCGGTGTTGATCACCAAATCGTCGCTGCCGGAGACCTTGATGCCATAGACCACAACGCCGCCGCGCGTGCCGGTATTGCTGGCGGTGATGCCGCTCGCGGCGAGCGTGTATGTGGCTGTGCCGGCGGGAATCGTCACCATCAGCGCCGCCTCCACGCGGCGCCCCGATGCTGACACGCTGGCGCGCGGCGACCAATCGGGCGCCGATCCGGATTCAGCGCGGCGCCCTTATAATCCCGCAGTTTAACCGCAATTTGACGATCACGCCGCCGGCGCAATCCCGGACACCCGGCGGGCGATGTCGAGCGCGCGGCGGAGCAGCGTTTCGCTGGCCTCGGGCGTGCGGAAGGCGCTATGCGCGGTCAGCGTCACGGTCTCCAGCGTCGTCAGCACATGGCCGGTCGGCAGCGGCTCCACATCGAACACGTCGAGCGCGGCGTGGCGGAGATGGCCCGAGCGCAGTGCAGCGATCATCGCCGCCTCGTCGATCACCGCGCCGCGGGCGGTGTTGACCAGCAACGCCCCTGGCCGCATCCGCGCGATCCTCTCGGCCGAGAGGAAGCCCTTGGTCTCGTCGTTCAGCAGCAAGTGCACGCTCAGCACCTGGCTCTCGGCCAGCAGCGTGTCGAGATCGACGAAGGTCACGTTGGGGGCGGTCTTCGGCGTGCGGTTCCACGCCAGCACCCGCATGCCCGAGCCATGCGCAATCCGCGCCACTTCGGCCGCGATGCCGCCGAAGCCGAGCAGGCCGATGGTCTTGCCGGTCAGCTGCATGCCCTCGCTGCGCGGCCACCCACCGGCCCGCACGCCACGCTCCATCACCGCGATGTCCCGCGCGGCGGCCCACATCAGGGCGATCGCGTGCTCGCCCACCGCGGTATCGCCATAGCCCTTGATGATGTGCACGGTGATGCCGAGTTCCGCGAGTTCCTCGGGGTTCATGTAGCTGCGCGCGCCGGTGCCGAGGAAGATGACGTGCTTCAGGTCGGCGCATTGCCGCATTGTTGCCGTCGGCATCTGGGTATGATCGTTCAACACGAAATCCATGCCGGCCAGCAACGCGGGGATCTCCTCCGCTGCCACGTCGCCGGCGGGGTTCAATGCCACCGCGGGATCATCGGGGAGGACGACCTGGTGGAAGACGTCCGCGAGTTCCGTACCTGCGTCGATGAACATGCCCTTCATGCCGAAACCCCTTCTGCGCGTGCCGCCCCATTGATCCACGCGCCGGCCGAGCCAAATTGGAATCCCATGCGTCGCGCGATCCTGTTCCTCGCCTTTGTGGCCTTCCCCGCCGCCGCCGCCAAGCCCCCGCCGCTCGGCGCGGACGAGGCGCCGGCCCCGCGCGCCACGCCGGCACCCAATGCCGGCGCCAGGCCGAGCGCCACCGGCACCGGCTTCGTGGTCGCGCCCGGTCGGCTGCTGACCAACGCTCACGTCGTGCAGGGCTGCACCCGCATGACCGCGCGCAACGCCGCCGGCCAGACGGTCGCCACCCGGATCGGCCCCACCGATCCGCGGCGCGATCTCGCCATCCTCGCGGTGCCCGAAGGCTTCGGCCCGCCGCTCTCCTTCCGCGAGACCCCGCCGGTGCGGCGCGGCGACCAGGTGATCACCTACGGTTTCCCGCTCACCGGCCTGCTCTCCTCCGGCCCAACGCTGACCACCGGGGACGTCAGCGCGCTCTCCGGCCTGCGCGACAACCCGCTGCATTTCCAGATCAGCGCCCCGGTGCAGCCCGGCAATTCCGGCGGCCCGCTGCTCGATGCGCATGGCAACGTGGTCGGCGTCGTCACCAGCAAGCTCAACGCCGCCCGCGTGGCGCAGATGACCGGGGGTGATATCCCGCAGAACATCAACTTCGCGGTCAAAGGCGGCGAGGCTCTGGCCTTCCTCACCGAGCAGGGACTCACACCCTGGCGCGCCTCCAGCGCCGGGGTGGATCGGCGGCCCGCCGAGGTCGGCGAGATTGCCAATCCCTCGACGGCCTTTCTCGCCTGCTATCGCTAAGGGCGGCGGCTTAGCTGTTCGGGCCACGCTCCATCGAGATCGGCTGCCAGCGGGTGAGGCTGGTGCCCTCGAGCACGGCGGGATTGACGCAGCTGGTCGGCCAGCGCCCCTGGGCGACCAGGGCGAGTTCGCGCGCGGCATGGCGGCGACGGGCGTCGTCGGAGCGGGCCGAGGCGGATGCGGTGTGGCCGGAGAGGGTGACGTTGCTCATGCTGAGCAGCGGGTTGTTATGGCCGGGCGGTTCAACTTCCAGCACATCGAGCGCGGCGTGCGCGAGGCGGCCCGCCTGCAGGGCACGGATCAGCGCCGGCTCGTCCACCGTGCCGCCGCGGCCGGTGTTGATGAACACGGCGCTGGATTTCATGAGGGCGAAGTGCCGGTCGGTCAGCTTGTGGGTGGCGGCCGCCGAGCCGGGCAGATGCATGGAGACGAAGTCGGACTGGCTGAGCACCTCCTCCAATGTCGAGGGGATGACGCCGTAGGGCGGCATGACGAGCTCCTCGATGAACGGGTCAAAGGCCAGCATGGTGAGGCCGAAGGCGCGGGCGCGCAGGGCGACGGCGCGGGGAATATGGCCGAACCCGATGAAGCCGAGGGTGAGGCCCATGATGCGGGGGATGCGCAGCAGCACCGGCCGCCCCTCGCTCCAGCGCCCCTCGCGCACCAGCCGATCCTGCTCGATGACGCGGCGATGCGCGGCCAGCATCAGCGCCATCGCGTGCTCGGCGACCTCCTCTATAAATACGTGAGGTACGTTGGTGACGGCGATGCCGGCAGCGGTGGCCGCCGCGACGTCGATCTTATCGACCCCGACGCCCTCGCAGGCGATATGGCGGCACCGCGTGAGGGTGGCGATCGTCGCGGCATCGATGGGCAGGAAACGGGGGTAGATGGCGTCGGCCGTGCGCGCCGCCTCGCCGAAATCAGCGGCCGGCACAATGACGAGATCGGCACCCGATCCCGCCAGCGCCGCACGCTCCTCGGTGAAGCGATCCTCCACCCCTGGGGCGATCGGTGTCACGATACGGAAATTCGGCATGGCTGGGTTCCCCCTCGGGTGCTGCGATTCGTTGGGTGGGACTTTGACTCAGGCCGGCGAGTGGAGTAAGCCCCGCCGCTCACTTGGAACGCGGGAGATTTCGCCGCCTCTTCTGCCATGCGGTGGATCGGGGTGGCGGGTCGGTTGCACCGCGGTCCCGCTGTTCACCGCCCCTCGGGGCATTGGGAAATGGGATCATGGCGAAGAAAATCGTCGGTTACATCAAGCTGCAGATTCCTGCAGGCAAAGCCAACCCCTCGCCGCCGGTTGGCCCGGCGCTGGGTCAGCGCGGCCTCAACATCATGGCCTTCGTGAAGGAATTCAACGCCTTCACCGCGCAGATGGAGCCGGGGATGCCGATCCCCGTGGTGATCACCGCCTTTGGTGACCGCACTTTCACCTTCATCACTAAGACGCCGCCCAACACCTACTTCCTCAAGAAGGCGGCCGGCATCACCAAGGGCACGACGACGCCGGGCAAGGGCGCGACCGTCGGCAAGGTGACGATGGCGCAGCTGCGCGAGATCGCGGCGACCAAGATGAAGGACATGAACGCCAACGACGTGGACGGTGCCGTCCGCATGCTCGTGGGCTCGGCCCGTTCGATGGGCCTCAGCGTGGTGGAGGGCTGATCCGATGGCGCATAATAAGCGGCATGCTGCGGCGATTACGGCCGTGGACGCAAACAAGACCTACGCTCTTGAGGACGCGATCGCCCTGGTGAAGAGCAACGCCCGCGCGAAGTTCGACGAGACGATCGAAATCAGCATGAATCTCGGCATCGATCCGCGCCACGCCGACCAGATGGTCCGCGGCCTCGTCGGCCTGCCGAACGGCACCGGCAAGGTGCTGCGCGTCGGCGTATTCGCCCGCGGCGCCAAGGCCGAAGAGGCCCTGGCCGCCGGCGCTGACGTGGTTGGCTCCGACGACCTGGCCGAGAAGATCCAGGCCGGCGACATCCAGTTCGACCGCTGCATCGCGACGCCGGACATGATGGGCCTCGTCGGCCGTCTCGGTAAGATCCTTGGCCCGCGCGGCCTGATGCCCAACCCGCGCCTCGGCACGGTGACGATGGACGTCAAGGGCGCCATCACCGCCGCCAAGGCTGGTCAGGTCGAGTTCCGCGCCGAGAAGGCTGGCATCGTGCATGCCGGCATCGGCAAGGCCTCTTTCCCGGCCGAGAAGCTGATCGAGAACGCCAAGGCTTTCGCAGACGCGATCGTCAAGGCCAAGCCGACCGGCGCCAAGGGCACCTACGTGAAGAAGGTGGCCGTGAGCTCGACGATGGGCGCCGGCGTTCGCGTCGACGCGGCGACCGTCACCGCCTGAGGCTGAACAGAATACGCTTTCGGCCCGCTCGCGGGCCGGGGGTGGGCAGGGGGCGGGAGCCCCCGATCCTGTCCGAGACCGTGTGTCGCCATAGGCCTTGATGGACCTTCGGGTCCGCACACGGGAGACGGGGAATGCCAGGAATTTCGGGGGTTCGCCCCTGCTTTGCTGGCGGTTCCGGTTGGATGGACAGGCGAACCGGGACGGGGAAGGGGCTACGGCCCTGGAGCCGGACCATAGGGCAACCCGGCCGGTTGCGGTTTCACCGCAGTCGGCCACCGACGGAGAAGGGTTTTGGACCGTACGGAGAAGCGTGAATTCGTCGCCGAGATGGCAGCGGTATTCGCGGAAACGTCGTTCGTCGTCGTGGCTCGCAACAGCGGGCTCAACGTCGCCGAAGTGACGGAGCTGCGTCGCCGCATGCGTGCCGCTGGGGCGACGTACAAAGTCGCGAAGAACCGGCTGGCCACCCTCGCGCTGGATGGGACCCGATTCGATGGCATCGCGCCGCTGCTGAAGGGACCGACCGCGCTTGCGTGGTGCCGGGATCCGGTGGCTGTGGCCAAGGTGGCCGTCGAGTTCGCCAGGACCAACGATAAGTTCGTGGTGCTCGGTGGAGCGCTTGGAGCCCAGATGCTCGATGCATCCGGGGTCAAGGCGCTGTCCGAGCTGCCGTCGCTTGAAGTGCTGCGTGCCGGCCTGCTGGGGATGATTCAGACCCCCGCGACTCGTATCGCCGGCATTCTCCAGGCGCCGGGCGGGCAGATCGCGCGGGTGCTGGCGGCCTATGCGGACAAGCATGGGGCCCCCCAGGACGAGGCGGCCTGACCGAGGCTGCGTAACTGACCAATCGCCGGCTGACCCAAGCGGGTCAGTCAATCGCAAGCCTGCGGGCTTGCATGGAACCGACCAGAGACTGATATAAAGGATACATGACGATGGCTGATCTTTCTCGGCTTGTTGATGAGCTTTCCGCCCTGACGGTGCTGGAAGCGGCCGAACTGTCGAAGATGCTCGAAGAGAAGTGGGGCGTCTCCGCCGCAGCTCCGGCCGCCGCCGCCGCTCCGGTGGCTGCCGCCGCTGCTGCCGCCCCGGTCGAAGAGCAGACCGAGTTCACCGTGATCCTTGCCGCCGCCGGCGACAAGAAGATCAACGTGATCAAGGAAATCCGCACCATCACGGGCCTCGGGCTGAAGGAAGCCAAGGACCTCGTCGAGGGCGCGCCGAAGACCGTGAAGGAAGGCGTGAACAAGGACGAAGCCGCCAAGATCAAGAAGGTGCTGGAAGATAACGGCGCCAAGGTCGAGGTGAAGTAAGACGACTTGCGGCGGACCATGGACGCCGCGGCGCGGCTGACTATCGCCGCGGGATAAGACCGGGCAGGGCGGAAATCCGATCGGATTTCCGCCCGCTTGGCCGTTTCCGCAGCCTGACGCCTCGGCGGCCAGGCGGCGTGAAGCGAGGATAACCCGGACGGAGGGTGGTTTCCGTGCCGTGCGTGGCGCGCGGGTAGCGATTTGAACGGGGCAGTAGGACAGGCATGAACGCGATCACCAAGTCTTTCACCGGCAGCAAGCGGATCCGCAAGAGCTTCGGACGGATCGCGCAAGACACGCCGATGCCGAACCTGATCGATGTGCAGCGGGCCAGCTACGAGGCCTTCCTGCAAATGGCGACCGCGCCGGACAGCCGGACCAACACCGGGCTGCAGGAAGTTTTCAAGTCGGTTTTCCCGATCGACGATTTCGCCGGTCGCGGCCGGCTGGAGTTCGTCTATTACGAGCTCGAGGAGCCGAAATACGACGTCGAGGAGTGCATCCAACGCGGCATGACCTTTGCGGCGCCGTTGAAGGTCATCCTCCGTCTCATCGTGTGGGACGTAGACGAGGACACCGGCACCCGCTCCATCCGCGACATCAAGGAGCAGCCGGTCTACATGGGCGACATGCCGCTCATGACCGATAACGGCACCTTCATCATCAACGGCACCGAGCGCGTCATCGTCAGCCAGATGCACCGCAGCCCGGGCGTGTTCTTCGACCATGACAAGGGCAAGACGCATAGCAGCGGCAAGTATCTCTTCGCCGCGCGTGTCATCCCCTATCGCGGCTCCTGGCTCGATTTCGAGTTCGACAGCAAGGACAACGTCTACGTCCGCATCGACCGCAAGCGGAAGCTGCCGGTCACCACGCTGTTCTACGCGCTGGAGAGCAAATACACCGAGGCGCTGCGTGAGGCCCGCGTGGCCGCCGGCAAGACGGTGGAGATCTCCGAGATCCGCGGCATGGACCCCGAGGAAATCCTCGCGGCGTTCTACGGCCAGGTTGTGTTCAGCCTGACCGATAAGGGCTGGGCCCGTCCCTTCGACCCCGAGGCGTTCCGCGGCGTGAAGCTGCTGGAGCCCCTGATCGACGCCGCCACCGGCGAGATCGTCGCCGATGGCGAGACCAAGATGACTGCGCGCACCGTGCGCAAGATCGGCGAGACGACCAAGATCGTGCTCGCCGGGCGCGGTGACCTGCTCGGCCGCTACGTGGCGGTCGATATGGTCAACGAGCACACCGGTGAAATCTTCGCCGAGGCCGGCGAGGAGCTGACCGAGCCCCGCCTTGCGGCGCTCGAGGCCGCCGGCATCGACAGCCTGCCGACGCTGGCCGTCGACCAGTCGAACGGCCCGTGGATCCGCAATTCGCTGGCGGTCGACAAGAACGCCAACCGCGAAGACGCGCTGATTGACATCTACCGCGTCATGCGCCCGGGCGAGCCGCCGACCGCGGAGACCGCCGAGGCCCTGTTCCGTGGCCTGTTCTTCGACACCGACCGCTATGACCTCTCGACTGTCGGCCGCGTGAAGATGAACATGCGTCTCGGCTTCGAGACTGAGGATTCGCTCCGCGTGCTGCGCAAGGAGGACATCCTGCGCACTGTGAAGATCATGTGCGAGCTCAAGGACGGGCGCGGCCAGATCGACGACATCGACAATCTCGGCAATCGCCGGGTGCGTTCGGTCGGCGAGCTGATGGAGAACCAGTACCGCGTCGGCCTGCTCCGCATGGAGCGCGCCATCCGCGAGCGCATGGGCTCGGTCGACATCGACACCGTGATGCCGCACGACCTCATCAACGCCAAGCCGGCTGCGGCCGCAGTGCGCGAGTTCTTCGGCTCCTCGCAGCTCAGCCAGTTCATGGACCAGACCAACCCGCTCTCCGAGGTCACCCACAAGCGCCGCCTGTCTGCGCTTGGCCCGGGCGGTCTGACCCGCGAGCGTGCCGGCTTCGAGGTGCGCGACGTGCACCCGACGCATTACGGCCGCATCTGCCCGATCGAGACGCCGGAAGGCCCGAACATCGGCTTGATCAACTCGCTGGCCACCTTCGCCAAGGTCAACAAGTACGGGTTCATCGAGACCCCGTACATGCTGGTCAAGGACGGTGTGGTGCAGAAGGGCCCGCGCTACCTCTCCGCCATGGAAGAGGAGAAGCTGGTCGTCGCCCAGGCCGACGCCAAGATGGACGCCAACGGCAAGTTCACCGACGAGTTGGTCTCCGTGCGCAAGCAGGGAGATTTCCGTCTGGTGCGGCCTGAAGAGGTGACGGCGATCGACGTCTCGCCGAAGCAGCTCGTCTCGGTCGCCGCCGCGCTCATCCCGTTCCTTGAGAACGATGACGCCAACCGCGCGCTGATGGGCTCCAACATGCAGCGTCAGGCGGTGCCGCTGATCCGGGCCGACGCGCCGCTGGTCGGCACCGGCATGGAGGCCGCGGTCGCCCGTGACTCCGGCGCCACCATTGTCGCCAAGCGTGAAGGCGTGATCGATCAGATCGACGGCGCCCGTATCGTGGTGCGTGCCACCGCGGATGACGGCACCACCAAGGGCGTCGACATCTACCGGCTGCGCAAGTTCATGCGCTCCAACCAGTCCACCTGCATCAACCAGCGTCCGCTGGTGCGCGTGGGTGACCGCGTGGCGGAAGGCGACATCATCGCCGACGGCCCCTCGACGGAGTTGGGTGAGCTGGCGCTCGGCCGCAACGCTCTCGTCGCGTTCATGCCGTGGAATGGCTACAACTTCGAAGACTCGATCCTGATCTCCGAGCGGATCGCCCGCGATGACGTGTTCACCTCGATCCATATCGAGGAGTTCGAGGTCATGGCGCGTGACACCAAGCTCGGCCAGGAGGAAATCACCCGCGACATTCCGAATGTCGGCGAGGAGGCGCTGCGCAACCTCGACGAGGCCGGCATCGTTTACATCGGCGCCGAGGTGAACCCGGGTGACATCCTGGTCGGCAAGGTGACGCCGAAGGGCGAAAGCCCGATGACGCCGGAGGAGAAGCTGCTCCGCGCCATCTTTGGCGAAAAAGCGTCCGACGTGCGCGACACCTCGCTGAAGCTGCCGCCCGGCACCACCGGCACCATCGTCGATGTCCGCGTGTTCAGCCGCCGCGGCGTCGACAAGGACGAGCGCGCCATGGCCATCGAGCGCTCGGAGATCGAGCGTCTCGCCAAGGACCGTGACGACGAGAAGGCCATCCAGGAGCGCTCGTTTCTGGCCCGGCTGCGCGAGAAGCTGCTCGGCAAGAAGGCCGCCGGCGGGTTCAAGGGCATCAAGGCCGGCACTTCTCTCGATGAGGCAGTGCTCGCCGAGCATCCGCGCGGCACCTGGCGCCATATCGCCGTGCAGGATGACGCTGTCATGGCCGAGATCGAGACGCTGAAGCGCGAATACGACGCGGCGGTAGCGCGGCTCCAGGCCCGCTTCGACAGCAAGGTCGAGAAGCTGCAGCGCGGCGACGAACTGCCGCCGGGCGTGATGAAGATGGTCAAGGTGTTCGTCGCGGTGAAGCGCAAGCTGCAGCCGGGCGACAAGATGGCCGGCCGTCACGGCAACAAGGGCGTTGTCTCGCGCGTGGTGCCCGTCGAGGACATGCCGTTCCTCGAAGACGGCACCCATGTGGACCTCGTGCTGAACCCCCTCGGCGTGCCTTCGCGCATGAACGTGGGTCAGATCCTCGAGACCCATCTCGGCTGGGCCTGCGCCTCGCTGGGCAAGCAGGTTGGCGAGGCGGTAGAGCTGTACCGCCGTACCGGTGCCGCCAAGATGGAGCTGCTGGAGTCCCTCAAGGGTATCTACGGCGACAAAATCTACGCTGAAGACATCGCGCCGATGAATGACGCACAGCTGATCGAGCTGTGCGAGAACCTCAAGAAGGGCATCCCGATCGCCACCCCGGTGTTCGATGGTGCCCGGATGGCGGACATCGAGGGTATGCTCACCCGCGCCGGCCTCGCGACCTCCGGCCAGGTGACCCTGACCGACGGCCGCACCGGCGAGGCGTTCGAGCGTAAGGTGACGGTGGGCATCATCTACATGCTCAAGCTGCACCATCTCGTCGACGACAAGATCCATGCCCGCTCCATCGGCCCCTATTCGCTCGTCACCCAGCAGCCGCTGGGCGGCAAGGCGCAATTCGGCGGCCAGCGCTTCGGCGAAATGGAGGTCTGGGCGCTGGAAGCTTACGGCGCCGCCTATACGCTGCAGGAGATGCTCACGGTGAAGTCGGACGACGTGTCCGGCCGCACCAAGGTCTACGAGGCGATCGTGCGCGAGCAGGATACCTTCGAGGCCGGCATCCCCGAGAGCTTCAACGTGCTGGTCAAGGAATTGAAATCCCTCGGCCTGAACGTTGACCTGGATATGCACTCGACCTGAGGGTCGAGTGCGTTTCCTTCGCTAGACTAGTCGCAGACACCATTTTGCAGGTGGCAGCATGAACGAGCTGATGAAGATCCTGGGCCAGACTGGCCAGTCGATGACTTTCGACCAGATCAAGATCCAGATGGCCTCCCCGGAGCAGATCCGCTCCTGGTCCTACGGCGAAATCAAGAAGCCGGAGACCATCAACTACCGCACCTTCAAGCCGGAGCGGGACGGGCTGTTCTGCGCCCGCATCTTCGGGCCGATCAAGGACTACGAGTGCCTGTGCGGCAAGTACAAGCGCATGAAGTTCCGCGGCATCATCTGCGAGAAGTGCGGCGTGGAAGTCACGCTCGCTAAGGT
>CAIPLM010000091.1 GCA_903865895.1 uncultured Rhodospirillales bacterium | reverse complement strand
TACGATGCCGAGATCGTCGAGATGCATCACCGCCAGAAGGTCGATGCCCCCTCCGGCACCGCCGTCGGCATGGGCCGCGCGGTGGCCAAGGGCCGCGGCGTCAATCTGGCCGATGTCACCGAGAGCGGACGGGACGGGCATACCGGCGCGCGCAAGACCGGCGCCATCGGCTTCGCCGCCCTGCGCGGCGGCCAGGTGGTGGGCGAGCATACGCTGCTGTTCGCGGCCGCTACCGAGCACATCGCCCTCACTCACCGCGCGTTCGATCGCCGCGCCTTCGCCAGCGGCGCCATCCGCGCGGCGATCTGGGTTTCCGGCCGGCCACCCGGGCTCTACTCGATGATGGACGTGCTTGGCATGTCTTGACCGAGGGGGACGTTTCGGCCACACAGCGCCGCTTAGCTAGAGTTTCCAGGCCGCACGGCCGCACAGCACGGGATTGATCATGCGCGACAAGGGCGAATTCCTGTTCACCTCCGAATCCGTCTCGGAGGGCCATCCCGACAAGGTGGCCGACCGTCTCAGCGACACGGTGCTCGACGCGTTCCTCGCGGCCGACCCCTATGCGCGCGTGGCGTGCGAAACCCTGGTCACCACCAATCGCGTGGTGCTGGCCGGTGAAACCCGCGGGCCGGACAGCATCACCCACGAATACCTCGCCCATCTCTGCCGTATGGCGATCCTTGATATCGGCTACGACCAGGAAGGCTTCTCCTGGAAGAACGCTGATATTGCTGTGCATTTGCACGCCCAGTCGGCCGATATCGCCCAGGGCGTCGACTCCGCCGGCAACAAGGACGAAGGCGCCGGCGATCAGGGCATCATGTTCGGCTATGCCTGCACCGAGACGCCGAGCCTGATGCCGGCGCCGCTCTACTATTCGCACGAGTTGCTGCGCACCATCCGTGACCGCCGCCGCGCCGGCGACAAGACGGTCGCCGGCCTGCAGCCGGACGCCAAGAGCCAGGTCACGCTGCGCTATGTCGATGGCAAGCCGGTCGCCGCGACCTCGGTGGTGATCTCGACCCAGCATGACGAAGGCATGGATCAGGCGCAGATCAAGCGAATGTTACTGCCGCTGATCCAGGACGTGCTGCCGGCCGGTTGGATGCCCGCCGAGAACGAAATCTACATCAACCCGACCGGAAAGTTCGTCATCGGCGGCCCCGACGGCGATTGCGGCCTTACCGGGCGCAAGAGCATCGTCGACACCTACGGCGGCGCGGCCCCGCATGGCGGCGGCGCTTTCTCGGGCAAGGACCCCACCAAGGTGGACCGCTCGGCCGCCTATGTCTGCCGCTACCTCGCCAAGAACGTGGTCGCCGCCGGGCTCGCTGAGCGCTGCACCCTGCAGCTCAGCTACGCCATCGGCGTGTCGGACCCGCTTTCGGTCTATGTCGAGCTGCATGGCAACCCGTTCGATGTGGACGAGGCGAAACTCGAGAAGACCCTGCGCGAACTGGTGAATCTCCGCCCGCGCGGCATTCGCGAGCACCTGCATCTCAACCGGCCGATCTACGTGCCGACCTCGGCCTACGGGCATTTCGGCCGCGAGCCGGATGCCGAGAAGGGCACCTTCACCTGGGAAAAGACCGATCTCGTCCCGGCGCTGAAGTCGGCCTTCAATCGCTGAGTCTTAAGCCACCTCCTGACCGGCTCTATGGGCGGCGCCACGGCCACAAGCTGCGGCCCCGCCAGGAGCTGCTCCTCGCCGAGACCCTGCCGCGCCTACGCTTCGATATCGCGCAGGCCGGTGATCCTCTAGCCGCGTTCGCCCCGCGGCCGCGCGCAGTCTGGTTCGAGGTCGGCTTCGGCGGCGGCGAGCATGCCGAGGCACTTTCCCGTGCCAACCCCGATATCGGCCTGATCGCCTGCGAGGTGTTCGAAACCGGCATCTGCTCGCTGCTGGCCAAGCTGGTGCCGGAGGGCGGCGAGGTGAGCGCCCCGGTGCCGGGCAATCTCCGCCTTTGGGACGACGACGCGCGGGACCTGCTGCGCGCCTTGCCGGACGCTGCGATCGAGCGGCTGTTCCTGATGTTCCCCGATCCCTGGCCAAAAATCCGCCACGCCAAGCGGCGCTTCGTGCATCCCGCCTTCATCCCCGAGATCGCCCGCGTGGTGGCGCCGGGCGGCATCTGGCGCATTGCCTCCGATGACCCGACCTATCAGGCATGGGTCGCTGAGGTGCTGGCTGGGCAGGATCTCTTCGCCGTGCCGCCGCCGGCCAGCGAGCGGCCGGAGGGTTGGCCGCCGACCCGCTACGAGGCCAAGGCCCTGCGCGCCGGGCGCACGCCGCTTTACTGGACGTGCGAGCGGGTTACCGCCGCCAGGTAACCGCCGAACTCACCGCGTAGTTCCACACCAGGCTCATCACCGCGCCGAGCACCCCGGCGGCATACCAGGTGGTATGGGTCTCGCCCACCAGCAGGGCGGAGATGTTGACGTTCATGTAGGCGCCAACCGAGGAGATCAGCGAGAAGGTCAGCAACCCCAGCAGGAAGCGCGGCCCTTTGAGGCGGCGCTCGCGGAAGGTGAAGGTGTTGTTGAGCGAGAAATTGCCGAGAATCGCCACCGCGGTCGCCAGCGTTTGCGCCGCCGCGAAGGACAGGCCGCCGAAGCGCAGCCCGGTGCGCAGCACGATCAGATGCGCCGCGATGCCGACCGCGCCGACACCGGCGAACAGAATAAAGCGGACGGGCACGATATGGCCGACCAGCTTGTCGACGATCAGCAGGATGTAGTCGCGCAGCACGCCCGCATCGAGCTTGCTTTCGCCTGAGACGCGGGTGCGGAACTGGTAGGGCAACTCCTTGATGCGCGGCGGCGCGGGCAGGGAGGCGATGATGTCGAGCAGGATCTTGAAGCCCATCGCCGAAAGCTTGCGGGCGGCCTGATCGAACACGCCGCGCTTGAGCATGAAGAAGCCGCTCATCGGGTCCGACACATGGGTGCGCAGCACGATGCCGGCGAGCCTGGTGGCGAGGCTCGACATCCCCGCCCGCGTCGCGTCCCACTCGCCGATCCCGCCGCCCTTGACGTAGCGGCTGCCGATCGCGATATCGCATTCATCGGCACGCAGCGCCGCGAACATTTTTGGCAGCACCGTCTCGTCGTGCTGCAAATCCCCGTCCATGGCGGCGACATAGGGGGCGAAGCTCGCCTGGGCGCCCTCGATGAAGGCCGAGGAGAGGCCACGCCGGCCGATGCGGTGGATCATCCGCACCCGCGGATCGCCGGTGGCCACCTTGGCGATGGCGTCCCGTGTGCCGTCGCGGCTGTCATCGTCGACGAACATCACCTCCCAGTCGATGCCGCGCAGCACGCCATGCAGCTTGGCCACGAGCGGGGCGATATTGCCCGCCTCGTTGAGCACCGGAACGACCACGCACAACATCGGAGTGACTGACATGCCGCTTCGTTACCGCGCCGCGCCGCGCCGGGGCAACGGGCGGGTGCCAGGCGGCTTGCATCCGGGCGGCGGCGGCGCTATATGACGGTGACACGAAATCTTCCGCGACTATCGGGGGGTGGCCTTCACGGGCCGCCTTTTTTGTTTTGGATCCCCTATTTGCTTTGGACCAAATGACCGCCACTGCAGACATACCGCGCCATACCGGCCTCGAAGCCCGCATCGCGGACGCGATCATGCCGACGTTGATCGACATGGGCTACGAGCTGGTGCGCGTCGCCGTGCTCGGCCGCGAACGGCCGACGGTGCAAATCATGGCCGACCGCGCCGATGGCGCGATGATCACGGTCGAGGATTGCGAGGCGATCAGCCGTGCCGTGGGCGCCGTGCTTGACGTGGCGGACCCGATTCCCGGCAATTGGACTCTCGAAGTCAGCTCCGCCGGGATCGACCGGCCGCTGACCCGCATCAAGGACTGGAACCGCTATATCGGCCATCGCGCCCGCGTCGAGATGGAAATTCCCGTCGATGGCCGCAAGCGCATCAGCGGCGTGCTGCTGGGCGCGGATGCCGAACACGCGCGGATGATCCTCGACGAAGGCGGCGAGATCGCGCTTCCGATGGGCGATATCCGCCGCGCCAAGCTGGTCCTGACTGACGAACTCATTGCGGCCACCGCCGCCTCCACGCCGACGAACTGAAAGGGCACGCCCCATGGATACCGCCATCGCCCGTCCCGAACTCCTGCTGGTCGCCGATGCCGTGGCCCGCGAGAAGGCCATCGAGCGCGACGACGTGCTGCAGGTGATCGAGAGCGCCATCCAGAAGGCCGGCCGCGCCAAGTACGGCCACGAGAAGGACATCCGCGCCACCATAGACCGCAAGACCGGCGATGTGCGCCTCTCCCGCTGGACCGAGATCGTCGAGACCATCGAGAACGAGGAGACGCAGATCCCGGTGCATATCGCGCTGCGCTTCCGCCCGGGCTCCAAGGTCGGCGATTTCATCATTGATCCGCTGCCGCCGATCGATTTCGGCCGCATTGCCGCCCAGGTTTCCAAGCAGGTCATCGTGCAGGGCGTGCGCGAGCTTGAGCGCAAGCGCCAATACGACGAGTTCAAGGATCGCGTCGGCGAAGTCATCAACGGCGTCGTCAAGCGCACCGAATACGGCAACCTCATGGTGGAGATCGGCCGCGCCGAGGCGCTGCTGCGCCGCGACGAGCTGATCCCGCGCGAGAGCTTCCGCAACGGAGACCGCGTGCGGGCTTACATCTACGACGTGCGCGAGGAGCCGCGCGGCCCGCAGATCTTCCTCAGCCGCACCCATCCCGGCTTCCTCGCCAAGCTGTTCGCGCAGGAAGTGCCGGAAATCTATGACGGCATCATCGAGATCAAAGCGGTCAGCCGCGACCCCGGCAGCCGCGCGAAAATGGCGGTGATCAGCCGCGATGCCTCGATCGACCCGGTGGGTGCCTGCGTGGGTATGCGCGGCAGCCGCGTGCAGGCCGTGGTGCAGGAGCTGCAGGGCGAGAAGATCGACATCATTCCCTGGTCGCAGAACACCGCGACCTTCGTGGTCAACGCGCTGGCGCCGGCGGAAGTCTCCAAGGTGGTGATGGACGAGGAGGCCGGGCGGGTTGAAGTGGTGGTGCCGGATGACCAGCTGTCCCTCGCCATCGGCCGCCGTGGCCAGAACGTGCGTCTCGCCAGCCAGCTCACCCGCTGGGATATCGACATCCTCACCGAGGCGGAGGAGAGCGAGCGCCGGCAGGAGGAATTCCGCCGCCGCACGGGGCTATTCGTCGATGCGCTCGATGTGGACGACGTGATTGCCGGCTTGCTGGTGCAGGAAGGCTTCAACACCATCGAGGAACTCGCCTTCGTGCCGATGGAGGAACTCGCGGATATCGAGGGCTTCGACGAGCAGGTGGCCGAGGAGCTGATCCGCCGCGCCGAGAACCATCTCGTCAAGCGGGACGGCGAGCTCAACGAGAAGCGCATCACGCTTGGCGTGTCCGACGACATCGCCGCCTTCGAGGTGTTCACCCCGACGATGCTGGTGGCGCTGGGCGAAAAAGGCGTGAAGGCGCTCGACGATCTGGCGGATCTCGCCTCGGATGAGCTGGTTGAGATCGTCGGCGAGGCGGCGATGGACGAGGAGACGGCGAACGCGGTGATCATGGCCGCGCGCGCCCATTGGTTCGAAGGGGAAGATGGCGCTGCCGAACCAGGCTGAGCCGGACGAGACGGCGACCGACGGGTTCGAGGACGAGCCGGAAACCGGCCCGCTGCGCCGCTGCGCGGTAACGCGGGTTCGTCTGCCCAAGGAGCAGATGATCCGCTTCGTCGTCGGCCCTGACCGGACGGTGGTGCCCGACCTGGCCGCAAAGCTGCCCGGCCGGGGAATCTGGTTGAGCGCGGTGGGGGATGTGATAGAAACCGCTCGTACCCGGGGCGCTTTTGCGAAAGCGGCCCGCGGTCAGGTGTCAGTGCCCCCCGATCTCCTTTCCGGTCTTCAGGTGGCGCTGGCGCGTCGGATCGGGGATACGCTTGGGCTGGCCCGCCGCGCCGGGCAGGCGGTGGCGGGTTTCGTGAAGGCGCGGGAATGGCTGGATGCGGGCCGCGCCGGCGTAGTGGTGCAGGCCAGCGACGGAAGTGTGGATGAGCGTGCGCGTTTTCTGGGCGGGCGGGCTGCGGTGCTGACAGTGGTGACACCGCTGGACGGCGCGCGGCTTGGAGCCGTTTTCGGGCGGGAGCACGTGGTGCATGTGGTTGTGGCGCCGGGCCGGTTGGCCGATTCGGTGCGCGTTGAGGCAGGGCGGTTGGCGGGTCTGACGGCGTGATGCGGTCGGGCGGTGCGAGGCGCGGATGAGTACAGAACGGACGGGTAGATGAGCGAAGGCAACGATCAGGACGCGGGCAAGAGCCGGCTCTCGCTGCGCCCCACGGGGCGAACGGAAGTTGGGCGGACCGTGGATGCTGGTTCCGTGCGACAGAGTTTCAGCCATGGCCGCACCAAGGTGGTGCAGGTCGAGGTACGCAAGAAGCGCGCCCCTGGCGCGCCGGGGGCACCTGCGCCTTCCGCCCCGGCAACCCCGGCGCCGGCTTCGTCGTCGCAGACGGTCGTTGCCCCGCCGACCCAGCCGCGCCCTCCGCAATCGGTCTCGCGCCCGCCGGCCGGTGCCGGCCGCGCGCTGACCGCGACCGAGCTTGCCGTCCGCCAGCGCGTGCTGATCGAACAGCAGCGCGAGGCGGTGCGCCGCGAGGCCGAGCGCCGCGAGGCTGAACGCCGCGAGCAGGAGAAGATCTCCATCCTCTCCGCCGCCGAAGAGGCGCAGCGCCGCGAGGAAGAGGCCCGCAAGGCCGCCGAGGAAGAAGCGCGCCGCAAGGCCGAGGAAGAGGCGCAGGCGCGCGAGGCCGAGGCGGCCCGCGAAGCCCGTGAGCAGGCCCAGACCAGCACCGGCACCGGCACCAGCACCGGCACCGAGCAGCCGGGCACCGTGCCGACTGCCACTGCCGCCGCCCCCAGCGCTCCGGCCGAGGCGGCCAAGCCCGCCCGTCCCGCCGGTGGGCCGGCCGCCACCCCGGCCGCGCCCGCCGCACCTGGTGCCGATACGCTGCGCTTGCGCACCGGGCGTGCCGGCGGCGAGGAGGATGAGGACCGCGGCGTCCGTCGCCCCGGCGGCGCCGTCGCAGCGCCCCGCAAGCAGCCGGCCGCCGTGGCCAAGAAGGCCGGCGACGATCGCCGCCGCGCCGGCCGCATCGACGTCGTCGCCGCCATCGAGGGTGAGGACGATCGCGTCCGCAGCCTGGCCTCGGTGCGGCGCCAGCGTGAGCGTGAGCGCCGTCAGGCGGAACTGGAGCGTCTGCGCTCCGATCAGGTAAAAGTCGTGCGCGAAGTCGTGCTCCCCGACAACATCACGGTGCAGGAGCTGGCCAACCGTATGGCCGCCCGGACGCCGGAGGTGATCAAGGCCCTCATGAAGCTTGGCGTGATGGCCACCATCACCCAGAGCCTCGATGCCGATACCGCCGAACTGGTGGTGCAGGAATTCGGCCACCGCGTGAAGCGCGTGTCCGAGGATGACGTCGAACTCGGCCTGGAAGGGGCGGTGGATATCGACGAGGATCTGGCGATCCGCCCGCCGGTGGTCACCATCATGGGCCATGTCGATCACGGCAAAACCAGCCTGCTCGACGCCCTGCGTTCCACCGATGTCGCGGCCGGCGAGGCCGGTGGCATCACCCAGCACATCGGCGCCTATCAGGTGCAGATGAAGTCGGGCGAGCGGATCACCTTCCTCGACACCCCCGGCCATGAGGCCTTCACCGCCATGCGCTCGCGCGGCGCCTCGGTGACGGATATCGTGGTGCTGGTGGTGGCCGCCGATGACGGCGTGATGCCGCAGACCATCGAGGCGATCCGCCATGCCAAGGCGGCCGACGCGCCGATCATCGTGGCCATCAACAAGATGGACAAGCACGACGCCAACCCGACCCGCGTGCGCCAGGAGCTCCTGCAGTACGAGATCGTGGTCGAAGACATGGGCGGCGAGACGCAGGACGTCGAAGTCTCCGCGCTGAAGAAGACCGGCCTCGAAAAGCTCGAGGAGGCCATCATGCTGCAGGCCGAAATCCTCGACCTGCGCGCCAACCCGAACCGTGCCGCCGAAGGCTCGGTGGTGGAAAGCCGGCTCGATCGCGGCCGTGGCCCGGTGGCGACCGTGCTGGTGCAGAAGGGCACGCTCAAGCAGGGCGATATCGTGGTCGCCGGCGCCGAGTGGGGCCGCGTGCGCGCCATGCTCGACGACAAGGGCCGCCAGCTCAAGGAAGCCGGCCCCTCCATGCCGGTCGAGATCCTCGGCCTCGCCGGGGTGCCGATGGCGGGCGAACCCTTCGTGGTCGTCGAGAACGAGGGCCGCGCCCGCGAAATCAGCGAGTTCCGCCAGCGCAAGATCCGCGACAAGCAGGCCGGTGTGTTGACCGCCGCCCGCGGCACGCTCGACCAGATGCTCGCCCGCATCCAGGAAGGCGTGCAGAAGGAAGTCGCCATCATCATCAAGGCCGACGTGCAGGGCAGCTCGGAGGCGATCCAGGCCACCGTGCTCAAGCAGGCGCATGAGGAGGTCAAGGTTCGGGTGCTGCTCTCCAGCGTCGGTCAGATCACCGAAAGCGACATCCAGCTCGCCAAGGCCTCCAACGCGGTCATCGTCGCCTTCAACGTCCGCGCCACCACCCAGGCGCGCGACATGGCGCAGCGTGACGGCGTGGATATCCGCTACTACTCGATCATCTACGATGTGGCTGACGACATCGAGAAGATGGTCAAGGGCAAGGTGGCGCCGAAGGCCCGCGAGAAGTTCCTGGGCTACGCGGAAGTCCGCAAGGTGTTCGACATCACCAAGACCGGCAAGGTCGCGGGTTGCTACATTACCGAGGGCCTGGTCAAGCGCGGCTGCGGCGTGCGCCTGCTGCGTGATGGCGTGGTGGTGCATACCGGTGACCTCACGCAGCTCAAGCGCTTCAAGGACGATGTCCGCGAAGTGGCCCGCGGCTACGAGTGCGGCCTGTCCTTCGCCAACTTCAATGACCTGCGCGAAGGCGACGTCGTCGAGTGCTACGAGGTCGAGCTCGTTCCAGGTTGATCAGAGGGCCCGGCTGACCACAGGGAGCGCGAGACCGATGGCCGTCGACAAGCGGGAAGCGGGCGTGAAACGGGGGGATGGCGCGAAATCGCGCCCCGCCCCCCGGCCGCCGCGCGCCAGCCAATCCGCCAAGCCGCCCTCGCAGCGCCAGCTGCGGGTGGCCGAGGAAATCCGCCACGTCCTTGCCGGCGTGTTCGGGCGCGGCGAGGTGCGCGATCATGAGCTGGTCGGCGTGACCATCACGGTGGCGGAGGTGCGGATCAGCCCCGACCTCAAACACGCCACCGCCTTCGTCTCCCGCCTCGGCCGCTCCGACATCGCCGAGAAACTGCCCGCGCTGCGCCGCTGCGCCGCCTTCCTGCGCAGCCAGGTCGCGCATGCGCTGCGCCTGCGGGTGGCGCCGGAAATCCACTTCCAGGCCGACGAAAGCATCGAATACGCGACGCATGTCGAGAAGCTGCTGCGCGCGCCCGAAGTGGCGCGGGACCTCAAGACGTCGCTTGAAAACAAAGGCGGAAGTGACACATGATGCCGCCTAATACCGATCCGGAGTGCTGCCATGACGTATGAGAGCAAGCGGCCCGAAGCGGATAGCCCCGTCGCAGCGAACGGCGCGAAGAGCGGTGAATACACGTTGCATCGTACCAAACCGTCTTCTTCGTCGGCCAAGGTCCTGGATGTTGGCTCGGCACTGAAGTCCGCCAATTCGAAGGTCGGGGCATTCCGGATGGCCCATGCCAAGAAATGACCGCGAGGTCTGGGAATTTCTCGGTGCCAATGATGAAGTCCCGTCCGAGCTGACTTTCATCACCTACGCGATCTACGCCTACGAGAAATACGACTGGATTTCAGAATTCGAGCGCCGAGCCAGCCGGCCACCGGGCACCGACGAAATCGATCAGTGGATCGCCGATATCACGACGTACCGGTTTGACGGCATGCGGAGCAAGGCGGCCGAACTGTTCGATGAAGGCGCCCGCCGCCTGCTGGCACCGGAGATCGAGCGGCAGAAGCAAGCTGCCGTCGACGGCTCGATACTCGCCGAAGTCAAGGCGACTTCGTCATTCTGGAAGCAGATTGTCTTGTCGTTGATCGCCTCGGTGCTGGCGCCGCTGATCATCGGCGGCATGATCGTCGCTGCCAGATCGTACGACATCTTCATGCCAACCGCGTCGGGTATTGCGGATCATGCCACCCCGGCGAAACCATCGTCCGCTCCCGCCGGCACCGCGGGTCCGGCGCCGGCCGTCCAGAAGCAGCCATAGAAGAATCCTGAAAATATGCGTCAACGTAAACCCCGCGGCCGTCCTCTCGACGGCTGGCTCGTCGTGGACAAACCGCAGGGCCTCACCAGCACCGATGTGGTCAATCGCGTCCGCCGCTGGTTCGATGCCCAGAAGGCCGGCCATGGCGGCACGCTCGATCCGCTCGCCACCGGCCTCCTGCCGGTCGCCTTCGGGGCGGCGACCAAGACCGTGCCTTACGTGATGGACGGCACCAAGATCTACCATTTCACGCTGCGCATGGGCGAGGCGCGCGACACTGATGACGCCGATGGGCAGGTGATCGCCACCTCGGAGGTGCGCCCGAGCGACGAGACCATCCGCGGCGCGCTGCCGGCCTTCATCGGCGACATCATGCAGATCCCGCCGATCTTCTCTGCGATCAAGATCGCCGGCGAGCGCGCCTATGATCTAGCGCGCGCCGGCAATGCGCCGGTGATGGAGGCGCGGCCCGCCCGCGTCGATCGTTTCGAGCTGATCGCCCGGCCGGACGCCGATACCGCGGTGTTCGAGGTGCAATCCGGCAAGGGCGTCTACATGCGCAGCCTGGCGCGCGACATCGCGGCGGCCTGCGGCACGGTGGGCCACGTCGCAGCCTTGCGCCGCCTGCGGGTGGGACCCTTCACCGAGGCGCAGGCGATTCCGCTGGACAAATTGCAGCGGGGAGAGGATACCCCGCCCGTCTCTCCGGACTTCCTGCTTCCGGTCGCGACCGCGCTGGCCGACATCCCGGCGCTGGCCCTGACTGAAGCGGAAGCCTTCGGCCTGTCACATGGCCAAGCGATTAGCTTGGTGGCGCTGATGGGCCGCATTCCACGGACGGCCGACCCCGATGGCGGGATCGTCCGGGCCATGGCGGGGAACCGCGTGCTCGGGCTGTGCCGTCTGGAAGACGGGATGCTCAAGCCGGAGCGCCTGCTCTAGGCGCCTCGGAGAACACGCGCTCCAGCAACCCGAACCAGGAGCAAATCGATGTCGATCACTGCGGAGCGCCGTACGGCGCTTATTTCTGAGTACGCCACCAGCCCCGGCGACACCGGGAGCCCGGAAGTGCAGGTCGCCCTGCTGACCGAGCGGATCAACAACCTTACCGAGCACCAGAAGGTTCATGCGAAGGATTTCCATAGCCGTCGCGGCCTGCTGATGATGGTGGGCGCCCGTCGTGGGCTGCTCGACTACCTCAAGCGCAAGGACCATGGCCGCTACGATACGCTGATCAAGCGTCTCGGCCTGCGCCGCTAAACAGGACTATCGGGTGAAGGGAAGGAAGCGGTTCTTTTTTGAAAAAAAGAACCAAAAAACTTTTCTCCGTTTGGCTTCGCCCTCTCCGCGGAGAGTACACGGCGAACGGATAAAAAGTTTTTGCTTCTTTTTTCAAAAAGAAGCGCTTCCTTCCTTCCGCCTACCACCGAAACCGGCGCATCCCGCGCCGGTCGCCGCGCATGCGGTGGAACGACAGACGGCCGCTCCGAGACTTCGCCCATCGAGGGAGTCGCGACGGCGTTTCCGGCAACATGGTTGTGGCCGCCTTCTTCGCCACGCCGCGGTCGAGCTCTCAAGCCCGCCGCCCCATGCCGCCCGAGACGCCGTCTCCCGCATGGACGACGGACGGCCCCTATCTGGCCGCCGCATCGCGCATCCAAAGAAGGATAGACGTGATGTTTGACAAGTACTTCCGCAAGGAAATCGAATGGGGCGGGCGCAAGCTCGTCATGGAAACCGGCAAGATCGCCCGCCAGGCCGATGGCGCGGTGATGATCACCTATGGTGAGACCATCGTGCTGTGCACCGCCGTCGGCGTGCGCACCACCAAGCCGGGCCAGGATTTCTTCCCGCTGACCGTGAACTACCAGGAAAAGACCTTCGCGGCCGGCAAGATCCCCGGCGGCTTCTTCAAGCGCGAAGGGCGCCCGACCGAGAAGGAGACCCTGGTCTCCCGCCTGATCGACCGCCCGCTCCGCCCGCTGTTCCCGCATGGGTTCCGCAACGAGGTCCAGGTCGTCGCCACCGTGCTGAGCCATGACCTTGAGAACGACCCCGATATCGTGGCGATGATCGGCTGCTCGGCCGCCCTCACCGTCTCGGGCATTCCCTTCTTCGGCCCGGTCGGCGCCGCGCGCGTCGCCCTGATCCAGGGCGCCTATGTGCTGAACCCGACGTCGGACCAGATGAAGGAATCGAAGCTCGACCTCGTCCTCGCCGGCACCACCGAGGGGGTGCTGATGGTCGAGTCGGAAGCCCAGGAGCTTTCCGAAGCTGACATGCTCGGCGCGGTTAATTTCGGGCACACCGCGTTCCAGGAAGTGATCCAGGCGATCATCGAGCTGGCCGAAGTGGCCGCGAAGGACCCCTGGGCCCTTCCCGAGCAGTCCGAGGAAGAGAAGGCGCTGTCGGCCCGCGTGGATGCGCTGGCCCGCGCCGCCATCACCGAAGCCTACAAGGAGCCGCTGAAGCAGGTCCGCCAGGACAAGGTTTCCGCCGCCAAGAAGGCCGCCGCCGCCGCGCTCACCGAAGAAGGGCTGAGCGCCGAGAAGGCCAAGGGGCTGTTCAAGGAGCTTGAGGCCGACATCGTCCGCAATGCCATCCTCGATACCGGCCTGCGCATCGACGGGCGTGACACCAAGACGGTCCGCCCGATCGTCGCCGAGGTCGGCATCCTGCCGCGCGCCCATGGCTCCGCCCTGTTCACCCGCGGCGAGACCCAGGCGCTCTGCGTCGCCACGCTCGGCACCGGGCAGGACGAGCAGATCATCGACGCGCTCGAGGGCGAGTACCGCGAGCACTTCATGCTGCACTACAACTTCCCTCCCTACTCCGTCGGCGAGGCCGGCCGTATGGGGTCGCCCGGCCGTCGTGAGATCGGCCATGGCAAGCTCGCCTGGCGCGCGATCCACCCCGTGCTGCCCGCGAAGGACAAGTTCCCGTACACCCTTCGCGTGGTCTCGGAGATCACCGAGTCCAACGGCTCCTCCTCGATGGCCACCGTCTGCGGCACCTCGCTGTCGCTGATGGACGCCGGCGTGCCGCTGGTGCGTCCGGTGGCGGGCATCGCCATGGGCCTGATCAAGGAAGATCGCGGCTACGCCGTGCTGTCCGACATCCTGGGCGACGAGGATCACCTCGGCGACATGGACTTCAAGGTGGCCGGGACCGAGATGGGCATCACCAGCCTGCAGATGGACATCAAGATCACCTCCATCACGCCGGCGATCATGGAAGTGGCGCTCGGCCAAGCCAAGGACGGCCGCCTGCACATCCTCGGCGAAATGGCCAAGGGTCTGTCCGGCAACCGCACCGAGGTGGCCGCCACCGCGCCGCGCATCACCATCATCAACGTGCCGAAGGAGAAGATCCGCGAAGTGATCGGAACCGGCGGCAAGGTGATCCGCGAGATCGTCGAGCAGACCGGCTGCAAGATCGACATCAACGACGACGGCACCATCAAGATCGCCTCCAACGACCCGGCCAAGGCGCAGGCGGCGATCGATAAGATCCGCGGCATCGTGGCCGAGCCCGAGATCGGCGTGATCTACACCGGCAAGGTGGTGAAGACCGCCGAGTTCGGCGCCTTCGTGAACTTCCTCGGCGCCAAGGACGGCCTCGTGCATATCAGCGAGCTCGCCCAGGGCCGCGTCGCCAAGACCTCCGACGTGGTGAAGGACGGCGATGCGGTGCGCGTCAAGGTCATCGGCTTCGATGATCGCGGCAAGGTGAAGCTGTCCATGCGCGTGGTCGACCAGGCCACCGGCGAGGACATCTCCGACAAGGTCGGCCCCAAGGGCGGCGATCGCGAGGGCGGCGGCGAAGGCCGCGAGCGCGGCGGCCGTGATCGGGATCGTGGCGAGCGCGGCGGCCGCCGTGAGCGTGGCGAGGGCGGCGAGCAGCCTGCCTCCTGATGCCAATGGCGGCGGCGTGCCACGTGCACGTCGCCGCCGAATCGGCTATGTGACGCTGGGGTGACAAGGCAGGGGATGATGAAGGCGATCAATGCAATCCGGATGGGCGGAGTGGACGTGCTTCCGCTGGTCGAGGGTGGGAAGGGCGTGGCCGTCTCCAACGGCACCACGGCCGGCCATTGGGCCGCTGGCGGCGGTGCTGGCACGCTAAGTGCCGTGAATGCCGATAGCTATGACGCCGACGGCAAAGTCATCCCGCAGACCTATCGCGGACGCACCCGGCGGGAACGCCACGACGAGCTGGTTGACTACGGCATCAAGGGCGGCATCGCCCAGGCTCAGCGCGCGCACGAGCTCTCCGGCGGCCAAGGCCGCATTCACATGAATATCCTCTGGGAGATGGGGGGCGCCGAGCGCGTCGCTCAGGGCATCCTGGAAGGCGCCAAGGGCCTCATCAACGGCATCACCTGCGGCGCCGGCATGCCCTATCGGCTCGCCGACATCGCCGCCAAGTTCAACGTCCACTACTACCCGATCATCTCCTCCGGCCGCGCCTTCGGCGCGCTGTGGAAGCGGGCCTATCACAAGGCCTCCGAGCTGCTCGGCGGCGTGGTCTACGAGGATCCCTGGCTGGCCGGCGGCCATAACGGCCTGACCAACGGCGAGGATCCGCAGAAGCCGGAGGACCCGTTCCCCCGCGTGCTGGCGCTGCGCAAGATCATGCGTGAATTTGGCCTCGGCGAGACCCCGATCATCATGGCCGGCGGCGTGTGGTGGCTGGAGGAATGGGAGCACTGGATCGACAACCCCGAGCTCGGCCCCATCGCTTTCCAGTTCGGCACCCGCCCGCTGCTGACCCAGGAGAGCCCGATCGGCGAGACCTGGAAGAAGCGCCTGCTGACGCTGAAGGAGGGGGACGTGTTCCTCAACCGCTTCAGCCCCACCGGCTTCTACTCCTCGGCGGTCAACAACGCTTTCATCGGCGAGCTGCGTGACCGCAACGCCCGTCAGGCCGCCTTCACCTCCGAGCCGGTGGGCGAGCACCAGGCGGAATACGGCGTCGGCCCGCGCAAGCGCATCGTCTACCTCACGCCCTCCGACCGCGATCGCGCGATTGCCTGGGAGAGCGCCGGTTTCACCGAGGCGCTGCGCACGCCGGACAGCACGTTGATTTTCGTCACCCCCGACAAGGGCCACGAAATCCACGAGGATCAGGTGAACTGCATGGGCTGCCTCAGCCAGTGCCGCTTCTCCAACTGGTCGCAGCACACGCCGGACCACACCAACGGCAAGAAGGCCGATCCGCGCAGCTTCTGCATCCAGAAGACCCTGCAGGACGTGGCGCATACCGACTCGGCGGAAGCGCTGGACAACAACCTGATGTTCTCCGGCCACAACGCCTATCGCTTCGGGCAGGACCCGTTCTACAGCAACGGTTTCGTGCCCACCGTGCGCCAGCTCGTCGACCGTATCCTCACCGGGCGCTGACTCCCACCGAGTCGCTCCGGAGACTCGGTGGGCTTCCTAGCGATAGGGGGTCCGAATCAGGGATATCCACAACATCTTGCGTTTGCGCGTCGGTTTGGCGTTGACGCAAGAGGGGGGTGGCGGCACCCTGGGGGGGTGCCCAGCGATATCACTCCTCAGATGCAGATACGGATCCGCGGCCGTTCCTTCATGGCCTTCGTCGTGCTGCCCGAGGCGCCACTCGGCCCCTGGCTGGCGGTTCTGCGGGGACAAATCGACAAGGCTCCGGGGTTCTTCAACGCCCGCCCGGTGATTGTTGATTTCGCCCATCTCTCGCCGGGCACCGAGGGGGTGGCGACGCTGCTGACCGATATCGAGGCGCTGGGCATCACGGTTATCGACGTCGAAAACATCGGTGAAATCCCCTGTGCTGCGCCGTTCCGCCGCCATTTGCTGGGTGGCCGGCCGACCGGAGCCGTGGAAATCAAGCCCACCGTGCGGCCCACGCCCGAAGCCGCCGGTGCGGCCGCGGATGCCCCGGCCGCCGGATCCCTGCCGGTGGAGCCCGGCGCCACCCCCGGCCTCATCGTCGAGGACCATGTGCGCTCCGGCCAATCGGTGCTGTTCCCCAAGGGCGATGTGACGGTGCTCGGCTCGGTCTCCTCGGGCGCCGAGATCCTCGCCGGCGGCTCGATCCATATCTACGGGGCGCTGCGCGGCCGGGCGCTGGCGGGCGCCCAGGGTTTTGCGCGGGCTCGTATCTTCTGCCGCAAGCTGGAGGCCGAACTCGTCTCCATCGACGGCTTCTACATGACGGCCGAGGACATGCCTGCGGAGATGCGCGGCGCCGCCGTGCAGATCAGCCTCGAGGGCGGCCGCATCACCATTGCACATCAGCGCTAGGCTGGAGGAGGAACATCATGGCCAAAGTCGTCGTGGTCACATCGGGCAAGGGGGGCGTCGGCAAGACCACCTCCACCGCCGCGATCGGGGCCGCACTGGCGCAGACCGGCGCGAAGGTCGTCGTCGTCGATTTTGACGTCGGGCTGCGCAACCTTGATCTCGTCATGGGCGCCGAGCGCCGCGTGGTGTTCGATCTCATCAACGTCATCCAGGGCGATGCCCGGCTCCACCAGGCGCTGATCCGCGACAAGCGGTTGGAGAACCTTTCTATCCTCCCGGCCTCGCAGACCCGCGACAAGGACGCGCTGACGACCGATGGCGTCGCCAAGGTGATCGCCGAGTTGCGCGAGAAATTCGACTGGGTGCTGTGCGACAGCCCCGCCGGTATCGAGCGCGGCCCGGCCATGGCGATGCACCATGCCGATATCGCCATCGTGGTGACCAATCCCGAGGTTTCCTCGGTGCGCGACAGCGACCGCATCATCGGCCTGCTCGACAGCAAGACCGAACGCGCCCAGCGCGGCGAGCGGGTGGAGAAGCACCTCCTGTTGACCCGCTACGACCCCGCCCGCGCCGCCCGCGGGGACATGCTGAAGGTGGAGGATGTGCTGGAAATCCTCTCCATCCCGCTGCTCGGCATCATCCCGGAGAGCCAGGAGGTGCTGAAGGCGTCCAATGTCGGCGTGCCCGTCACGCTCAACAACCCCGAGACCGCCCCCGCCCGCGCCTACCAGGATGCGGTGCGCCGGTTGCTTGGCGAGAAGCTCGAGATCGTCATCCCGCAGGAGCGCCGCTCCTTTGTTGATCGCCTGTTCGGCCGGAGGGTGGCGTGAGTATTTTCCAGTTCTTCCGCCGCAAGCCCACCGCCAATGTGGCTCGCGAGCGGCTGCAGATCCTGCTGGCCCATGAGCGCTCGACCTTCGGCAAGTCGGACCTGGTGGCCCGGCTGCAGGAGGAAATCCTCGCGGTGATCCGCCGGCATCTCGATATCGACCCCGACAAGGTGCAGATCAAGCTCGACCGCGGTGACCAGGTCTCGACCCTGGAAATCGACGTCGAGGTGCCGCTCACCCCGGCGGAGCGGGTGGCGTAGAGCTAGCCAGCCGCTAAACTTGATCGTAGTCCACGGTGACGTGGAGCGAGGTCGGGTGAGCTTGGCAGGTCAGCACGTAGCCGGCATCGGTCTCCCAGGGTTCCAGCGAGAAATTTTGCTCCATGGTCGCCGACCCCTCGGTGAGCTTGGCGCGGCAGGTGCTGCACATGCCGCCGCGGCAGGACCAGGGGAGGTCAAGCCCGGCGCGGATGGCGGCCTCCAGGATGGGTTCGCCTTCGGCCACCGGGATATCGTTGGTCTTGCCGTCATGGATGATGGTGGCGGTGGCGAAGGGGGTTGCATCGGCCGCAGCCGGGGCGGCGGCCCGGGGGCGGGCGGGCGTTGAGGGCGTGAAGCGCTCGGCGCGGATGCGCGCGGGGTCGATCCCCAGGGAAGCGAGGGTTTCGCTGGCGGTGTCGATCATTCCGCCGGGACCGCAGAGATAGGCGTGTTCGACCGCGCCCGGCACGACCAGCGTGGGCAGCAGGGCGCGCAGCTTGTCGCCGTCGATGCGCCCGTTCAGCACGGCGACGTCCTGCTCCTCGCGGGAGAGGATGTGGATGACGGCGAGGCGGCCGAGATGGCGGTCCTTGAGGTCTTCGAGTTCGGTGCGGAAGATGATGTCGGCGACCCTGCGGCTGCCGTAGATCAGCACGCATTGCGCCGCGGGGCTCGCTGCCAGCGTCGTCTTGAGGATGGAGAGGATCGGCGTGATGCCGGAACCGGCGGCGATGGCGAGCGTGGTGCCGGCGGCGGGCGGCGCGCCGAAGCGGCCCTCGGGCGGCATCACCTCAAGTGTATCACCGGCGGCAAGCTGTGTATTGGCGAAATGGGAGAAGGCGCCGCCGGCGACGTGCTTGATCGCCACGCGCAGGGCGCCGTCATCAGGGGCGCTGCAAATCGAGTAGCTGCGGCGGACGTCGGCGCCATCGATCATGGCGCGTAGCGTGAGGTACTGGCCGGGCGTGAACGCGAAGGCCGCGCGGAGGGTCTCGGGCACGGCGAAGGCGAGGGAGACGCAATCGGCGGTTTCGCGCTTGAGGTCGGCAATGGTCAGGGTGTGGAACATGCTCAATGACACTTGAAGAGGTCGAAGGGTTCGCGGCAGGCGCGGCAGCGCCATAGCGCCTTGCAGGAGGTGGAGCCGAATTCGGCGATCAGCTCGGTATCGGCGGAGGCGCAGCGCGGGCAGGCGACGTGGGTTTCGCCAAACAAGGCGCGGCGGGAGGACGCCGGCGGCGGTGGGGCGATGCCGTAGTCCAGCAATTTGGCGCGGCCTTCCGCGGTCATCCAATCCGTGGTCCAGGGGGGCGCGAGGGTGGTGGTGACGCGACCCTCGATGCCGGCGGTGGCGAGGGCGGTTTCGATTTCGAGCGCGATCATGTTCATCGCCGGGCAGCCGGAATAGGTGGGGGTGATCACCACTTCGAGGGTATTGCCGGCTACGCGCACATCCCGCAGCACGCCGAGATCCTCGACGGTCAGCACGGGGATTTCCGGGTCGCACACGGTAGCGGCGGCGGCCCAGGCGCGGGTGCGCAGGTCACTCACCAGGTGGCGCCGGGGTGGACGCGCTGGAGATACTGCATCTCCGAGAGCAGATGCCCGAGGTGCTCGGTGTGCCGGCCCGCCCGCCCACCGCTGTGGCTCCAGGGCGCCGCTGGGCGGGTGAGGCCGGCGGTGGCGAGCACCGCATCCACTTGGCGGTCCCACCCTTCGCGCAGACTGGCCGGCGCCACGTCGAACGCGGCCGCGGTGACCGGCTCGAACATCTCGGCGGCGAAGGGGAACAGGGCGTCGAGCGCCGCCTGGGCGCGGCGATGGCTCTCCGCCGTGCCGTCGCCGAGGCGGATCAGCCATTCCGCGCTGTGGCGCAGGTGATAGGCGGTCTCCTTCTCGGCCTTCCCCGCAATGGCGGCGAGGCGCGGCTCGCAGGATGCCGTCATCGCCTGCCACCAGGCGTCGATGAACGCGGCGTAGAGGAACTGGCGGACGATGGTGCGGGCGAAGTCGCCATTGGGCTGCTCCACCAGCAGCAGGTTGCGGTAGGCCCGTTCGTCCCGCCGATAGGCCAGCGCATCCTCGTCCAGCCCGCAATCCTCGCCGGCCAGCGCGTAGAGGCTGCGCGCCTGGCCGATCAGGTCGAGCGCGATATTGGCCAGCGCGAGGTCCTCCTCCAGGGTCGGCGCGTGGCCGGTCCATTCGGAGAGGCGGTGGCCGAGCACCAGCGCGTCATCGGCGCGGGCCAGCGCTAGGCGGATCAGCGGTGTGTCGGGGACCGCGACGGAGGTGGTGGCCATCACATGTGGCCCACGTCGTCGGGGATGTCATAGAAGGTGGGGTGGCGGTAGATCTTCGAGGCGGTGGGCTCGAACATCATCTCCTTGTCCGCGGGGTCGGAGGCGATGATGGCGTTGGAGGGGACCACCCAGATCGACAGCCCCTCGCCGCGCCGCGTGTAGACGTCGCGCGCCGCTTGCAGCGCCAGCGTGGCGTCGGCGGCATGGACGGAGCCGACATGGCGATGCGCCAGGCCGCTGCGGCTGCGGATGAAGACTTCCCAGATCGGGGTTGCGGGCGTGCTCATGCCGCCTCCTTGCTGGCTGCCAGTTTGGCCGCGCGCTTGGCGGCATGGGCGGCGGCGGCTTCGCGCACCCATTCTCCTTCCTCATGCGCCTTGCGCCGCGCGGCCAGCCGGTCGGCGGCGCAGAACCCGCCGCCGGCGACCACCCGCTTGAACTCCTCCCAGTCGATCGGGCCATGCGACCAATGCCCGGTGGCTTCGTCGCGGCGCAGCTCGGGGTCGGGGAAAGTGAGGCCGAGGAAATGGCCCTGCGGCACCGTGGCGTCGATGAATTTCTGCCGCAGCCCGTCATTGGTGAAGCGCTTGATTTTCCATTTCATCGAGGTGTCGGAATGCTGGCTCTCGGTATCGGGCGGGCCGAACATCATCAGGCAGGGCCACCACCAGCGATCGAGCGCGTCCTGCGCCATCGCCTTCTGCTCCGGCGTGCCGCGGCAGAGGGTGAGCATGATCTCGTAGCCCTGGCGCTGGTGGAAGCTCTCCTCCTTGCAGACGCGGATCATCGCCCGCGCATAGGGGCCGAAGGAGCAGCGGCAGAGCGGGATCTGATTCATGATCGCCGCGCCATCGACCAGCCAGCCAATGGCGCCGATATCGGCCCAGGTCAGCGTCGGGTAGTTGAAGATGGAGGAATACTTGGCGCGGCCGGCCAGCAACTGGTCCACCAGCTCCTCGCGCGTGGCACCCAGGGTCTCGGCGGCGGCGTAGAGGTAAAGCCCGTGGCCGCCTTCGTCCTGCACCTTGGCCAGCAGCGCGGCCTTGCGCCGCAGCGAGGGGGCGCGGGTGATCCAGTTGCCCTCCGGCAGCATGCCGACGATCTCGGAATGGGCGTGCTGGCTGATCTGGCGAATCAACGTGCGGCGATAGGCCTCGGGCATCCAGTCATTGGGCTCGATCTTGTCCTCGGCATCGATGCGCGCCTGGAAGCGCGCGGCGCGGGTGGCGTCGGCCGTGTCGTCGGTTTCGGCTTGGTTGAGGCCCTGGGAGTACATGCGCCTTCCTCCGGCGGTTCGCGATTGCGCCGTTCTATACCATTTCTGGGATACCGTGATCCTAGGCGGGCAAGCAAGGCTCCGCCGGCCGAGGGGCAGGGGCCCCTCGGAACCCTTTCGAGCTCGCGGCTGGGGCACTGGCCTTCAGTTGGAGGACCGCGATCTTGCTTGCGCCGCAGGCAATGGATCTACGGATGCCCCAGGATTTTCTGGCTTCGCCACTCTGCGCAGGCGAGATCGGCGTCCTTCACCTGAAGGTCCTCCATCCAGCCGCGAGCAGTAATGGGTTCCGAGGGGCCGCGCCCCTCGGCCGGCGGAGCCTTGCTTCCCTCGCCCCCTTGCACTTCCCCTCGCCCCTTGGTTCTTTGGCGGCAATCGGGAGTGAGCGATGGAAGACGTCGATTGCGTGGTGGCGGGTGCGGGGATTGTCGGGATCGCGGTGGCGCGCGCCCTGGCGCTGGCGGGGCGCGAGGTGTTGGTGCTGGACGCCGCCGAGGGGATCGGCACCGGCACATCCAGCCGCAACAGCGAGGTGATTCACGCCGGCATCTACTATCCGAAGGACAGTCTGATGGCGCGCTTCTGTGTGCAGGGGCGGCGGATGCTCTACCGGTTCTGCACCGAGCGCGGCGTGCCGTTCGATAATTGCGGCAAGCTGATCGTCGCGACCTCGGAGGCGGAGAACGCGATGCTGGCGGGCATCCAGGCGCGCGCCGAGGCGAATGGGGTGGAGGGCATGCGGCAGTTGAGCGCCGCCGAGGCGATCGCCATGGAGCCCAATCTGCAATGCACCGCCGCGCTGTTTTCGCCGACAACGGGGGTGATCGACAGCCACGCCTATATGCTGGCGCTACAGGGCGAGGCCGAGCATGCCGGCGCGATGTTCGTGTTCTACAGCCCGATCGAGGGTGGACGCGTCACCGATGCGGGGGTGGAGCTTGAGGTCGGCGGGGCAGAGCCGATGCGGCTGCGGGCAAAACTGTTCGTCAATTCCGCGGGGCTTACCGCCCCCGCCCTGGCGCGCAGCATCGGGGGCATTCCGCGCCAGCTTATCCCGCAGGAGTATTTCGCCAAGGGGAACTACTTCACCCTCACCGGCAAGTCGCCGTTCTCGCGGCTGATCTACCCGGTGCCGGTGCCCGGCGGGCTCGGCGTGCATTTGACGATCGATCTTGGCGGCCAGGCGCGGTTCGGGCCGGATGTCGAGTGGATCGAGCCGGGCGCCGACGGGTCGCTCGATTACGTGGTGGATCCCGCGCGCTGCGAGAGCTTCTATGACGCGGTGCGGCGCTACTGGCCGGGCCTGAAGGACGGCGCCTTGCAGCCGGGTTATGCCGGCATCCGGCCGAAAATCGTGCCCAAGGGTGCGCCAGGGCAGGATTTCGTCATCCAGGGGCGGCAGGTGCATGGCATTCCCTCGCTGGTGAACCTGTTCGGCATCGAGAGCCCGGGCCTCACCGCCGGCATCGCCATCGCCGAGCATGTCGCGGCCCTGGTGGCGGCATGAGCGCCGATCCGGTCACCCGCGCGCGGGAAGTCGCCCCGTTGATCGCGGCCGCGGCCGACCGGATCGAGGCCGGCTGCGAACTGCCCACGGATCTGCTGGATGCGCTGCACGGTGCAAGGCTGTTCCGCACTTTGCTGCCGCGCTCGCTCGGCGGCGACGAGATCCGCCCGGCCGATTACGTGCGAATGATGATGGTGATTGCCGCCGCCGATGCCTCCACCGCCTGGTGCGTGGGGCAGAATTCCGGCTGCTCGATGGCCGCCGCCTATATGGCGCCGGAAGCGGCCAAGCGCATTTGGGGCGATGACCCGCGCGCCGCGCTGGCCTGGGGCGCCGGGCCGCAGGGGCGCGCGGTGGTGGTGCCGGGTGGCTATCGCGTCACCGGCAACTGGCAATTCGCTAGCGGCGGCCGCCATGCCACCTGGCTCGGCGGGCATTCGCGGGTGATCGAGCCGGACGGCACCATGCGCCGCTGGGCCGAGGGGCCGCTCGCCGGCGAACTGGTCGAGCGCTCGATGCTGATGCCGCGTGCCGAGGTGACGATGCACGGGGATTGGAGCCCGATGGGCCTGCGCGGCACCGGCAGCGACAGCTATACGGCGACGGATGTGTTCGTGCCCGACGAACACACGGTGATCCGCGACAACCCTGCGGACCGGCGGGAGGGCGGCACGCTCTATCGCTTCACCACCACGCATCTCTACGCCTCCGGCTTCGGTGCGGTGGCGCTCGGCATCGCCCAGGGGGCGCTCGATGCGTTCCTGGCGATCGCGCGAGACAAGACGCCGCAGGCCAGCGCCCGCATGCTGCGCGACAGCCACCACGTGCAGACCGGGCTGGCACTCGCCACCGCCAAGCTGCACGCCGCCCGCACTTTGCTGATCACCACGCTCGAGAAGGCTTGGGACAGCGTCGCCGCCAATGGCGGGCTCAGCGTGGATGAGCGGATGGGCATCCGCATGGCCGCCACCTTCGCCACCCATCAGGCCAAGGAGGTGGTGGATTTCGCCTATCACGAGGCCGGCGCCTCCGCGATTTTCACGCGGTTCGGGCTGGAGCGGCGGTTTCGCGACGTGAATGCGGTGACGCAGCAGGTGCAGGCGCGTATAACGCATCTCGAAACGGTCGGCGCCCATCTCCTCGGCCTGTCACCATCCCTGAGGTTTGTTTGATGAGTGCGACCAGCGCGAAACTCTGCGAGTGCGGTAGCGGCCTGCGCACCGTGTGCTGCTGCGCGCTGGACCCGGCAAGCGTGCCGCCGGCGGAGTCCACCCGCCATCTCATCCCCCTGGTGGAGCGGGCGATCCAGGCCCATCGCGGCGGCGACTTCGCCACGGCCGAGAGCCTCTGCCTTGACGTGCTGCAACTCGCGCCGGACCGGCCGGGCGCGCTCACCGTGCTCTACGAGATCCGCAAGGCCGCCGGTAACCACCGCGCGGCAGAGGCGCTGATCCGCCGCATCGTCGGCTTCGATCCCAACAACTTCTGGGCCACCAACGAGCTGACCCTCATGCTGCTCGGCAAGGGCGATCTCGCGGAGGGCGAGATCCACGCGCGCAACGCGGTGCGTATCGCTCCCGAGAACCCCCAGGCGCACAACCTGATGGGCATGATCATGACCGAGGCGCAGCGCCCGGCGGTTGGCGAATACCATTATCGCCGCGTGCTGGAGCTGGCCGGCAACCGGGACCCCATCCTGCTCGCCAATCTCGCCTGGTGCCTCAAGACCCAGGGCCGCATGGAGGAGAGCCGCGCGCTCTACCAGGAGAGCGTGGCCGCCGCGCCCGAAATCCGCCAGACCCTGCTGGGCTGGGCGCGCATGGAGGAAGCCGACCGCAAGTTCGACACGGCGATGGAGGTCCTCGACCGGCTTGAGCGCGTGACGCCGGAGGACCCCAATATCGCGCTCACCCGGGCGATCGTGCTGGGCCGGATGCGGCGCTACGACGCGGCGATCGCCCTGCTCGACAGCCTGGCCGCACGCATCGAGGGCGGAAGGCTGGGGCCGAACGAGCTGCTCGAGAAGGGCCGCCTGCTCGACCAGATGGGCCATCACGACGAGGCCTTCGCCGCCTTCCTCGAGGGCAAGGCGATGGCGCGCGAGTTGAGCGGCAACGCCTATCTCGATGAGCAGGCGAGCCAGATGGTGGCGCGCCTGCGCGGCTTCTTCACCGCCGAACGCCTGCGCATCCTGCCGCGCGCCACGGTGCGGCGCGATGTGCCGCAGCCCGTGTTCATCCTCGGCTTCCCGCGGTCCGGCACCACGCTGGTGGAGCAGACGCTCACCGCGCACCCCCGCGTCGCCGCCGGGGACGAGCTGCCGCTGATCCACGACATCACCGGCATTATGCCGCGCATGCTGTCGAGCCCCATGGCCTACCCCGAGGCGTTGGCCGAGCTGTGGATGGGGGACCGGCGCGACGGGCTCGACGATCTGCGCGACTACTATCTCCAGAAGGTCCGCCAGATGGGCGTGCTGCGGGAGGGGGCGGATTTCTTCACCGACAAGATGCCGCTCAACGAGACCCATCTCGGCCTGATCGCCATGCTGTTCCCCGAGGCGCCGCTGATCCATGTGATCCGCCATCCGCTCGACATCATGGTCTCGGCGATTTCCAACCACTTCACCCACGGGCTCTATTGCGCCACCGCGCTGGAAACCGCGGCGACGCATTACGTGCGGGTGATGGACCTCGTCAGCCACTACCGCAGCCAGATGGGGCTGCGCTACCTGCCGATCCGCTATGAGGACATGGTGGCCGACCAGGAGGGCAGTGTGCGCGCCATGCTCGATTTCGTCGGTCTCGATTTCGATCCGCGCTGCCTCAGCTTCCACGAGAACACCCGCTACGCCCGCACCGCCAGCTACGCACAGGTGACGGAGCGGCTGTACGACCGCTCGATGTTCCGTCATCGCCACTACATCCGCCACCTCGAGCCCATCATCCCCCTGTTGCGGCCGGTGATCGAGCGGCTCGGATACAGCCTGGATATGCCGTGACCGCGGATATCCCGGTCACCCTGCCGCTCGGCGAGGTCTTCGCCATTGCCAATGAGTTCGAGCGGGCCGGGCGGCTGGAGGAGGCGGAGCGGCTGACGCGTCATGCGCTGGCGGCCGCCCCGGACCATCCCGACGTGCTGCATCTCGCCGGGATTCTCGCCTTCCGCCGCAAGGTACTGCCCGAGGCGCTGGCGCTGATGGAGCGCGCCTTGGCGCTGGCGCCCGATGCGCCGCTGCATCTGCGCAATATCTGCGAGCTCTACCGCACGCTCGGCCGGCTTGATGATGCGCTGGCGGCCGGGCAACGCGCCGCCGAACTCGCGCCCGGCGATCCGATGGCGCTGCACAACCTTTCCATCCTGCATTACGAACGGCTGGAGCCGGATGCGGCGCTGGCCTGCGCCGATCGGGCCTTGGCGCTGGAGCCCAACCTGCCCGGCGCGCATTTCGAGCGCGCCGAGGTGCTGCTGCTGCAAGGCAAAATGGCGGAGGGCTGGGAAGAGTATGAGTGGCGCTACCGCATCGCCGGCGCGCCGCAGCTCATGCCGCCGACCGACAAGCCGCAATGGGACGGCGCGGCCATGCCGGAAACGACCCTGCTGCTGATCGCCGATCAGGGGTTCGGCGACGTCATCCAGTTCGCCCGCTACATCCCTTGGGTGCTCGAACGGGCGCCCAAAATCGCGATTGCTGGCAGCCTCGAGGTGATGCCGCTGCTGCGGCAGATCGCGCCTGATGTGCAGGTGTTCCAGAACTGGGCGGAATGCCCGGCCTATACCGCCTTCTGCCCGCTCTCCGGTCTGCCGCGGCTGCATGGCACGCGAGTGGACAACGTGCCGGCGCCCGTGCCCTATCTCACCGCCGATCCCGCGCGTGTGGCGCGCTGGCGGGCCCGGCTCGATCAACTGACGCCCACGGGCTACCGCCGCATCGCCATCACCTGGGCCGGCCGGCCGACCCATAACAACGACCGCAACCGCTCCACCGCGCTGGCCGATTTCACCCCGCTCGCCAGCCTGCCCAACACCGCCCTGGTCTCGCTGCAAAAGGGCGATCCCGCGGCCCAGGCCGGCTCGTTCTTCGGGCGCGCCCCGCTGCTCAACCTCGGCGCCGAAATCACCGATTTCGCGGACACCATGGCGATCCTCGACTGCGTGGACCTGTTGGTGAGCGTGGATACCTCGGTCGTTCACCTCGCCGGCGCCATGGGGCGGCCGGCCTGGGTGCTGCTGCCTCGGGCACCCGATTGGCGCTGGCTGCTGGAGCGGCGGGATTCGCCCTGGTACCCCTCGCTGCGCCTGTTCCGCCAGGACGAACGGCGCCGCTACCGCCCGCTCATCGAGCAGGCGGCGGCCGAGGCGCGGGCTCGGTTCGCGGGGGCCTAGAGCATGATCTGCGCTGATAGAAGCGCAGATCATGCTCTAGCTCTTTGTTTTGTCGCGTGATTCACGCCTCCGGTGATTCCACCTCCGGCGATCACGCTCTAG
>CAIPLM010000090.1 GCA_903865895.1 uncultured Rhodospirillales bacterium | reverse complement strand
CTAGAACGAGCCTTTAAAATACGATTGCAGCGGCGCCACATCAAGCGTGCCGCAACGAAGGGCCTCGATGGCCTCCACCGCCGCCCGGGCGCCCGCCACCGTGGTGTAGTGCGGAATGGTGTTGGTGAGCGCGGTGCGGCGGATGGAAAAGCTGTCCTTGACCGCCTGGCTGCCGTCGGTGGTGTTGACCACCAGATGGACCTGGCCGTTCAGCATGGCATCGACGCAATGGGGGCGGCCCTCCAGCACCTTGTTGAGGATGCTGATATCGGTGACGCCGCGATCCTTCAGGTAGTTGGCGGTGCCGTCGGTGGCCATCACCTTGAAGCCCATGGCCAACAGCCGCCGCGCCACCTCGACCATGGCCGGCTTGTCGGCGTCGCGGACCGAGATGAACACCCCGCCCTCGGTGGGCAGGACAGTGCCGGCCCCCAGCTGGCTCTTGGCGAAGGCCCGGGCGAAGTCGGAATCGATGCCCATGACCTCGCCGGTGGACTTCATCTCCGGCCCCAGCAGGATATCGACGCCGGGGAAGCGGGCGAAGGGGAACACCGCCTCCTTCACCGCGACATGGGGGGCGATGCTGTCGTCATCGAGGCGGAACTCGGACAGCCGGGCGCCGGCCATCACGCGGGCGCCGATCTTGGCCACCGGCACCCCGGTCGCCTTGGCGACGAAGGGCACGGTGCGGGATGCGCGGGGGTTTACCTCCAGCACGTAGATGTCGTTGTCCTTGATCGCGTACTGCACGTTCATCAGCCCGACCACGCCCAGCGCCTTGGCCATCGCCTCGGTCTCGGCCTTGAGTTCGGTGACGGTGGCCGGGGAGAGCGTGTAGGGCGGCAGGGCGCAGGCGGAGTCACCGGAGTGGATGCCGGCCTCCTCGATATGCTCCATGACGCCGGCGACGTAGACGGTCTCGCCATCGGCGATGCAGTCCACGTCCACCTCGATCGCGTCATTGAGGTAGCGGTCGATCAGCACCGGATTTTCGCCGGAGACGCGCACGGCCTCGCGCATGTAGCGATGCAACCCGGTATTGTCGTAGACGATTTCCATCGCGCGGCCGCCCAGCACGTAGGAGGGGCGGATCACCACGGGATAGCCGATGCGGTTGGTGATCGCCTCGGCCTCCTCGGCGGAGCGCGCTGTGCCGTTCTCGGGCTGGCGCAGGCCGAGCTTTTGCAGCAGCACCTGGAAGCGCTCGCGGTCCTCGGCGATGTCGATCGCATCGGCGGAGGTGCCGAGGATGGGGATGCCGGCCTTGGAGAGCGCCTGGGACAGCTTCAGCGGCGTCTGCCCGCCATACTGCACGATGCAGCCGAGCACGGTGCCGTTGGACTGCTCCTTGCGCACGATGGCGATGACGTCCTCCGCGGTGAGCGGCTCGAAATAGAGCCGGTCGGAGGTGTCGTAATCGGTGCTGACGGTCTCGGGGTTGCAGTTGACCATGATGGTCTCGAACCCCGCCTCCTTCAGCGCATAGGCGGCGTGGACGCAGCAATAATCGAACTCGATGCCCTGGCCGATGCGGTTCGGCCCGCCGCCGAGGATGAGGATCTTCTGGCGGTCGGTCGGGCGGGATTCGCACTCGGGCGTGCCGTAGCCACCCTCATACGTGGAGTACATGTAGGGGGTGGCGGAGGCGAATTCGGCGGCGCAGGTGTCGATCCGTTTATAGACCGGCAGCACGCCGAGCCCGGCACGGGCGGCGGCGATTTCGGGCTCGGGCTGGCCGGAGAGGCGGGCGAGCTGGTGGTCGGAGAAGCCGAGCGCCTTGAGGCGGCGCATGGCGCCGGCGGTGCGCGGCAGGCCGCCCGACGCGATGTCCCGCTCGGCGGCGACGATGCGCTCCATTTCGCGGAGGAACCAAGGGTCGAACTTCGTGGTCTCGTGGATATCCTCCACCGTCCAGCCCTCGCGCAGGGCCTGGGCCGCCATCACCAGGCGGTCGGGCTTGGGCTGGGAGAGCGAGGCGCGCATGGCATCGCGCGAGCCATCGCCGGGCAGCGGCACGGCATCGAGCCCGTGATAGCCGGTCTCCATCGAGCGCAGCCCCTTTTGCAGGGCCTCGGCGAAGGAGCGGCCGATCGACATCGCCTCTCCCACCGACTTCATGGAGGTGGAGAGCAGCGCGGGGGTGCCGGGGAATTTCTCGAAGGTGAAGCGGGGGATTTTCACCACCACGTAGTCGATGGTCGGCTCGAAGCTCGCCGGCGTCACCTTGGTGATGTCGTTGTCGAGCTCATCGAGCGTGTAGCCGACCGCGAGCTTGGCGGCGATTTTTGCAATCGGGAAGCCGGTCGCCTTGGAGGCCAGCGCCGAGGAGCGCGAGACGCGCGGGTTCATCTCGATGATCAGCATCCGGCCATCCGCCGGGTTCAGCGAGAACTGCACGTTGGAGCCGCCGGTATCGACGCCGATTTTGCGCAGGCAGGCTATCGAGGCGTCCCGCATGCGCTGGTATTCTTTGTCGGTCAGCGTCAGCGCCGGGGCGACGGTGATCGAATCGCCGGTGTGGATGCCCATCGGGTCCACGTTCTCGATCGAGCAGACGATGATGCAGTTATCCGCGCGGTCGCGCACCACCTCCATCTCGTATTCTTTCCAGCCGAGCACGCTCTCCTCGATCAGCACCTCGGTGGTGGGCGAGGCATCGAGCCCGCCGGTGACGATGGCCTCGAACTCCTCGCGGTTATAGGCGATGCCACCGCCAGTGCCGCCGAGGGTGAAGGAGGGGCGGATCACCGCGGGAAGGCCGATTTCGGCGAGTGCCGCGCGGGCATCGGCGAGGGAGTGGGCGATGAAGCTTTTCGGGCTCTCGATGCCGATCTCGGCCATCGCGTCCCGGAATTTCAGCCGGTCCTCGGCGCGGTCGATCACGTCGGCCTTGGCGCCGATCAGCTCGACGTTGTATTTCGCCAGAACGCCGGCGGCTTCGAGCTGCATGGCGGTGTTGAGCGCGGTCTGCCCGCCCATGGTGGGCAGCAGGGCGTCCGGCCGCTCCTTGGCGATGATCTTCTCGACCATCTCCACCGTGATCGGCTCGATATAGGTGGCGTCCGCCAGCCCGGGATCGGTCATGATGGTGGCGGGGTTGGAGTTCACCAGGATCACCCGGTAGCCCTCCGCGCGCAGGGCCTTGCAGGCTTGGGCGCCCGAATAGTCGAACTCGCAGGCCTGCCCGATCACGATCGGGCCGGCGCCGATGATCATGATGGATTTGAGGTCGGTGCGTTTGGGCATGTCAGTCTCCGGGAGGACGGCGCGCGTTCGGCTCTTGGCCCAACGCAAAGGCGGCCCGTACTGGGTTCAAGGATCGATAGAATGATGCGGCCGCTACTCGGCTGCTTCGGAGCCCGCCGGGGAGGCGACCCGCCGCAACCATGGCCACGCAATTTCAGGAAGCCAGCCGTCCGATTGTTGGGCATCGACCGCGATCACGAGCATGCTGGCATCGCGCGTGAAACGGCGAACCTTTTCGGTGATGTCCTCGGCCGACATCGCACTCGTCACCAGAAACACGCCGGGGATATGGCCCCACCACTTGGGAAAAAGGCCGCTCTGCCGAATGAGCCCGCGCAACCCGGCCACATCGACAGTCGGATCAGTGCGGTCAAAAACGATTGCGAAGATGCGGTTATCCATTGCTCGTATCCTCGATGCGGGATGGCCCCGGTTTCCGGCCCTTCCCTTGACGCTCCCGCGCCAACACCTGACGCCCATTTTCTAGCACCATACGCTCCATGGATTCCACGATTGCCGGGTCCATGTCGCTATCTTCGAGTACGTCGATCGCGCGTGTGATGAGGCTGTGCCGTTCGGATCGCAGCAGTTCGGGCCGCGCCACCATGGCGAAGAGAGCCATACCGATCGCGCTCGCCGCGGAGACCAATCCGGTCCCGACCACAAACCAGCGCAACAGGTCGCTCGCAGCCACCGCAACGCCGAAGCAGGCGAGAGCGAAAGCGAGGAGAACGACAAATAGGAACGGAATTGGATGCGCGACATCCGCAGTCTTGATCGCCTCGCGAAAGCCGCTCGGTTCAAGCATGAGCCGTCCGCTCGATCAGCTCCGCGAAACGTCCGAACAAATAATGGCTGTCGGACGGCCCCGGGCTCGCCTCGGGGTGGTACTGCACCGAGAAGGCGCGCTGTCCGGGGCAGGCGATGCCCTCGTTGGAGCCGTCGAACAGGCTTTGGTGGGTGACGCTGACGCCCGCGGGGAGCGTGGCGACATCAACGGCAAAACCGTGGTTCTGGCTGGTGATCTCGACCTTCCCGGTGGTGAGGTCCTTCACCGGCTGGTTGGCGCCGCGATGGCCGCGGGCGAGCTTGTAGGTCTTGGCGCCGAGGGCCAGCGCCAGCAGCTGGTGGCCGAGGCAGATGCCGAAGATCGGCTTGCCCGCCGCCAGCACGCCCTGGATCGCCGGCACCGCGTAGACGCCGGTGGCCGCCGGGTCGCCCGGGCCGTTGGAGAGAAAGACGCCGTCGGGGTTGTGGGAAAGAATTTCCGCCGCCGTCGCGGTGGCCGGCACCACGGTGACGCGGAAGCCGGTGGAGGCGAGGCAGCGCAGGATGTTGCGCTTGGCCCCGTAATCCACCGCCACGACATGGCGGGTCGGCGCGGTCTGCCGGGCGAAGCCGGTGGGCCAGGCCCATTCCGCCTCGTCCCACCCGTAGGACTGGCCGCAGGTGACGTCCTTCGCGAGGTCCATCCCCTCCAGCCCCGGCCAGGCGGCCGCTTTCGCGCGCAGGCCAGCGAGATCGAACTGACCGTCGGCGGGGAAGCACAGCACGCCCGTCGGGGCGCCGCCGTCACGGATGCGGCTGGTGAGCGCGCGGGTGTCAACGCCGGCGATGCCGGTTTTGCCCTGGGCGCGCAGCCAGGCGTGGAGGTGCTGGGCGGAGCGCCAATTGGCGGGTTCGGTGATGTCCTGCTTCACCACGAGGCCGCGCGCGGCGATGCCGGTCGCCTCGAGATCCTCGGGGTTGGTGCCGACATTGCCGATATGCGGGAAGGTGAAGGTGATGATCTGCCCGGCATAGGAGGGGTCGGTCAGCGTTTCCTGGTAGCCGGTGAGGCCGGTGTTGAAGCAGACCTCGCCGACCGGAGCATCAGTGGTGTGGGCGCCGAAGCCGCGGCCCCACAGAATGGCGCCATCGGCGAGAACCAGGGCGGCGGTGGCGCCCTCGGGGATGTCGATCTCGGCGAGTTCGGGCATGGCTTGGCTCGTTTGTAGTGGGGGGCGGCCGGTGAGATCGTCGAGCGTCAGGCCGGAGGCGGCGATGATGGCCGGCCAGTGCTTGGCGGGAATGGCGCGGGATTGGCGCCATTTGCGCACGGCCTCGCCGCCCACGCCCAGCAGGGTGGAGGCGGCATCCGCGCCGCCGAGTCGCTCGATGATCTCGTCAATGGTCATGCCCCGAGCATATGGGAAAAAACTTCCCATCGCAAGATTGCGGCGGGGGATTGGGAAATTTCATCCGCCATCGCCGCGGGCGTTGCACACCCTATATATAGAGGGACATTTTTCGATGGGAGACTGCCATGTCGCTGCGCGACGCTTTCACTGCCCGCCTCAAGCAGGCGATGCTCGCCAAGGACGCTGCAACGGTTTCCGCGGTGCGGATGATCACGTCCAAGCTGAAGGACACCGATATCGCCGCACGCCCCAAGGGGATCGACGCGGTGCCGGATGAGGACGTGCTGTCGATGCTGCGCGGCATGGTGAAGTCCCGCCGGGAGAGCGTGGAGCTGTATCGCCAGGGTAATCGGCCGGAGTTGGCCGCCAAGGAGGAGGCGGAGATCGCGGTGATCGAGAGCTTCCTGCCGGCGCAGATGGATGAGGCTGGGATTTCCGAGGCGGTGCTGGCGGCGATCGCCGAGACCGGGGCGCAGGGGATCAAGGACATGGGCAAGGTGATGGCGGTGCTGCGGGCCAAGCACGCGGCGGCGATGGACATGTCCAAGGCCGGGCCGGTCGTCAAAGCCCATCTGGCGATGTAGGCTGAAGCCATGGCGCTGCCGCCCGGATTTCTCGACGAACTGCGCGCCCGCACCCCGCTGCAAGCGGTGATCGGGCGGCGGGTGCGGCTGACCAAGTCCGGCCGCAACTGGAAGGGGTGCTGCCCGTTCCATGGCGAGAAAACGCCGAGCTTCTACGTCTATGAGGACCATTTCCACTGCTTCGGCTGCGGCGTGCACGGCGATGCCGTGAGTTTCGTCATGCAGAGCCAGGGGGCGAGCTTCCCCGAGGCGGTGAACCAGCTTGCCGCCGAGGCGGGGCTGGACGTGCCGAAACCCACCCCCCAGGCTGCCGAGGCCGAGCGGCGGCGGCTTGATCTGCATGGCGTGCTGGAGGCCGCGGCGGCGGCCTATCGGCGCCGGCTGTTTCTGCCCGAGGGGGCGCGGGCGCTGGCCTATCTGCGGGGGCGGGGGCTCAGTGAGGAGACCATCGCGGCCTTCGGGCTCGGCTGGTCCGGCGAGGGGCGGGGGGCGCTGGCGGCTGAACTGGCGCGCGAGGAGGTGCCGCAGGCCATGCTGCTGGCGGCCGGGCTGATGCGCCCGGGCGATGGCGACCGGCCGGCCTATGACCTGTTTTTCAACCGGGTGATGTTCCCCATCCGCGACCGCCAGGGGCGCACCATCAGCTTTGGCGGCCGCATTCTGGGCGACGGGCAGCCAAAATACGTCAACGGCCCGGAGACCGACGTGTTCTCCAAGCGCCGCACCCTCTTCGCGCTCGACCGTGCCCGCGAGGGCGCCCGCGGCGGCGCGGCGGTGACGGTGGTGGAGGGCTATATGGATGTGATCGCGCTGCACCAGGCCGGCTTCACCGGCGCCGTCGCGCCGCTGGGCACCGCGCTGACCGAGGAGCAGTTGACCCTGCTGTGGCGCCTCTCGCCGATGCCGACCCTGTGTTTCGACGGCGATGGCGCCGGTGCGCGGGCCGCCGCCCGCACGGTGGAGCTGGCGCTGCCCCATCTCACCCCTGGCCAGAGCCTGCGGCTGGCAACCCTGCCGGCCGGCGAGGATCCGGACTCCCTGGTGCGCCGCAACGGCCCCGCCGGGTTCCAGGCGGTGCTGGATGCCGCCCGCCCGATCGGCGAGGCGCTGTTCGACCTCATGCATGAGGGGGTGAACGACGTGAGCCCCGAAAGCCGCGCCGCCTTTCGCACCCGCCTGATGGAGGCTGCCGCGCGGATCGCCGATAAGGGGCTTTCCGCCGAGTATCGCAGCCTGCTGATGGACCGGTTCTACGCCAGCCGCCCCCGGCCTGCCCGTTTCGAGCAGGGGCGGCGTGGCGAGGCGCCGAAGCCGCGCGGTGGCCGCCCGCTCAGCGTGCCGCGCCCGGTGCCGCAGCCCGCGGTGGCCGCCGCCGAGCGGGCGCGGCAACTCGTCGCCATCCTGCTGCGCCACCCCCGGCTGCTGCATGATGTGGAGGAGGCGTTCGGCTCGCTCGCGCTGTCCGGCTGGCTCGGGCGGCTGCGCGATGCGATTCTTCAATGGGGAAGTGCGGCCGACCACCTTGACTCTGAGGCCCTGATAACCCACCTCCACGCGATCGGTTTGGCGGCGGAGGCTGCGCAGGCCCTATCGGCGGTTCCTCAACCGCTGACGGGATGCGCTGCCCCGGATGCCATGCCGGCGGAGGCCGAGGCGGGTTGGTGGCATTTTTTCGGATTGATGAACCCGGTGCGCCTGGAGGAAGAGGTCGCCGTGGCGATGGCCGAGTTTGCCCGCCATGCCGACAGCGCGGTGGAACGCCGGCTGATCGCGCTGTGCGCGGCCCGCAACGCCCTGCGCCAGGGCGATATGGACAGCGGCGGCGCATGATCTCGCCCGCCCTTATTTCGGAGTGAACTGATCGATGGCAACCAAGCCCGCCGTGACCACTGACGCCGCCGCCACCGAGCAGGACACCGAGACCTCGCTGCTCGATATCCAGTCGGCTGCCGTCAAGCGGCTGATCGCCAAGGGCAAGGAGCGTGGCCACATCACGTTCGACGAGCTGAACGCCGTGCTGCCGCCCGACCAGAACTCCTCGGAGCAGATCGAGGACGTGATGGCCGGGCTGTCCGAGATGGGCATCCAGGTGGTGGAAGGCGAGGAAGCCGAGGACGGCGAGGCGGTGGTCGCCAAGGTCGAGAAGGCCGAGGAAGAGGAAGACGAGCCCTCCGGCAACGTCGACGCCGAGAATCTCGGGCGCACCGACGATCCGGTGCGCATGTACCTGCGCGAGATGGGCAGCGTGGAGCTGCTGTCGCGCGAGGGCGAAATCGCGATCGCCAAGCGCATCGAGGCCGGGCGCGACATGATGATCGGCGGGCTGTGCGAAAGCCCGCTCACCTTCCGCGCCATCATCGCCTGGCATGAGGCGCTGAAGGGCGGCCGCATGCTGCTGCGCGACATCATCGACCTTGAGGCCACCCAGGGCGGCCCCGCCCCCGGGCCGGACGCCACCGAGGCGGCCGAGGCGCCGGAGGCAGGGTTCGCCGCCCCGCCGCCGGCCGGCGATGACGACGAGGAGGAGGGCGAGGGCAGCGGCCTGTCGCTCTCCGCCCTCGAGGAGAAGCTGAAGCCCGAGGTGCTCGCCACCTTCGAGGAGGTCGAGGCCCTCTACAAGAAGCTGCACAAGATGCAGATCAAGCGCCTGGAGCTGATGACCTCGGGCGAGGACGTCAACCTGCGCAGCGAGAAGAGCTACGACAAGCTGCGCGAGGAGCTGGTCGGCAAGGTCGAGCAGGTGCATCTGCATAATAACCGCATCGAGGAGCTGGTCACCCAGCTCAAGCTGCTCAACCGCCGCCTCACCGAGCTTGAAGGCCAGCTGCTGCGCATGGCCGAGGGCTGCAAGGTGCCGCGCGACGAGTTCCTCAACCAGTATCGCGGCCATGAGTTGGACCCCAACTGGTTCGACCGTATCGGCCGCCTGCCCGGCAAGTCCTGGAAGAACTTCGTCGCCAAGCACCCCGACGATATCCTGCGCGTGCGCAGCCAGATCGGCGCGGTGGCGAATGACGCCAGCCTGCCGATCAGCGAATTCCGCCGCGTGTTCATGACGGTCAGCCGCGGCGAGCGTGACAGCGCGCGCGCCAAGAAGGAGATGATCGAGGCCAATCTTCGCCTCGTGATCTCGATCGCCAAGAAATACACCAATCGCGGCCTGCAGTTCCTCGACCTCATCCAGGAAGGCAATATCGGCCTGATGAAGGCGGTGGATAAGTTCGAATATCGCCGCGGCTACAAGTTCTCCACCTATGCCACCTGGTGGATCCGCCAGGCGATCACCCGCTCCATCGCCGACCAGGCGCGCACCATCCGCATCCCCGTGCACATGATCGAGACGATCAACAAGCTGGTGCGCACCAGCCGCCAGATGCTGCACGAGATCGGCCGCGAGCCGCAGCCGGAGGAGCTGGCCGAGAAGCTCGGCATGCCCTTGGAAAAAGTGCGCAAGGTGCTGAAGATCGCCAAGGAGCCGATCTCGCTCGAAACCCCGATCGGTGACGAGGAAGACAGCCATCTCGGCGACTTCATCGAGGACAAGAACGCGGTGATCCCGCTCGACGCGGCGATCCAGGCCAATCTGCGCGAGGCCACCACCCGCGTGCTCGCCTCGCTGACGCCGCGCGAGGAGCGCGTGCTGCGCATGCGCTTCGGTATCGGCATGAACACCGATCATACGCTCGAAGAGGTCGGCCAGCAGTTCAACGTGACCCGCGAGCGTATTCGCCAGATCGAGGCGAAGGCGCTGCGCAAGTTGAAGCATCCCTCGCGGAGCCGGAAGCTGCGG
>CAIPLM010000089.1 GCA_903865895.1 uncultured Rhodospirillales bacterium | reverse complement strand
GGGGCCTACTCCGTGGTTGCAACCACCGAGTAGGCCCCCTCTCTCTATTCTCACCCTCTTAAACGGATGCGGGTCTGGGGGATCATCCCCCAGCGGGGTCCAGGGGCAGCGCCCCTGGCCTTCCTTACTTCCACCCCGGCCGCAGCCGGCGGGCCAGCGCGACGACGGAGAGCATGACGGGGACTTCGACGAGCACGCCGACGACGGTGGCCAGGGCGGCGCCGCTTTCGAAGCCGAACAGAGCGATGGCGGTGGCGACGGCGAGTTCGAAGAAGTTGCTGGCGCCGATGAGGGCGGAGGGGGCGGCGACGGCGAAGCTTTCGCCGCATTGGCGGTTGAGCAGCAGCGCGAGGCCGGCGTTGAGGTAGACCTGGATGAGGATGGGCACGGCGAGCAGCAGGATCACCATGGGCTGGGCGATGATTTGCTGGCCTTGCAGGGCGAAGAGCAGCACGAGGGTGGCGAGCAGGGCGCAGATGGAGACCGGGCCGAGGCGATCCCGCATGCGCTCGAGCGCGCCGTTGCCGGCGGCCAGAAGGCGGGAGCGCCAGGTTTGCGCGATCACCAGCGGCACCAGGATGAAGAGGATCACGGAGAGGGCGAGTGTGTCCCACGGCACGGCGATGGCGGAGATGCCGAGCAGCAGGCCGACGATGGGGGCGAAGGCGATGAGCATGATCGCGTCGTTGAGCGCGACCTGGGAGAGGGTAAATTCGGCGTCACCGTCGACGAGGTTGGACCAGACGAACACCATCGCGGTGCAGGGGGCGGCGGCGAGCAGGATGAGGCCGGCGATGTAGCTGTCGATCTGCGTGGCGGGCAGCAGGGGGCGGAACAGCCAGCCGATGAAGAGCCAGGCGAGCAGCGCCATGGAGAAGGGCTTCACCAGCCAGTTGATCCCGAGGGTAACGGTGATGCCGCGCCAGTGGCGGCCGACCTGGCGCAGGGCCGCGGGGTCGATCCGCATCAGCATGGGCACGATCATCAGCCAGACCAGCACGGCGATGGGGATGTTGATCTGCGCGACGGTGGCGCGGCCAAGGGCCTGGAAGGGCGCGGGCAGGAAGGCGCCGAGGGCGATGCCGCCGGCCATGCAGAGGCCGACCCAGAGGGTCAGATAGCGTTCGAAGATGTTCACGTGGCGATCACCCCTGGCTGCCGGACGCAACCTAATGGCGGGCGGCCAGGGAGGCTAGAGCATGGTGCCTTTTGGCGGCGCGGGGACGAACACCTCGGCGCCGTTGATGCGCACGTTGGAGAAATGCCCTCGGGGTGCGGCCGCCAGCACCGCCTCGGCGGCCTGGCGGTCGGCGAAGACGGTGCCGCCGGCGGCGCGCACGCGGTAGGCTTGGTCGCTGGTCACTTCGCTGACCTCCAGCCGATCCTCGTAGCGGGGGTCGGCGGCCACGGCGTAGAGGCCGTGGCGCACCAGGGTGAAGCCGCTCATCAGCCGTCGACCGCGATTTCAGGCTTCACCACGTCGGCGTCGTCATCGTCGTCATCGTCGAGCTCCGGCGGATCAACGGCGTCGAGATCGTCATCGGCGTCGGCCACCACGGCGGCCTCATCCTCGGGCTGGTTGGCGGCGGGGGAGGCGGAGGGGGACATCCAGCGGCGCGGGGCGCCACGGGGGACGAGGATGGTGCGTGGCTTGGGCGGCGGCTGAACGGCGTCACATTTTGGGCACACCGCAGGCACGCGCGACAGGTCATAGAACCGCGCAGCGCAGCTCGTGCAGGTTAGTTTCGATCCGAGTTCGGGCTTGCCCACGCTGTCTCCAATGCAGCAAACCGCCGCACCGGGTCGGCGCGGCGGGAGGTAGTGTCTCTAGTGTCAGGCGCCTGCGGTCAACTCGTGGTGCCGGCCATCTTCTCGGAGCAGGCCTGCGCCAGCGCGTAATCGGGCGCGGTGCTGGTGCCGAGCGTCGCCCAGCCGGCCGAGCGGACGATGTCGCTGCGGCTGTAGGAGGAGGTCTCGGTCTTGAATTTCGCGAGCTTCGCGGGGTCGGCGTCCTGCACGGCCTTGGCCATGCAATAGGGCACCATCGCCGTCACCACCGCCGCGCTGGCGCGCTCGGAAGCGATCCGCTCGGTCGTTCCCGCGGTGCTCCAGCCGATATAAGAGAACCCCACAATCATCGTCACGATGCCGCCGATCACCGCGCCCCAAATTCCGGGCTTGGTCCAATCTGGTAATTTCATTGATGAGGCTCCCAAACGGGGGAGGTGCGCTCCGCCCGGCGATGGCGCAGTTCCTTCGCATTTAAGATATGGTCCGACGACGTCCCGATTACATCGGCGCTGCAAAAATAATTGCTGCAATTCCATGGTTTTTCTTTGGGTGATGCAAATCATACGGGAAACATTGACCTATTCATTACAATCCAACCCATGATCGTTCGCCCGTCCGTGGTTGACCGGCCTGCCCTCGCCTGCTTTCGTCCGGGGAGTTCAGCCAGGGGCCGTGCCATGCAGGATATCGTCGACGTTCTCATCATCGGGGCCGGGGCCTCGGGCGCCGCCATCGCGTGGTCGCTGGCCGAGACCAAGATGCGCATCGTGTGTCTGGAGCAGGGTGAGTGGATGAAGCCCTCGGAGTACCCCTCCACGCGGCGGGATTTCGAGGAGGGCCGCAACGGGGCCTTCGCCATCAACCCCAATCGCCGGGCGCGGCCGACGGATTACCCGATCAACGAGGACAACTCGCCGATCAAGGTGGCGAATTTCAACGGCGTCGGTGGCGGCACGGTGCTGTTCGGGGCCCATATGCCGCGCTTCCATCCCTCGGATTTCCGGGTGAAATCGCTCGACGGCGTGGCCGATGACTGGCCGATTGATTACGAGACGCTGGCGCCCTTCTATGACCTCAATGACCGCATGACCGGGGTGAGCGGGCTCGCCGGAGACCCGGCCTATCCTGCCAAGCCGCAGGTGATGGGCCCGCTGCCGATGGGCCAGTCCACTATGGCGCTCGCCCGCGGGTTCAACGCGCTGGGCTGGCACTGGTGGCCGTCCGATGTTGCCATCGCGACCACGGACTACGAGGGTCGCGCCGGCTGCATCAACCTGGGCATGTGCGGCAGCGGCTGCGCCCAGGGGGCGAAGGGCTCGACCGACATTACCTACTGGCCGCAGGCGATCCGCGCCGGGGTGGAACTGCGCACCCGCGCCCGGGTGCGGGAGATCACCACCGGGCCGGATGGCATGGCGACCGGCGCGATCTACTACGATGCCGAGGGGCGCGAGGTGTTCCAGCCCGCCCATGTCGTCGTCATGGCCTGCAACGGCATCGGCACGCCGCGCATCCTGCTCAATTCGCGCTCGGAGCGCTTCCCCAACGGGCTGGCCAATTCGTCCGACCAGGTCGGCCGCAACCTGATGTTCCATCCCTGGGCCCATATCACCGGGTGGTTCGACCAGGAGTTGGATGGCGAGCGGGGCGCGCCGAACTCCTACTGGAGCCAGGAATTCTACGAGACCGATCTCGCGCGCGGCTTCGTGCGTGGTTTCTGCCTGGAATTCAGCCGCGGCCGCGGCACGGCCGGTACCGCGGTGGCTGGGCTCGCGACAGGGCGCATCCCCTGGGGCGGTGGGCACCACGACGCCTACCGGAAGCGCCACCGCCGCGCCACCGGCCTCGGCGTGATCTGCGAGGATCTGCCGGAAGCGCATAACCGGGTGACGCTCGACCCGGTGCTGAAGGATGGCAACGGCATCCCGGCGCCGAAGATCGACTACACGCTGAGCGAAAACAGCCGCCGCATGCTGGAGTACGGCGTGGCGCGCGCCAGCGACGTGATGAAGGCCTCCGGGGCCTGGGATATCGAGATCGATTCCCCCATGGCGCTGTCGGGCTGGCACCTCATGGGCACAGCCCGCATGGGCGATGACCCCGCACGTTCCGTGGTGAACGGCTGGGGGCGCACGCATGACGTGAAAAACCTCTTCATCGTCGATGGCTCGATCTTCACCACCTCCGCCGGTGTCAACCCGACGCCGACCATCCAGGCGCTGGCGCTTTATGTGGCGGACCAGATGAAGCGGCGGCTGGGCAGCTTGTTCGACTGACGGGGAAGCCTCCGCAAGCCGCATCAAGGCGTTGGGATAGCGCCAGCAAATCCGCTACACCCGGTACCATGTATCGCGCACCGCAAATCGCGCCGGACCAGCGGCGACGGCATGTGCCGGCGCCCGTGCCGCCGCGACCAATGGATGGTGAAGCCGAGGAGGAATACGAGGAAGAGGACGTCTACGAGGACGAGCCGCCGCGCCGGCGGTTCCGATGGCTGAAGTGGCTGGTGCTGCTGGCGATCTGGGGCGGCGTCGGGTTGGCCGGCTTCGTCCTTTGGTTCGCCTGGGACCTGCCGCGCCCCGAGGCGGCGCTGGATGCCGCCCGCCGCCCATCCCTCACCCTGGAGGACCGCGAGGGGCGGATTTTCGCCACCTATGGGGATGTGGTGGGAGATCCGCTGCGGCTCACCGACATGCCGTCCTACCTCCCCGCCGCCGCCGTGGCGGTGGAGGACCGGCGGTTCTATGGGCATTTCGGGATCGACCTCATCGGCATCGCCCGCGCGGCGGTGGTGAATATCCGGGCCGGGCGGCTGGTGCAGGGAGGCTCCACCATCACCCAGCAGGTGGCCAAGAACCTCTTTCTCACCAATGCCCGCACCTTCCGCCGCAAGGTGCAGGAGGTGCTGCTGACCCTATGGCTGGAGCAGCATTTCAGTAAGCAGGAGATCCTCGAGATCTGGCTCAACCGGGTCTATCTCGGCTCCGGCGCCTGGGGGGTGGACGCGGCGGCGCGGCTCTATTTCGGCGTCTCCGCCCGCAACGTCACGCTCTGGCAGGCCGCCGTGATCGCGGGGCTGCCGCGCGCGCCGAGCCGGTTTTCCCCACGGGTGGACCCGGGGGCGGCGGCCGCGCGGGGGCGCGAGGTGCTGGCGGCGATGGCCGATACCGGAGTGGTGACCGCTGAACTCGCTGGGGTGGCGGCCGGGCAGATCAGCTTCCCGCCGCGCCCGGCCACCGCCGGATGGTTCGCCGACTGGGCGGCCGATCGGGTGGAGGCGGTGCTGCCGCCGGGCGCCGATGCCGCGGTGCGCACCACGCTCGATGCCCGCATGCAGGCAGCCGCCGAGGCACGCATCGCCGCCCTGATCGAAGGTCCGGGGGCGCGTGCCGGGGTGAGCCAGGCCGCGGCGATTGTGCTGGATGCCCAATCCGGCGCCGTGCGAGTGATGGTCGGCGGACGGGACTATCGCTCGAGACCGTTCAACCGCGCGGTGGTGGCGCGCCGGCAGCCCGGCTCCTCCTTCAAGCCCTTCGTCTGGCTCGCCGCGCTGGAGAAGGGCGCGCGGCCGGATGATACGGTGCTGGATGCGCCGATTCGCCTCGGCACCTGGGCGCCGCAGAACTATGAGGGCAAGTTCCGCGGCAATATTTCGCTGGAAGAGGCGCTGGCCCACTCCGTCAACACCGCGGCAGTGCGGCTGCTGATCCAGGCCGGCGGGCCGCGCGCGGTGATCGCGGTGGCGCAGCGGCTCGGCATCACCACCCAATTGCCGCGCGACGACACGCTGGCGCTGGGCACCGGGGAGGTGACGCTGCTGGAACTCGCCAGCGCCTATGCCGCGCTGTTCAATGGCGGCTTCAAGGTCTCTGCCCGCAGCATCGAATCGATCCGCTCCGAGGCGCCGGTAGCGCTGCCCAATGCCGCGCCGCCCCGTGTGGTGGAGGCCGACGTCGCCGCGATGATGGTGCGCATGATGGCCGCCGTGGTGCGTTCGGGCACCGGCACCGAGGCCGCCCTGCCTGGCCGGCTGGTGGCCGGCAAGACCGGGACCACGCAGGATTATAAGGATGCCTGGTTCGTCGGCGGGGTAGGAGGGCTGGTGATCGCGGTGTGGATGGGCAACGATGACAATACGCCGATGAAGGGCATCACCGGCGGCAGCCTGCCGGCCCGGCTGTTCCATGATATTGCCGCCGACATACTGCGGTAGGGGGATCCATGAACATCGTTTTCCATGACACCAACGCCGGCTCCTTCGCCGAGGGCTTCGCTTCCCTCCTCGACAGCCCGCACCGGATCGACCTGCTGCCCGACCCCATGACATCGGACGCGCAGCGCGCCTGCTATGCCGAGGCCGATGCCGTTCTCGGCGTGCGCTTCGATGCCGGTTTACCGCAGCCGCCGCGGCTGCGGCTCTACCAGGTGGTCGGCGCGGGGTATGACCAGATCGACCAGTCCGCCCTGCCGAAGGCGGCCAGCCTGTGCAATGTGTTCGAGCACGAGCACGCGATCGCCGAATACACCATGGCCGCGCTGCTGCTGCACACCATCAACCTGCCGCGCGCCGATGCCGATCTGCGCCGTGGCGCCTGGACCTTCTGGGCCGGGCTCGACGGCAACGCCCATGGCGAGTTGCGCGGCCGCACGCTGGGCCTGCTCGGCTACGGCCATATCGGCCGCGAGACCGCCATCCGGGCGCGGGCCTTCGGCATGCGCATCCATGTCTGCAACCGCTCGGCCCCGGACATGACGGGCGTCGATCGCGCCTGGGGGCTCGATGGGCTCGATGACTTCATGGGCTCGGCCGATTTCGTCCTCGCCTCCCTACCCTTGCTGCCCGATACGCGCGGGATCGTCGGGGCGTCCGCGCTGGCGGCGATGCGGGCCCATGCGGTGATCCTCAATGTCGGGCGGGGCGGGGTGATCGACGAGGCGGCGCTGTTCGCGGCGCTGTCGGCGCGGCGGATCGGCGGCGCGGTGATTGACACCTGGTACCGCTACCCCGAAGCCGCCGGGCGGCTGTCCGACCCCGGGAGCCTGCCCTTTCATCACCTCGATAACATCGTGATGACCCCGCACATGTCGGGCTGGACCACCGGCACCATCTCGCGCCGCCAGCGCACGATGGCCGACAACATCAACCGCCTCGCCCGCGGCGAGGCCCTGCGCAACGTCGTGCGCCCGGGAGTGACAGCATGAGCGATGCCCTGATCGTCGAGCGCGAGGCTTCCGGCCTCGTTCGCTGGCGCCTCAACCGGCCGGACCGGCTGAATGCGCTCAACCAAACGATGGCCGACGGCCTGCTCGCCGCCGCCCGCGCCGCCGAGGCGGACCCGACGGTGCGGGCCATCCTCATCACCGGGGAGGGTCGCAGCTTCATGGCCGGCGGGGATATCACTCTGTTCCAGGGCGAGCAGGCGACGCGGGATATCGACGTGCTGATGCGCGCGCTGCATGACGCGATTATCGTGATGGCGCGGCTGCGGGTGCCGGTGGTGGCGCTGGCGCATGGCATGGTGGCCGGCGCCGGCGTGTCCTTCGCGCTCGCCGCCGACGTGGTGCTGGCGAGCGATGATGCGAAATTCCTCATGGCCTATTCCCGCCTCGGCGCCAATCCGGATGGCGGCTCCACCTACCAGCTCCCCCGCGCCATCGGCATGCGCCGCGCGCTGGGCTTCACCCTGCTGGAGGAGACCATCGACGCCGCGACCGCGGAGCGCTGGGGGCTGATCAACCGGGTTCTCCCGGCGGCAAGTGCCGCGGAGGAGGCTTTGGCGATCGCGCGGCGGATGGCCGCCGGGCCGACGCTGGCCTTCGGGCGCACCAAGGCGCTCCTGCGCGGCTCGATGGACCGCGATCTGCCGGGCCAGCTCGATAATGAGCGGGCGGAATTCCTCGCGGGCACTTTCACGGCCGATTTCAACGAGGGCGTCGCGGCCTTTCTCGGTAAGCGCAAGCCCGGCTTCACGGGCACCTAGCCATGGACGACAGCGCGATCGTCGCAGCGCTCGAATTGCGGCTTCTTGCTGCCGATGTGCGGCGATCCCGGACGGAGGTAGCTCGATTGCTGCACGCGGATTTCATGGAATTCGGCAGTTCTGGCCGCGTGTTCGACAAAGCCGGCATTGTCACCGCCTTGGCGAATGAGGGCGCTGGCGAGGCATCGCAACGCAGCGTCGAAGATATGAAGGTCTCCATGGTGTCGGGGGATATCGCGCTGGTGACCTATCGGGCGTGCCGGAAACAGCGTGACCACATAGGTTTCAGCACCCTCCGCAGTTCCATCTGGGCCAGGACCGATGGCGCGTGGCAGATGATTTTTCATCAGGGAACACCCATCCCAAGCGCGACAGGAGGGGATTGAAATGCCCATTGACCCGCAAATCCAGGCGATGCTCGACCGTGCCGCCGGCCTGCCGCCCACCCATACGCTGCCAGTCGCCGAGGCCCGTGCGCGCTACGAGGCGCTCACCGCGCTGCGGCCGGAGGCGGCGCCGGTGGCCGCGGTGATCGAGCGGCAGATCGCCGGGCCGGGCGGGCCGCTGACGCTGCGCATCTATACGCCGGAGGGCAGCGGCCCCTTCCCGCTCATCGTGTTCTACCACGGCAGTGGCTTCGTGCTGTGCAGCCTGGACACGCATGACGGCATGGCGCGCAATCTCTGTGGCGGCGCCGGCGCGGTGGTGGTCTCGGTCGATTACCGCCTCGCCCCGGAGCACCGCTTCCCCGCCGGGCCGGATGACTGCCTGGAAGCCACACGCTGGGCCGCCGCCCATGCCGGCGAACTGAATGCCGATGCCGCGCGCATGGTGCTGGCCGGAGACAGCGCGGGCGGCAATCTTGCCACCGTCACCGCCCTGCGGCTGCGCGATGAGGGCGGGCCGGCGGCGATCGGGCAGTTGCTGATCTATCCCGCCACCACCCATTACAGCGACGAGATGCCCTCCTACAGCGAAAACGCCGAGGGCTACGGGCTCACGCGAGACCTCATGATGTGGTTCTGGGACCACTATCTCGGCGATGCCGATGGCGGCCACCCGCATGCCTCGCCGCTCCGCGTGGCCGATCTCTCCGGCCTGCCGCCCGCCTTGGTGCAAACCGCCGAGTTCGACCCGCTGCGCGACGAGGGTGAGCGCTACGCCGAGCGCCTGATCGCCGCCGGGGTTCCCACAACGCTCACGCGCTGGACCGGGATGAACCACGGTTTCATGCAATGGGCCAACCAGGTGGCTTCCGCCACCGCGGCGATGGCGGAGGCGACCGATTGGCTGCGGGCGATGTTCGCCCGCGCGTGACCCGGTTACGTCAGGCCGAGGAAGGCGATCTTGGTGACGGCGATACCGAGGCGCCGCGGATCGGGTGAGGTGGGGTCGATCTCGCGCACGCGGATGAACTCCGGCACCACGATCCCGAGCGTATTCATCCCCGGCACCGTGCTCGCGAAGCGGGTTTCAAGCACGCAGGCGGCGCCGTCGCGCTCCTGGATGCGGAAGGGTAGCGGGTAGCCGTGCAGTTGCAGGCGGATACGGTCGAACGGATAATCCGCCCCAATGCCGAATATGCCGATGCGGATGCGCACGCTGCTGGCCGGGGCGATGAAATGCACCCGCGCCGCCGGCGGCCCGTCGGCGATCCAGGCGAGCCCCGCCCTGTCCTCCCACGTATGAAAGCCCTGACGGCCACGTATTTCGGTGATCGGCGTCTCGCGGCCCAGTTCGGGGCGGTGCAGCATGCCAAGGTCAGGCGGGGCGGCGGGATCCTCCGCGAGCGCGGCCATCCGGCGCCGATAGATCGCCCGGGCGCGCTCGTAGAAGGTGATGTCGAGCCGGTTGTGCGCCACCACAGCATGGATGTTGCGCCAATCCTCCTGCACGTCGTCATGCTCGGTGGTGTTGAGCAGCATCTCATCGAGCGTGAAGGGGATATTCCAGCGCTGCTGGATCAACCGGTGGGTGCCCGGCATGTCCTCGGCGATGCCGAAATCGATGGTTTCGAGCAGATGCAGCGCGCGTTCCACCAGTTCCGGGTGGGCATCAGCCTGACGGTAGAGCGGATCATCGGGATCGACGAAAGAGGGCAGGCCGGCAAGCATTCGGACCATGCCATTATTGGTCTGCCCATAGATGCCTGGCGCATCGGAAGTGATAAACTCGGCGAACCCATAATGCTCGGATAGGCCAAGCTCCGCCTTCATCTCCGGTGAGGCACGGTGCATGAAGCGATACAGCGAGAAGATGCGGGCAATCGGGTTGCGCAGGATGGTGAACAGCCGGAAGCGATCGGCATGGCCGTCCAGCGCGTGCAGGGGGATGTGGCCGGCAACACAGGAGATGCCGTTGAGCGGATGGGCCAGCAGGTCGGCGAATTCGCCGGCAAAACCAGGCTCATTGAGGTCGAAGCGGCGCAACTGGCGCTCGCCGAACAGGTTCTCAAGTGTGAGCAGGAAGGAGGTTCCTGCGGTCTTGGGGATATGGAGAAAGAAGACCGGGTATGCCTCGGCCGGCACGTCCCGGCTGGGGGCGTTCGGCATACCGGCTGAGGCGAGTTGGTCCGGCACCGCGTTATTGTTCCCCGCACCCTTACTCTCAGGGTCAATCACGTTCATGCGATATATTTCTGTGAATGCTCGACAGTCCCATTATGACACTCATGCAACCGCATGCAATGCGAAGTGGCGCGCCTGACTGCAACAAAGAGTGACCCGACAATGGATGATGAACCGTCCAACGGCTTCGCTCAATGAAAGTCGCGTGAGCGCGGCAAATGCGGCCCCGCCTCCCCGGCGGCGTCGAGCAATGCGAGCAGGGCGGAGCGATCCGTCAGCCGGTCGGCCACCAGGTGCACGATGCCCTCGCGCGAGCGCTGGATGCGCCCCTCGACCTCCAGCAATGAGGAGGCGATCAAGGCGCGGCGGAACTGCTCGATGATCGCCGGCCACACCACGATATTGGCGATGCCGGTCTCGTCCTCGATGGTGGCGAACACCACGCCGCCGGCGCTGCCGGGGCGTTGGCGCACCAGCACGATGCCGGCGGTGCGCAGCTTGGCGCCGTCCCGCGCCTCGGCCGCCTCGGCCGCGGTGACGATGCCTTCGCGCGCGAGCGCCTGGCGCAGGAAGCGGAGGGGATGGGCCTTCAGCGACAGGCCGGTGGTCTGGTAATCCGCCGCCACGTGCTCGGAGAGCCCCATCAGCGGCAAAGGCGCGGGGCGGAGCTGCACCGGCAGCCCGGCCAGCAGCGGCAGATCCGCCTCGTCGCGCAGGCCGCGCACGTGCCACAAGGCGGCGCGGCGATCGAGGCCGAGGCTGCGCAGCCCATCCGCCTCGGCCAGCGCCACCAGGGCCGGGCGGGGCAGGCGGGCGGCGGCCAACGCGGCGAAATCGGCGAAGCGGCGCCCGGCGAGGTCCTCCGCCCAGGCCTCGCGGAACCCCTCGATCTCCCGCAGCCCCAGCCGCAGCACGGCGCCGCCCTCCAGCGTGCAATCCCAGGCGGAGTGGTTCACATCGACGCCGCGCACCTCCACCCCGTGCTCGCGCGCGTCCCGCACGATCTGCGCCGGGGCGTAGAAGCCCATCGGCTGGGAGTTCAGCAGCGCGGCCGCGAAGGCCGCGGGGTGGTGGCATTTCAGCCAGGCCGAGACATAGACGAGATGGGCGAAGCTCGCGGCATGGCTCTCCGGGAAGCCGTAAGTGCCGAAGCCCTCGATCTGCTTGAAGCAGCGCTCGGCGAAATCCCGGTCATAGCCGCGCGCGACCATGCCGCCGACCATCTGGGCGTGAAACTTGTGGATGGTGCCGACGTTACGGAAGGTCGCCATGGCGCGGCGCAGGGCGTTGGCCTCGCCCGGGGTGAATTTCGCCGCCTCGATGGCGATGCGCATGGCCTGCTCCTGGAACAGCGGCACCCCCAGCGTCTTGCCCAGCACCCGCTCCAACTCGTCCGGCGGCCCGTGCGCCGGGTCGGGCGAGGGGAATTCCACGTGTTCAAAGCCCTGCCGGCGGCGCAGGAAGGGGTGCACCATGTCACCCTGGATAGGCCCCGGGCGCACGATCGCCACCTCGATCACCAGGTCATAGAAGACGCGCGGCCTGAGGCGCGGCAGCATGTTCATCTGCGCCCGGCTTTCCACCTGGAACACGCCGACCGAATCGCCGCGGCACAGCATGTCGTAGGTGGCAGGGTCCTCGCGCGGGATGTCCGCGAGATCGGCGGTCGGCATGCCGCGCGCGGTCAGCAAGGCGAAGGCCTTGCGGATGCAGGTGAGCATGCCGAGCGCCAGCACATCGACCTTCATGATCCCGAGATTGTCGATATCGTCCTTGTCCCACTCGATGAAGGTGCGCTCATCCATCGCCGCCGGGCCGATCGGCACCGTCTCGTCGAGCGCCCCCTTGGTGAGGATGAAGCCGCCGACGTGTTGGGAGAGGTGGCGCGGGAAGCCCACCAGCTCACGCGCCGCCCCCAGCGCGCGGCGCAGCAGCGGGCTCGCCGGATCGAGCCCGACCTCGGCGACCCGCTCATCGGGCCACAGATCGCCGCCGGAATTCCAGGACTGGCCGGAGAGCGCCGCCGTTGCGTCCTCCGGCAGGCCCATCACCCGGCCGACCTCGCGGATCGCCATTTTCGGCCGGTAGTGGATGACGGTGGCGGCGATGCCGGCGCGGTGGCGGCCGTAGCGGCGGTAGATGTACTGGATCACCTCCTCGCGCCGCTCATGCTCGAAATCGACGTCGATATCCGGCGGTTCGCGCCGCTCGGCGGAGACGAAGCGCTCGAACAGCAGGTCGATCTCATTGGGGTCGACGGCGGTGACGCCGAGGCAATAGCACACCGCCGAATTGGCAGCCGAGCCGCGGCCCTGGCAGAGAATGCCCTGCCCGCGCGCATAGGCGACGATGTCATGCACGGTGAGGAAATAGGGCGCGTAGTTCAGCCCGGCGATCAGGGCGAGCTCCTTCTCCAGCGTGGCGCGGATTTTCGCCGGAATTCCGGCCGGATAACGCGACGCGGCGCCCTGCCAGGTGAGCGCCGCCAAATGGGCGTCCGGCGTGGTGCCGGCGGGGATCGGCTCGTCCGGGTATTCGTAGGAGAGGTCACCGAGCGAAAACGTGCAGCGCTCCACGATATCGAGCGTGCGTTCCACCGCGCCGGGATGGGCGCGGAACAGCCGCGCCATCTCGGCCGGCGGCTTCAAATGACGCTCGGCATTGGGCTGCAGCGCCCACCCGGCGTCGGCGATGGTGGTTTTGTGACGCAGGCAGGTCAGCACGTCCTGCAGCGCGCGGCGGGAGGGGTGGTGGTAGAGCACGTCGTTGATGGCGACCAGGCGCAGACGGTGCTCCGCCGCCAGCTCCGACAGCGCCCGCAGCCGCGCCGCGTCATCCCCCTTGTGGCGGCGGGTGGCGGCGAGGCTGGCGCGATTGCCCGCCAGCTCGCGCAGCCGGGCGAGCCGGGCCGCGAACCCCGCATCCAGCACCGGCGGCGGCACCGCGATCAGCATCTGCCCCGCTTGATGACCGGCGAGATCGGCGAAATCGAGCGCGCAGTCACCCTTTTTCGCCCGGAGCTTGCCGATCGTCAGCAGCTTGGTCAGCCGCCCCCAGGCGGCGCGGTCGGTCGGGTAGCACAGTACATCGGGCGTGCCATCGCGGAACGCCAGCCGCGCCCCGGGCAAAATCCGCAGCCCCGCCGTCTTCGCCGCCTCATGCGCCCGCACCACGCCGGCCACCGTGTTGCGATCGGCAATCCCCAGCGCCGCAATCCCCAACTGCGCCGCGCGCCCCACCAGCTCCTCGGCATGGCTGGCGCCCTGGAGGAAGGAGAACACGGTGGAGGTGGCGAGTTCGGCATAGCGGGCCATGCCTCATGTTCGTATTTTGTTCATGATGGAGTCAAGGTTTTCGGAAAGGCTCCGCCGGCCAGGGGCCGTGAGGCCCCTGGACCCCTCGACTGCTTGCGGCTGGATCGGGGGCCTTCGGTTGGAGGACCGATATCTTGCTTGCGCCGCAGGCAAGTCCCCATGATCTCGCGCGATCAGGGGATTGATGGCTTCGCCGCCCCTCGCAGGCGCGATCGTGGGCCTTCAGCTGAAGGCCGCCGCTCCAGCCGCGAGCCCGAACGGGTTCTTAGGGCCTCCGGCCCTAAGCCGGCGGAGCCTTGCTTCCCTTCACCCCTCGCCGATCCACGTCAGATACCGCTCCACCGACGCAGCGACGGCGGCTTTGGCGTCGCGGGTGATGATGCGGTCCCACCAGGCGCCGTAGATGCGCTCGTAGCGGTAGGGTTCCACCGCGGCGGCGATGGCGCGCACGGTGGGGGCGTTGAGGGGGATGAGGTTGGGGTAGCTGCGCATGAAGCTGACGTAGCGGCGGTCGGGCACCACCTGGATGATGTCGCCGGTCAGCAGGGCGCCCTGGCCATCCGCGCCGTGCGCCCAATGCAGCATGGTGCCGCCGTCGTAGTGGCCGGGGGCGTTGATGAGGGTGACGCCGTCGGCGAGCGCATGGGTGGCGCCGGACCAGAAGCGGATCCCCGGATCGGGCCGCATGACGTGTTGGCGGTCGCCCTCGTGGAGCAGGATTTCGGCGCCGAAGGCCTGCGCCCACTCCACCATGGAGCTGTAGTAGTGGGGGTGGGAGATCGCGATGGTGCGGATGCCGCCGAGGGATTTCACCAGTTCGATGGTGGCGTCATCGAGGAAGGTGATGCAGTCCCACAATATGTTTCCCTCGGGGTGGCGCAGCAGTAGCGCGCGCTGGGCGATGGCGAAGGCGGGGGTGGTGCCGATGCCGATGAGGTTGGGTTCGTGGCTGCGCCAGGCGTTGAAATGGGTGCGGCGCATCGCGTCGAGGCTGGTCCAGCGCTGACCGCCGGCACCGATATATTGCCGCTCGTCCTGGCAGATCGGGCAGGACGGCGGCGGTGCCGCGGCGGGCGGGAACTGGGTGCCGCAGGTGGCGCAGATAGGGGCGAGCATCACTCGGCGGCCAGCGAAGCAAAGCCGGGGGCAGGCGCGCAGGTGAGCGCCGCGCCGGCGAGGCGGTCATGCCGGCGCCAGGCGGTGAGGTAGGAGCGGCGGGGGGTGGCGCGGCCGGCGATGCGGGCGTGCCAGCCGGCCTCGGCGGCGGCGGCTTGCTGCCAGCATAGCGCCACTGCTTCACGGCGGGCGGCGCCGGGGCTGCCGGTCAGCCCTTCCATGCGGGCGATGAAGCTGGCCTCCAGCGCATCGCGCTCCGGGGCGATTTCGGCCATGGCGGCGGGGTAGTCGGTCAGCAGGGCGCGATGCAGCGCCTCGTGGCGCCACCACAGGGTCTCGGCATCGAACCCGTCGCCGGGGATGGCGCCCTGCGCGGGCAGGCCATCGGCGACGATGACCGGCTTGAAGATCGAGGTGCAGGGCGCAGAGGTGCCGGTCACCCAGTGCAGCGCGCCGGCGGCCCGCATGTCGCTCACCAGCGAACCGACGGATTGGCCGCGCCGTGTGCCGTCGCCGGCATGCATGCAGACGGTGGGGCCGGTGATGTCGGCGGGGTGCCACTGGGCGCCGAGTTCATCGGCGCCGTGGTCGCGGAGCGCTGCCATCATGCGGGCGGGGCTGAGGCGCCCGGCTTCGCGCCCGAGCCGCAAAGTGGAGCGGCCGCAGCGGGCGAGCGCGCCGGCGAGGCCGGGGTTTTCCAGGCTGGTGACGGCGGCGGCGAAATCGAACGTATTGCCGCTCCACCAGCCCTCGGCGCGGGCATAGGCTTCGAGATCGGCGCTGGCGCTGGTGGGCTGGGCGATCGTGTAGGTGTTGGAGATCGCCCGCGTATCCCCTGCCCGCTCCACCGCCCAGCGGCGGCCGATGGTCTCCAGCACGAAGACCTCGTCCTTGTCGGCGATGATGAAGGAGTTGTCGTAGAAGCGGGCGGCGAGATGGCCACAGCTGCCGCCCTGGCCGTGCGTCTCCAGCAGGCCGGTGATGACGTCGACCGCTTCGGCAGCCGTGGCGCCGCGTTCGAGGCCGAGGCGCAGCAGGTCCATCCCGATCAGCGCCCGCTGGCGCTGCGGCTTGGCGCGGGGGTGCACCGCCTCGTTGCCGATCACCACGCCATGTTCATTGGCGCCCATCTCGGCGCCCCAGATCCAGAACGGCCGGCTCAGCAGCACGGCATGGGTGCGCCGCACCTGTGGGATGGCGATATAGGTGCAGCGGACGATCGCGCCGGCGCCGTAATCCTGCGCCGGGAGCAGTTGGAGATACTGGGCCTCGTTCCGCTCACGGTCGCTGTTCTTGGCGAACAGGGTGCCGCCGGTGGTGGTTGCGGCGGCGCGGGCCGCCATGGTGTCGCACATGGGAGTTCCCTCGATCAGGCAGGCGATTGGAGGCCGGATCGGCGGGCTTGGCAAGACGGAAGATGAATCATCTCCCCTGCTGCCGCACGGCAGCATGGATGACCACGCGGGCGCCGATCTTTGGCAATGCCATCCCTTTACCCGTCCGGCCCTGATCCGCATCTTTGAGGCAGGAACTGCGAAGTCGTGAAACGCCGCGGCGGGGCCGGTCCGATGGAGGAACATGATGAGCCGCATTCACGTCATCCACGAGAACCCCGCCTGGTTGCCACCCTTGGCCGCGGCGCTGGAGCAGCGCGGGCTGCCTTGGCAGGAGATGTTCCTCCACACCGGCGCTTTCGACCTCGCCGCCCCGCCGCCGGAGGGCATTTTCTACAACCGGATGAGCGCCAGTTCGCACACGCGTGACCACCGCTTTTCCGCCGAATTCACCGCCGCCGTGCTCGCCTGGCTCACTCGCTGGGGCCGCACGGTGGTGAACGGGCCGCGTGCGCTCGATCTGGAGATCAGCAAGGTCCGGCAATACGCGGCGCTGGAGGCCGCCGGGCTGCGCACACCGCGCACCATGATGGTGGCCGGGCGCGGTGAGATCGTGGCCGCGGCCGAGCGCCATTTCGCCGGCCAGCCCGTCATCCTCAAGCCCAATCGCGGCGGCAAGGGGCTCGGCGTGCAGCTGTTTCACACCATCGAGGGGCTGCGCTCGCATGTGGAAGGCGAGGACTATATTGAGCCGGTGGACGGCATCCAGCTGCTCCAGCACTACGTGCAGGCGCCGCGCCCGGTGATCACCCGCGCGGAATTCACCGGCCGCCGCTTCACCTACGCGGTGGAGGTGGATACCAGCGAGGGCTTCGAGCTGTGCCCGGCGGATGTCTGCGCGATCGGCGATGCCGCCTGCCCCGTCGGCGAGACGGCGGGCCGGCCGGAGCATAAGTTCACGGTGATCGAGGGGATCGACCCGGGGCTGCGCGGCCGGTTGGAGCGCTTCCTCGAGCAGGCCGGCGTGGATGTCGCGGGGATCGAGTTCATCGCCGGGCCGGAGGGCGCGCCGCTGGTCTACGACGTCAACACCAACACCAACTACAACCCTGAGGCCGAGGCCCGCGCCGGCATCGCCGGGACCAACCGCTCGGGCATGGGGGCCCTGGCCGAGTATCTCGGCGCGCTGCTGGCGGGTTCGCAACGCCTGGCCGCCTGACGCGCGACGGGAAGCGCGGCCTCAGCCGGGCCGCGCTTCCAGTTCCAGCGCCGCGTTGAGTTCCGCCCCCAGCAGCACCGCGTAGGAGGACACCCAGAGCCACAGCATCACGGTGGCGACGGCGCCGAGCGGGCCGTAGGTGGCGTCGAAATGGGCGAGGCGTTCGGCATAGACGGTGAATACGCTCGAAGCGCTCAGCCATAGCAGCGTCGCCGCCGCCACGCCGGGCCAGATATAGCGGCGATCCGGGACGGCGTGGTGCGGGCCGAACCGGTAGAGGCTGGCCAGCATCCCCGCGACATAGAGCATCATCGCGCCCAGCGAGGCGGCCCGGAGCAGCAGCGCCGCCTCGGCGCCGAGGCCGACGAAGCGGCCGAGCAGGGGGATGGCCACCAGCAGCATCAGGGTCAGCAAAGCGCTGATCACGGCGATGGCGGTGATCCCGAGCGCGAGTGCCTGGGCATGCAGAAAGCTGCGCCGGTCGGTCTCGTCATAGGCGAGGTTGAGCGCATCGAGCACCGCGCGGGTTCCGGCGGCGCTGCTCCACAGCGCCACCAGGGCGCTCACGCCGAGCGCCGTGCCAAGCTCCGCCCGCGGCTTGGCGATCAGGCCGAGGACCAGCCGGCGGATCAGGCTGAACGCGTCATCCGGCAGGAAAGGGGCCAGGAGGTCGAGATTCGGCGCGATGCGGTGAGGGTCCAGGATGAGGCCGAACAGCGAGATCACCACGCTGATCGCCGGCACCATGGCGAGCGTGCCGTAGAAGGCGCAGCCGGCGGCGGCGAGCCCGATTCGGTGCAGCGTGACACGCACGCCCAAAGCGCGCGCATGGCGCAACAGCCAATCTCCGGTACGGCGCAACCCCTTCATCGGCCAAGCATCTCCGTCATGCGGCGCCAACAGACCAGATTTTGGCCTGGGGGTAAAAAACCGCTTGCATGGGGGGGGGTGGGGGTCCTATTTGGCATTCACGCAGCAACGCACGTGCCTCTGCCCCCCGGGGTTACGCAACGACGTCAAGCGTTCTGGCAATCGTCTGGTCGCTGGTTCGTTCGACCGTTTCGCAATCACCGCTCGCCGCCTGGATAGGCGGGCGCTTTATCGGGGAGACCACGTGCGATGACACCTAAAATCGCAGAGTTCCTTCGTGTCCAACAGCCGGCGACGCCGTGCCTGGTGCTTGATGTCGACCGTATGGAAGACAATTACCGCGCGATCACCCGCGCGTTGCCGCTGGCCCGCGTTTATTACGCGGTCAAGGCCAATCCGGCCCGCCCGATCCTTGACCGGCTGGTCAAGCTCGGCTCGTCCTTCGATGCCGCGAGCTTCGAGGAAATCCGCGCCTGCCTCGAATCCGGCGCCGCGCCGTCCGCCATCAGCTACGGCAACACGGTAAAGAAGGTCTCCGCGATCCGCGCCGCCCATGCGGCGGGGGTCTCGATGTTCGCCTTCGATTCGGCGGAGGAACTGGAGAAGCTGGCCGAGAACGCGCCGGGTGCGCGCGTCTATTGCCGCATCATGGTCGCCAATGAGGGCGCCGACTGGCCGCTGTCGCGCAAGTTCGGCACCTCGGTGGAATCGGCGCGCGAGCTGATGAGCCGCGCCGCCGACATGGGGCTCGACCCCTACGGCCTGTCCTTCCATGTCGGCAGCCAGCAGACCTCGACCGCTTCCTACGAGGCGGCGATCGGCAAGGTCGGCATGCTGTTCACCGACCTGAAGGACGCCGGCATCAACGTTCGCATGGTCAACCTCGGCGGCGGCTTTCCCATCCGCTACCGCGACGAGGTGCCGGGCATCGATGATTTCGGCGCCGCCATCATGCATGCGATGATCGCGTGCTTCGGCAATGCCCTGCCGGAAATGCTGATCGAGCCTGGCCGCTCCGTGGTCGGCAACGCCGGCCTGGTGAATGCTGAGGTGGTGCTGGTCAGCCGCCGTGAGAAGGACGATCCGGTACGCTGGGTCTATCTCGACATCGGCCGCTTCGGCGGGCTTGCCGAGACCGAGGGCGAGTCGATCAAGTACGAGATCGCCACGCCGCATGACGGCACTGCAATGGGGCCCGTCGCCTTGGCCGGCCCGACCTGCGACGGCGCGGATATTCTCTATGAGAAGAGCAACTACCGGCTTCCGCTGGCGCTCAAGTCCGGCGATGTGGTGCAGATCCGCTCCACCGGCGCCTATGTTACGACCTACGCCAGCCAGGCCTTCAACGGCTTCGCACCGCTGGCCGAGCACTACATCTGAGCATCGTCGGCGCGGCTGTCACCCGCCGCGCCGAAACCTCGGCCCAAACCGCTAAAACGCCATCTTATCCGTCAGCGTCGCGAGCTCCGCGCCGGAACTGTTCAGCGCGGAAATCGACCACTGTGCGCCTTGCGCGCTGCCGGGCTTGAACGACACTTGTGCGGTTGCCTCCAGATCATTGGATTTGGCCGCGAACTTCGACGTTTCCAAACTGTTGCCGCTCCCGGCCGTCAACTTGATCCACTGTATCGCATTCATGTTCGCGCCGCTCAGGTGAAGCGCGAAATCGACTGAACCGTCCCCCTTTCTGACGACCGGCGCGGGGTCGGTGGAGAAGCCCTTCACCGCCAGCGCGGGCGGTGGCGCGGCTGGCGTGCCCGCCTGCAGGGCGCCCTGAGCGGATGCGGAGCCCGCAATCTTGGCGCCGAAATAGAAGCTGGTCACGGCCGTCGCCAAGATGCTGATCAGGTTCAGCAGCTGCTTGGCGAAATCCAGCGCTCCGTCACCCGGCTTCGCCTGGTAGTGAACGGTATAGGTCTTGTCCGGTTGCTGCTCCGACCAGATCGGGGCGAACTGCTGGTTCTTGTCGATGAACAGCTTCATGTCGTCGGCGGAGAGACGCGCGACCACGCGTTCACTGCCGGCAAGCCCGTTGAACAACACCAGCGGCGTCACCGCGAACAGCGCGATCAGCGCCAAGGCGATCACCGCCCGGACCGACCCGTCCGGCAGGCCGAGCGCCTGTCCCGCATCCGACAGCCCGTTCGCCTTATAGACGGGCGCCAGGATGAGGACGAACAGCACCAGCATGACGGCGATGAACACCACCACGAGCAACAACCACGTTTCCATTCCCACCCTCCCGAACGCCGAAAATATCTCGCTGCGAAACCATTGCAGAAACTCGATTTCAAGTCGAGCGCCGCGGCAGCGGTTTGCCGGGGGTCACCACCCCATGATAGCTACGCCGCGAAGCCAACCAACGGAGCCCCACCGCGTGACCGAACTTCCCTCCCCCGGCATGGGCCGCGCCCGCTCCGCCGGCGCGCTCGCCGGCATCAAGGTGATCGACCTCACCCGCGTGCTCGGCGGCCCCTATTGCACCATGGTGCTGTCCGACCACGGCGCCGAGGTGATCAAGATCGAACCGCCCCAGGGCGACGAGGTGCGGGACTGGGGCCCGCCCTTCATCGACAATGGCGATGGCACGCAGGATGCCAGCTACTTCATCGGGGTGAACCGCAACAAGCGCTCCATCGGGCTCGACCTCGGCAAGCCCGAGGGCAAGGCGGTGCTGCTGAAGCTGCTCGAAGACGCCGACGTGCTGGTGGAGAACTTCAAGCCCGGCTCGATGGAGAAATGGGGCCTCGGCTACGAGGCCGACCTCGCGCCGCGTTTCCCTCGCCTGGTGCATTGCCGCGTCTCCGGCTTTGGCGCCCATGGCCCCTATGGCGGCCTGCCCGGCTATGACGCGATCCTGCAGGCGATGACCGGCCTGATGTCGATCAACGGGGACCCCACCACCGGCCCGCTGCGCATGGGCACGCCGATCGTGGATATCGGCACCGGGCTCTACTCCGCCGTGGCGATCCTGATGGCGCTCTATGAGCGTGGCATCTCCGGCCGCGGCCAGTATTGCGACATGACGCTGCATGATTGCGGCATGGCGCTGATGCACCCGCAATCCGCCAATTTCTTCCTCAATGGCCGCCGCCCCACCGCCACCGGCAACCCGCACCCCAACCTCGCGCCCTACGAGAAATACACCACGAAGACCTGCGAGATCTTCATCGCCTCTGGCAATAACGGGCAGTGGAAGAAGCTGTGCGAAATCCTCGGCAAGCCCGAGCTTTCAAGCGATCCGCGCTTCGTCAACAACGCGGACCGGCTGGGCAACCGTGCGGCCATGATCGCGGAACTGGCAGCCTTGCTGGCCGACAAGGATGGCGAGACCTTCTGCATCGAGTTGCTGAAGCAGGGCCTGCCGGCCGGCCCGGTGCGGCCGATCGACGTCGCTATGGCCGCCGAGCATACCGCGGCGCGCGAAATGGTGACCGAGCTTGACGGGTATCGCGGCCTCGGCACGCCGATCAAGCTCTCCCGCACCCCCGGCGGCACCCGGCGCAAGCCGCCGCGCTATGGCCAGGACAGCGAAGAGGTGCTCACCCAGCACGGCTATTCGGTGGCCGATATCGCGAAGCTGAAGGCCGGCGGCGTGCTCTATACGTCACGCCGGCGCTAGCCGGGAACGGCGCGCATGCAGGACCTCATGCGCGCCGTCATCGGCTTCGTGCAGGATCACGCCGCCTATGCGGTGCCGATCGCCTTCGCCCTTGGCTTCCTCAAGGCGCTCGCCTTCGTCACCATGGTGGTGCCTGGCATCACCATCATGCTGGCGATGGGCACGCTGATCGGCGCCAGCGGCATCGAGTTCATGCCGGTCTGGCTCGCCGTCTCCATCGGCTCCGGCCTCGGGGACTGGGTGTCCTACGCCATCGGCTACCGGCTGAAGGATCGCGCCCGCCATATCTGGCCACTGCGCAATCACCCGGAGTGGCTCCCCCGGGGCGAGCGCTTCTTCCGCCGCTTCGGGCCGATGAGCGTGGTGCTGTGCCGCTTCTTCTCGCCGCTGCGCGCCACCGTGCCACTGCTGTGCGGCATTTTCGAAATGCCGTGGCTGGCCTTCCAACTCGCCAACTGGGCCTCGGCCTTTCTGTGGGCCGCCCTGCTGCTCACCCCCGGCTCGCTGCTGGGAGCCTGGCTGGGGTAGGCCCCGCCCTCAGTCAAATGGTGCCGCTTGTGGGAATTGAACCTACGACCTACTGATTACGAATCAGTCCTGGTCCGATGCCAGAAGATACGCCTGAGATGCCACAAGACGACAAACGCTGGTTTATCAGTTGGTTGATCGGCTCCGATTTGGCCAAGAGATGCCACCAGACGACCCGGTTACTCGTTCGAAAGAGTCCGCAGTGAGTCCGCGGCGGGATCGCCTGGCGCAAAGGGGTTGCCAATGTTCGCGAATCGTTCAATCTTGGCAGAGGGGTAACATAAAAAGTGGTGTTCTATATGTGGTATATGTTCCACTCTATATAGATAACTGTTTTTGTTGTGTTTTTTTCCCGAAACCCTGGAACACCTTGGATCAAGCTAGGTGTTCCATATGTTCCGGTCCGCCAGCCCATGAAATTGACGAAAACCACGGTCGATGCTCTCACTTGCCCGCCCGGAAAGCGGGACATCCTTGTTTTCGATGACGAGTTGACCGGCTTTGCCGTGCGGGTGACCGCCAAAGGAGCCAAAATATTTTTGCTCCAGTACCGCCACGGTACGAGCGTCTCAAGGATACGCATCGGGCGATACGGCGATATCACGACGGCACAAGCCAGATCGAAAGCTGAGCAGATCCGCGGCCTCACCGTCGCCGGCGGCGATCCAGTAGCCGAGCGCCGCGCCAGGCGGAAGGCTGAGGCCGAAGCCGCGACCGAGCGCAAGCGCGCGGCTGCAGCCGAGGTCTTGACCTTCGGCAAGCTGGTCGACGATTGGAGCGCCATGTATCTCGCGCACAAGCGCGAGCGTTACCGCACCGAAGCAACGCGCGCCCTTCGCTCAAGCCTGGCCGAGCTGGTCCCGCTTCCCGCTCATGCGATCAACCAGGAGCGTGCGCGCACCGCGCTGGATGCGATTGTTCGGCCAAAGCCGGCGAAAGCTGGAAAGGCAGGGGGCAAAAATGGCGCGAAATCTACTCCCCCGCCCGCATCCTTCACCGGCGCCACCATGGCCCGGCGGGTCCAATCCTATGCCCGCGCTGCTTTTTCCTGGGCGATCAAGCGCGGCCTCGTCGCACACAACCCATTCTTAGCGATCGAAGTAGGAGGCAAGGACATCTCGCGGGAGCGCGTGCTGTCTGATGTTGAGTTGGGCGAGATATGGGCCGCCACCGGTCTGCTGGGCTGGCCATGGGGTCCCTATTTCCGGTTTCTCCTACTGACCCTGCAACGCGAAGCGGAAACCGCAGGCCTGGCCTGGTCGGAACTGTCGCCGGAGCGTGACCTTTGGACGCTTCCCGGCGCTCGGGCCAAAAACGGCAAATCGCACTTTGTCCACCTCGCCGCACCGGCCCGGGAGATCCTGGAAGCCGCGCCGCGTATCGCCGGTTCGCCGCTGGTGTTCACTACGACCGGAGAGACGCCGATATCCGGCTTTAGCCATGCAAAGCTTCGGCTCGACCGCAAGATCGCCGAACTCCGCGCCAAGCTGAGCGCGGCCGAGGGCACCGAGCCGGCCGACGCGATACCCTGGCGCATCCACGATTTCCGGCGGACCGGGGTAACGGTGCTGGTCCGCCTCGGCATCGATTGGGCAATTTCCGACAAGCTGCTCAACCACACAACTGGCGCCATCGGTGGCACGGCGAAGATATATCAACGATACGAATTCATGGCCGAGCGTCAGGCCGCGCTTGAACGGTGGGCCGCCCATGTCGTCAGCCTCGGAGAGGTCCAAAAATACGGTAAAGCCCCGTAGAATCTGCATCGATTCATGCGGGACAAGGGAACCATAGGAGGTTCCCCCCATGGGTATACTTGCTGAAATCTTTTCTCCCCTGCTTCCCGTCTCGAAGGGCCGCAAGGGTGCGGCCGAAGGCGAGGCCGCGGTTATTGCAGCCGAACTGGCACTCGCTAAGCTCGCCGAGAGCCGCACCAAACTGCAAAGCGATCTAGGAACCGCCTGGGATCAGCGCAGCGCGTTGCTCGATGAAGACGGCACCGACGCGGCGATCGCGGAGATCGACGCCAGCCGCGATCGCATGCATCTCGAACTCGAACGGCTTGACCGTGCCGAGCCGAAGCTTCTTGCGGCCCTCGACGGCGCCCGCGCGGCGCGCCAGCGGGCGCAGTGGCGGCGCCTGCTCGATGACTGGAATGCGACCGTCCCCCACTATGTCGAGACCATGCGCGAGGCGAACCGAATATTTCTCGCGCTGGCCGCCATCCGGGAGCGCGGCCAGCAACTCGGCTTCTCGACGGAAGTGACGCACGCTTTCCCGATGGCGCCGACTATGGTGCATGATATCGCCTTGCTGAACGGCTTTGAGGCCGACGTGCGCCGCCGGGTCGAGGACAAGCCGGCCGCCCTGCCGCAGCCTCCGCCCCCCGTGCGCAAGGTACAGCCGGCGGAGAAGGTGCCTCCGGCGCCGCCTGGCCCGCTGCGCACGGTGCGCAAGCCGGCCGGCGCCGGTCTGCCGCCGGATGGTCATGTCAGCATGCGCGTCATGCGCAACGGCTACTGCCCGCCGGATGGCGAAGCACGGGAGCTGGGGGAGATCGTCCATCTTCCGCCGGACATGGCCAAGATCGCCGCCGCAAACGGCGCGGTCGAGTATGCAGGGGAGGCCCGCTGATGGCCGAAGCTCCGCGCAATGCGACGCATGGCAAAATCAATGCCGGCGCGACCGAAGTGAAGGTCGACATGACCACGCTCGGAACGGACGTCCCGATTTGGGTGACGTTGACGACCGATTACGCCATGCTTCATGCGCCCGGCATGCTCGCCCGCCCTGGCGGCTCGCGGCCTGCTGGTGTCGCTCGCCATGCTGGGAAACCGGTTCGACGTTGCGATCATCGATGCCGATTTGCCGGCGGCGATCGGCGCCGACGGGGCCGAAGTTGCGGAGGCCTTGGCGCCTCTCGTGTCCGCCGGCTTCCTCCGGCGGCGGCCGAGCGATGGCGCGGTCATCGTCCCCGCCCTCACCCGCCAGCGCTGCCGCCAGTCAGCCGCTTGAACAGGAGATACGCATGTCGTTCGGCATCGAAATGGAAAACAAAAGCCTCACCAAAATCAATTTGCGCTTCGATAAATTTCCTACCGTGGCGCATGACCGGTTGGTGGAAGCGATGTGGCGGATCGAGAAGCGGCTGGAAGCGGCGGTGCTCGCCGATGAGCCTACCATGTCGGGCAAGCTCAAATCCCTCACCGGGGGGCGGGTCTACGATCACGGAACTCGCATCGCCGCCGTGGTCGGCGTGCGGGACAAGACGCAGCAAGGCGCCCGCAAGGCGGCCGCGCTCAACTACGGCTCTCGCGGCCGGCCGGTCGATGTGCGCGCGCATGAAGCATGGCTCGACCACTACTTCGCTCAGGCGATGAGCCTGCCGCACTTCGTGCTCGTGAGGGCACACAAGCGGGTACCAAACATCGAAGGCTTCAAGTTTCTGCAGAAGGCGATCGCCAGCGAGCGACGTACGGCAATCGAGGAATTGCGGCTGGCGCTGGAGCAGGCCGTGACGGAAAGCAATCAATCCAGCTAGAAAAAAGGCATAGTGATATGAAAATATCTGATTTGGACGAAATCAACGCCGCGCTTGAAGAAATCGCACTCGCCGCCAACGCGGCGAACGCGCAAAGCCTGGCGGCTATTGGGCTCTGCACCATGCTGTGCAATCTGCTCACCAGAACCGGCGCCGTGAAACCCAAACTCATGCTGTCCATGATCGAGACGGTCAAAAATGCCATGATCGAAGGGAAAGGCAAGAAGGATCGGGAGTTGGGCGCCGCGGCGGCTCAGGCGCTCGATATGGTCAGTGGCTCGGTCAAGATGGGCGCGATTCTGGACGGCCGCAGCGCCGCCTGATCACCGATGCCGGCGGAACGGCCGAAGGGGATACCATGATGGTATCCCCTTCGGTCGTTTTTCGGCTGGATTGGGCAGAAGGAGCGCGAGAACCGGATAAGGTGTCCCCGTCATGGTGATACCCTCGCCCGCGTCACAAATCGAGCCAGCCTTCACCGTCGCAGTGGGGGCAGCGCTGGCGATCGGTGAGCCCCTCGCCGGCGCACCCCCCGCAGGGTTGCCATAACTCCACCGCGCGCCAGGCGCCGGCCTGGCGGCCGGGGCCGCATGCGTGTGCGGTATTGATGCGGTTCGGGTTGCGTGTAAAGGCGCCGCAGCCTGAGCACGCCGCGACCGGACGCGGCTTCAAGCCGCGCCGCCCTTCCGCAACCGCACGCCGGGGCCGCCGCCGTTTTCGGCGATGAACTCCACGCCGGCGGACTCTAGGGCCGCGCGGATCGCGGAAAGGGTGGAAGCATTCGCCGGGAGATCTCCTTCAATCCGCGTGACTGTCGCCGGCGACACTTTCGCCGCACTCGCGACGTCTCGAACGCCCCATTTCAGGGCCGCGCGCGCCATCCTTAATTGTGCCCCTGTTATCATACGAGCGCCTTGACATAACGAAGGCATGGATGCTTCGTTGTAACCGGGTTATCGCATAAGTCCGGTGACCTAAGCAATCGACCGATGCAGGACTGTTCCTCCAGCATCCGGCCTGACCCTCAACCCGGGAGCACCACATGCCGAAGGCTACCAAGAAGCTCACCACCGCACTCGCCGAGGAGGCCCTTCGATGAGCGGCCGCAAGCCGGCCGAGAGCCTTCGCGAACGATTGATCCTCGATGCCTTCGCGAATGACCCTTTAGGCCAGACCCGCGCTAAAATTCGGTCGGCGGTGAGCGATGCCGCTACCGGCAAGCTGCCATGGCCGAGCATAGAAGCCCGAGGCCGGGTTATCGCCGCCTATAGCTACATGTCCCATCACTGCGGCGATGATGACGAAATGCGGGACTCGGTGATGGATAGCGAAACAATGGCCGCCGGATCGATGGTCTTATCGGCTGCGATCAGCATGCGGGAGATTGCGATCAAGACGGCCATCGCCTTACGGATGGCGCTGTTCACTGCCGAAACCAACGACACACCGTTTGACCGTACACTCGCCATGCTGCTGGCCAGCACCCTGGTTGATACGGTGCTGCTCAATGGCGGCGATATCGAGCTGCCGCCGGAGACTTCCTTGCCGATCGACGCCGCGAAGGTCGAGTACTGGCGGGCCGAGGAGATCCGCAAAGCGCGCCAGGATGCCGCGGAACATGCCAGCCCGAACGGTGCGGCATGAACCATGGCACCATGCCCGGCGATATCTTCGCCGAGACCGTCGACCAGGCGGCGGGCGATGCCGCGCCGATCGCCCGGGCAAACGAGCGCTTGCGGCGCAATGCCGGCGGCGCAATCATCCTGGTTGGCGCGGCTAGGTCTGGCCGCCGAACGCAAGGACCCCACGCCTTGCCCGCCGCGCCGTCGCTTCCCCGTGGGGCTGGGCAGGATGGGGAGCCCATGGCGAAGGATGACGCGCCCGCCGAGTCGGCTGGCCTTGGGTTAGGTCCGTTCTCGGCAATGCTCGAGTACGGCTCCCCTGAGGATGCGTCGCTTTTTCGGGAAGTCATTGGCAAACGCCGCGGCGGCATTGCCCCCGAAGACGCGGTTACAGTTTCCGCTCAAACCGGGCAGCTGAGGAGCTTGCAAGTCGAGCTTTTTGAACGACTATGGCGCGGCCTGTGCGAGCAGCTTGCGCAAGGGCATCTGATCGCAACGGGCTGTGAGCCGCTCAAATTCGATGTCCCGAGACGGCGGATTTCTCCTGCGCATTGGAAATGGCCGAATGCAGCCTTGCCATTTGGGCAGGCAACGACGGAAGTCGATCCGCCTTCCGTTTTGTTCGGAGATGTGTTGCTGGCCGACGTGCGAATCGCGCGGCCTGGCGAAGCTGTGGGGAGCGACGATGCCGCGCCACGGGCGAGCGGGCCGAAGAAAAAGCGAGGCCGGCCGAGGGCGGATGCCGAGCGGGCTGCGATCCGCGCGGAACATGACAGGTTCTATTCCGATCATCCTGACGCCAATGACAAGAGCATCAACGATCATTTGAGGCGTTTCTTAAAGAAACCAAATGTCGGTGAAACCGTGATTCGCGACCTACTCGCGCAGCTCAAACGCGAACGCCATAAATCCATAAAATAGCGGACACGAATTTTTGGCTTTTATGCGTTTTGCGGAGGCGCCGCCTCTTCCCTCCTTATGACCCCATCGACGCATGTCGCGTCGGAATAGCGCGGGTTTGGACATGTCGGGACAAGTGAACATTGCATATTCGGAAGAAGAAGCTGCAAAGCAGCTTGGCCTTTCCGGACGGAGGTAGCGTCCGCGTTGGTGGTGGAAATTCAAGCGGCTTGAGGGTGTCGATCGGGGTGGCCATCGGATCGTGTGGCTAATACCAAGGCTCCGAGAGTGTGACTCCGGGGGGATTCCGCGACGCGGTGCTGGTGTGATTCTGTATCCGGCGAACGATGGAGGTTCGCCATGCCGCTTGCACTTCGGGTTGATT
>CAIPLM010000088.1 GCA_903865895.1 uncultured Rhodospirillales bacterium | reverse complement strand
GGGCTGTCGATATCCGGGCTCGGCGCCATGCTCACCAGCCCCTCCACCACCTCGGCCGGCAGGCTCTCCAGCAGCTTGGCGTTGGCGGCATAGGCGAGGGTGTATTTCTTGCCCTCGTAGCCTGCCCGGAACAGCTCGCGCAGCAGCACGGTGAGGTCGGGGGTGTAGGAGTTGAGGAACAGCGCGTCCGGCTTGGCCTTCAGCGCCTGGTCGATCTCGCTGCGGAAGGTGGATTTCGAGGCATCGTAGATCACCTGCCCGATGGTCTCGCCCTTCGGCTTCATCACCTCGGTCAGGCGGTTATAGACGTCGGCCGCGAAGGGCGTCTGGGCGGCCAGCGAGAACACCCGCTTGGCGCCGGACTCGGCGATGTGCTGGCCGAAGCGGGTGGTCTGCAGGAAGGAGTTCGGCTGGGTGCGGATGATGTAGCCCTGGTGCGGCAGCTTGGTGATGGAATCCGCGCCGGAGACGGTGAACAGCATCACCTTGTTCTCCCAGCACAGCGGCGCCACCGCGCTGGTGACGCCGGACGCCCAGGTGCCGATGATCGCCGAGACGCGATCGACGTCGATCAGTTTGCGCGCGGCGCGCACCCCGGCATCCGGGTTGGTCTGGTCATCCTCGCTCACCAGCTCGATCTTGCGGCCGAGCACGCCGCCGGCGGCGTTGATGTCGCCCACCACCGTCTGCGCCATCTTGATCATCAGCGGGCCGTAGGGGCCGCCGGCACCGGTCTGCGGCGTCAGCGTGCCGAGCTTGATCGGCGCGGATTGCGCGAGACCGGTGCGCAGAATGGCGGGCGCGGCGATGGCGCCAAGCAATGCGGCGCGGCGGGTGGTGCGGAGTGTCATGGTCAGGCCCCCTGATTGCAGGGCATGACTTTAGCCGATCCCCCGCGCCCCGCCACCCCCGATACGATCACCGCATGCCGTTGCTGGTCACCCCCGCGGCGCCGGAAAGCCGTCCGCCATCCACCACGTATTGCGTGCCGGTGACGTTGCTCGCGAGGTCTGAGCATAGGAACAGCACCACGTTGGCCACTTCCTCGGCGGTGCCGTAGCGGCCGAGCGGGATGGAGGAGGAATAGCGCGCTTCCACCGCATCGGGGTTGTTGGGCGAAACCTGGCGGGCGATGTCGCGCGTCATGCGCGTCGCGATCGGGCCGGGGCATACGGCGTTGACGCGTATGTTGTTCCGCCCGACCTCGGCGGCCGCCACCTTGGTCATCCCCAGCACCGCGTGCTTGGAGGCGACATAGGCGACCATGCCCGCACTCGGCGCGAGCCCGGCGACCGAGGCGGTGTTGACCACCGCACCGCCGCGCCCCTCGGCCTGCGACTGGGCGATCATCACCGGCAACACGTGGCGCATACCGAGGAACACGCCCTTGGCGTTGACGCTCATCACCGCGTCATAATCGTCCTCGGCGTAATCGGCGGTATGGGCGATCTTGCCCTCGATGCCCGCATTATTGTGGAAGCAGTCGATGCGGCCAAACGTGTCGAGCGCCAGGCGGACATAGGCGGCGACGTCGGCCGATTTCGTGACATCCGCCGGGGTGAAGATCGCCTCGCCGCCGGCGGCACGGATCTCGGCTACCGTCTCGGCACCGCCCACCGTATCGCGGTCCACCACCACCACGCGGGCGCCACCGCGGGCGAAGCCGAGCGCGGTTGCCCGACCGATGCCGTTGCCGCCGCCGGTCACCACCGCCACCTTGCCGCTGAAATCCATTGTGCGTCTCCCCGTTGCTGTTGCGGCCACGCTGCCAGCGGCGCGGCCCGGGGGCAAGCTCAGTCGGTGGCGCTGCGGATCATCCGGAGTGAGCTCAGCACGGTGGCGAGCGCCGAGAACGCTGCGCCGGTGAACACCGCCACGACCGCGCCATGCGCCACGCCGCTGCCCTCGGTGAGGCTGAAGCAGATCGCCACCATCGCCGCGCCGATGGACTGGCCGAGCAGGCGGGAGGTGGAGAGCATGCCGCTG
>CAIPLM010000087.1 GCA_903865895.1 uncultured Rhodospirillales bacterium | reverse complement strand
TCCCCCCGGAGTCACACTCTCGGAGCCTTGGTATTAGGCCTTTGGGACTCTGGGTTTTCGTTTCCCGAAATGGCTAATCTGCTCGAACAAGCGAATAAATTGCTCGAGGCTTCCGGCATTCCTGAGACCAATAGAGAGGATATACTCAATCCTATATATAAGAGAATTGAATTAAACTATTGGCATGCCGCGCGTAATGCAGTGAGTAGGGCGCTTGATGAAAGGGCTAATTTTGTAAATATGAGAAATTTTGAATTGATGAAAAAAGGGAAAAAGGTCGATCCAGAAAATTCTGATGCCGCTGACATTGAGCATGATAAGCAGATTTTAGTCGGAATTTCATTTGAATCTTTCAGGAGAGATGGTTCTTTGAAGGACTTGGTTGAGTTTGCTTTGAATTCGAAATCTCTATCAAGTGAACCTAAGAGTCTGCATGAAATTAAAGAAATTGATCTCGATTTTGAATATTTCCGGGCTAAACGGTCCTTTAGACGAGTCGTCAATTTGATCGTGTAGCAAGCGTAGGATGCGTAAGCGAAGCGCGACGCATCGTTCGTCGCCGCCCTACACGCCTCGATCCCCCCTAAACCCACACCAACCTTGACCAACTCCAGCCGCCCCCCCCACCGTCCCGCCATGGACACCTTCAACCTCTACGAAGCCAGGACCAACCTCTCCGCCCTCGTCGAGCGCGCCGCCGCCGGCGAGGAGATCATAATCGGCAAGGCCGGCCGCCCCCTCGCGCGCCTGGTTCCGCTCGCCGCCCATCGCGCGAATCCCCGCCCCCTCGGCCTCCTCGCCGGCCAGGGCTTCAGTATCGGCGATGATTTCGATGCCCCGCTGCCCGACGACTTCGCCGCCTTCACCAAGCAAGCCTTGGGAGCGTGAGCGCAGCGCGCCACATCATCGGTCACCGCCCCGCCCACTGACGCCAAAAACTGGCAACCGCCCTGCTGCTTCTGCTACCCTGCTGCCATGCACCGCGCCGAAGCCATCGCCGTTCTGCAATCGCATCGCGCCGAGCTGCAACGCCTCGGCGTCGAGCATCTGTACCTCTTTGGCTCCACCGCCCGCGATGAAGCCACCCCGGCCTCCGATGTGGACCTGTTCTTCGACTACCGGCGCGGCGAGCTCAGCCTGTTCGGCCTCATGGATATCCAGGAACGTGCCGCCACCCTGTTGGGCCGCAAGGTCGATATCACCACCCGCGACGGCCTGCATCCCGTAATGCGAGATGGGATCGAGGCTGCGGCGATCCGCGTCTTCTGATGACCAGTGGTTCGGAAGTTCCGCGTCTCACGGACATGATCGAGGCCATCGAAGTCGTGCTTGGCGAACTCGATGGCGTGTCACTCGATGCCTTCGAAGCCGATCGACGCAAGCGCTGGATTGTCGAACGCGGGCTCGAAATCATCTCCGAGGCAAGCCGCCATCTCGGCGCGGCGACCAAGGCGCGGCATCCCGAAATTCCCTGGAAGCGGGTCGCTGGGATCGGCAATGTGTTGCGCCACGAATACGCGAAAGTCGCGCCACCCTTGCTATGGGCTCTGGCCCGCGACGATCTCCCGGCACTCGATCGGGCCTGCCGGGCGGAGCGTGCCCGGGCCGCGCCAACCTAGCACCGGGCAAAGCGGCTCGGCGCACTCCGCCCCTGCCTACCCCTCACTTTGACACCACGATATGCTCCCCCACCTGCGCCCGGCGCCGCGCCGGCGCGCGCTGGAGACACCGCATGGCCAAGAAGATCGACATCGCCGCCATCGCCGCCGTGATCGGCACGCTCTATCCGCCGCCCTTCGACACGCCCTGCCGCCGGCGGGAGCGTAAGCCGCTGGCGGTTTCCGCGGGGTTGACGCAGTTCGGCGTCAACCTGCTGCGCTTGCCGCCAGGCGCCTGGTCGAGCCAGCGGCACTGGCATGACCGGGAGGACGAGTTCGTCTTCATCCTCGCGGGCGAGGCCACCCTCGTCACCGATGCCGGGGCCGAGACGCTGCGTGCCGGGCAGTGTGCGGCCTTCAAGGCGGGCGAGCAGGACGGACATTGCCTGCAGAACCGCTCGAACGCCGATGTGCTGGCGCTCGAAATCGGCAGCCGCATTGCCGGTGACGGCGCCACCTACTCGGATATCGACCTGCTGGCCCCCGCCGAGGGGCCGCGCTACACGCGCAAGGACGGCACGGCATATCCCGACATGCCCCGCAGCGCCGGCTGAACCCCCCGCTACACGAAATTCCCCGGCGTCAGCCCGCTCACCCCCACGAACACCAAATGCGTGCCGTCGGATAGGGTAAGCTGCGTGTCGCCCCCGCCGGTGATGGTGGCGGCGGCCAGCGCGTCGGCGGCCTCGCTGGCGGGGAAGCCGGGCAGGGAGATGAAGTCGATCCCCCCGATGAAATTGGAGATGACGTCGGACGAGGCGTTCCCCGCGGTGAACATCAGGGTGGTCGTGGCCAGATGCTGGCCATAGCTGACCCCATCGTAGGCGTAGTAGCTCGTGACCGCGCCCACCGCGATGGTCGCCGCGCCGCTGCCGGCGATGATGGTGGTGTAGCCGTCGCCGCCGGTGATCTGGTCGGCGCCGCTACCGCCGGCGATCGTGAGGTCGCCCTGGAAGCCGGTCGCTGAGATGGTTGCCGCCCCAACGCCGGCGGCCAGGTGGACGGGGTAGGGGACATAGAGCCCCCCGTGAAAATTCGCCCTCGGCCCGGCCTGCTGCGCCACCAGCACGTCCCCATCGCCACCGCCGGTTACGTTGCTGCCGCCCCCGACGGTGATGTGGTTGTTGCCGGAGCCCGGGGCCGCGGTGATGTTCATGGCCACCGCCAAGGGAACGGTGAGGCTGCCCGACTGGGCGATGATGGTGTCCGCCCCGTAAAATTGCCCGTAGAGCGGCGGCAGCTGATTATAGGTGGTGCTGCCATTGGCGTAGAGCAGCAAATGGCTGCCATAGCCGCCGCTGTTGATGGTGGCGCTGCCGAGCGGGTTGGTGACGACCACGCCGCCGCTGCCGAAGCCGCTGAGCTGATTGTTGAACGTCAGCGCCCCGCTGCCGGCCACCATCACGCCGGCGCCGTTCACCGTCGCTGCCCCCGCGCCGCCCACCACGGTAGCCGCCCCGGCCGCCTGGAAAGTCAGCGCGCCATTGCCGCCGAACACCAGGCCGCCGCCATTGGCCGTGATGTTGCCGGCGCCGCCGACCAGGGTGGCGGTCACGCTCCCGGCATAGGTGAGCGCCCCGCTGCCGCCGAAGGCGATGGCGCTGCCGAGCGCGGTGATGTTGCCGGCGCCGCTGCCCCCCACGATGGTGTCCGCGCCGGCCGAGAGCACGTTATCGACCCCGCTGCCGAGCCAGAGCTGGGATGCGCCGCCGTAGGTCTGCACATAGTCATTCCCGGCGCCGCTGATGATGGTGCTGCGCCCGTAGCCGCCATAGACCGAGGAGCCGGCGGGGCCGAGCCAGGCCAGCACGTTGGCGGCGAGCAGGCCCTGGGTGGCATCGATGATGGCATTCCCCGTGCCGCCGACGATGGTGTCGGTGCCCTCGGCCTTCACCTGCGCGGCGCCGCTGCCGAGCCAGATCATGTTGCGGCCGAGCCCGGGGGACAGCAGATCCGTGCCGCCGGTGGCGACGATGGTGTCATTCCCCTGGCCGAGATCGACGTATTGGCCCACGGCGTTGGCGGGGATGTAGACGATGTTGTCGCCACCCCCCGCCACCACCGAGCCCTGGCCGGAGCCGCCCACATAGGTCAGCCCGCCCGCACCGGTCAGCACCAGCGAATTATACGCCGCACCGCCGATCACGCTCACCGCGCCCTTCGCGTCGCTCACCACCACCGAGGGCGTATCGGGCAGCGCCACCGCGGCGGCCTGGTGCATCAGCACCTCGATGGTGCCGCCGGGATTGGCCGGCAGCGGGCCGGTATAATCCATCGCCAGCACGGTGCCGGCGATCACCCCGGCATTGACGGGGTTGGCGAGCGCGGTCTGCACGGTGGCGTTGCGGGTGATGTCGTCGAACCCCGACGCCACGATGCCGCCGGTGGCGCCGAACACGGTGACGGCGGCGGAGGGGAACAGGAAGTTGGACTCGAGATAGGTGCCGCCAGTGCCATCCGGCAGGAAGTTGATCACGCTGACGCCGCGCGGCCCGAAGCTCAGGCTCGGCGTATAGGTCAGCGCGACGGTGCCGGTCGATGTGGGGATCGTGAGCACGCCATTGGTGTCGACGGTGCCCCAGGGCGTGGTGGCGGCGACGGCGGGGAGATCGACAAGCGAGAACTGGCCGTACTCCGTGGTGATCGGGTTGATCGGCATCAGCGTGCCGTCGATCCGCAGCACCTGGGTGAGCGTCGCGCCGCCACTGAGCGCGACAATGCCAGCGCCCGCGCCGCCGCGGGCCGCGAGTTCCAGCGTGCCGGATTGAAAGGCGATGCCGCCGGTGAACACGTTGTTGCCCGCCAGCACCAGCGTGCCGGGGCCGTTCACCACCAGCGAGCCGGTGCCGGAGATCACGTGCCCGGCATTGGCGATTGTCACGCTGGCTGTGCTGGCGTTGATGGCGGCGGTGAGCGCGCTGGTGATGGCGAAATCCGCCGTCAGCGTGATGGTATAGGCGGTCGGCGGCGCCCCGATCGGCGCGGTCTGCGTCGCGATGGCGGCGAGTGCCGCGGCTAAGTCCGCCTGGTTGGCGGCGCTGAAACGTGAGCCGCTCATGGCCGGTCGCTCCTCGATGCCGGATCACTCTGGCACCGAGGGGAGCGACCGTCGAGCCGCGTCAGGCCAGCTCGGCCTTGAACAGCGCCATTGTGCGCTGCCAGGAGAGATTGGCGGCGGCTTCCTGGTAGCGGGGGGTGGAGTTGTTGTGGAAGCCGTGCTGGGTGCCGGGATAGACGTGCATGTCGAAGCGCGCGCCGGAGGCCTTCAGCGCCGCCTCGTAGCCTGGGCGCGTGCCGTTGATGCCGGCGTCGTTCTCCGCGTAATGGGCCACCAGCGCGGCCCTGATGGCGGGCACCGTCTCGGTGGCGGCGGCGGCGCCATAATAGGGCGCGGCGGCCTTCACCTCGCCGCCCAGGGTCGCGGCCAGCCAGTTGGTGGTGCTGCCGCCCCAGCAGAACCCGGTGATGCCGAGCTTGCCGTTCGAGGTGGCATGCGCCTTGAGGAATTTGGCGGAATTCAACATGTCTACCCGGAGCTTCCCCTGGTCGAGCCCGGATTGCAGGGTCCGCCCGTCATCGTCATTGCCGGGGTAACCACCGGCGGGGAACAGCCCGTCGGGCGCGAGGGCCATGAAGCCGGCGATCGCGCAGCGGCGCGCGACGTCCTCGATATAGGGGTTGAGGCCGCGGTTCTCGTGCACCACCAGCACCACCGGGAAGGGCCCGGTGCCGGCGGGCTGCACCAGGTAGCCGCGCATGGTCCCGGAATTGCCGCCGGGCGAGGGGTAATTGACGTAGCGCGCCTTGATCCGCTCATCGGTGAAGGAGACGGTCTGCGCGGCGGCGTAGCGCGGCAGCAGGGCCTGCGCCATGGCGAGCCCGCCGGCCACCATCACGGCGGCCTTGGCCAGGAAATCCCGCCGCTCCATCTTCCCGTGACAATATTCGTCGTAGAGATCGAACACCCGCTGGTCGATCTCGATCTGCGTCAGCGCGGCGGCGTGGTCGTCGGCCATAATGATGCTCCCCTGGGCCGGAGAACCTTAGCGGTGGCCTCATCGGGTGCAAGCTTGAAGTGGCGGTAGGATTTGCCGATTCGCGAAGACGGGGCGGGTGCGATGACGTCGGGGCGCCTCGCCCCCCGGGCATGACCCGCCCGCCCCGGCGAGTTCGCACGGGGCTTGGCAGGCCGGATTATTCGGCCGGCTGGTCCCGGCCGGCCAAGGTCGCGAGGATACGATCCTCCATTTCGGCGTGGGGCGGCTGCATCGCGCGGCCGCGCAGCAGGCGGCGCGTCTTCTCCACCTGGTCCACATAGTTGCGACACATCGCGCACAGAATCAGGTGGAACCGCACACCGAGCCGCGTGCCGAACGGCAGGGCTCCCTCGGCATAGTCAGTCACCAGTTCCGTCACCGCATTACATTTCAACACGCCATTTCATCCTAGGAGGCTGCACCGAAGATGGAGACTCTTTCATGAACCCAGGCGTTACACCTAGCGGTGAATTGCGTTAAGTCCTAGCCTCAACGCAATGGCAATACCCGTAAGTACCTCAGAATTCGACACTCCGGAGTTCCTCTCGGACCTCCGGCGCGGTGACGAACGCGCGTTTCGCCGGCTGATGCGGCGGTTCAACGGCTCGCTGGTGGGCGTAGCGTCGTCCATCATCGGCAGCCGCGCGCAGGCGGAGGAGGTGGTGCAGGACGCGTGGCTTGCCGTTTTCATCAATATCGGGAAGTTCGAGGGGCGGTCGAGCCTGGCGGGTTGGCTGTTCACCATCGTGATGAACCGCGCCCGCAGCCGCATCACCCGCGAGTCCCGCATGGTTGCGCTACCCGCGGTGCTCGATGGGGTAGGCGGCGACGATCCGGTGGTGCCGAAAAACCAGTTCCTCGCCGATGGCCACTGGGTTGACCCGCCGAAGCTGTGGGACGAGTTGGACCCCGAGCGGCAGATTGGCGGGCGGCAGCTATGGGACCATGTGCTGACCGCCATCGAGACCCTGCCGGCCGGGCAGAAGGCGGTTTTGATCCTGCGCGACATCGAGGACCGCACGGCGGAAGAGGCCTGCACATTGTTGGATATAAGCCCTGAAAATCAACGGGTTCTGCTGCATCGCGGCCGAGGGCGGATCCGCGCCCTGCTGGACGGGTTGACCGGCGCGCCGGCGGATGGGCGCCAGAGCCATGCCCGGCCGGCACCCGGCCGGCCCTCTGGCGCGATTCGCCGCTTCACCGCGGCGGCGTTGGCCTGGCTGTTCCCGCCGATCCAGGCTGGAGTCTAGCCGCCAAGGAATTCGCGGGTGGCCGCGCCATAGGCGGCGTCGCGGGTGAGCTGCTTCATCAGGCTGGCCGATGGCTGGTTTTTCAGGGCCTTGGGGTCGGTGCCGTCACGCAGCGCACGCAGCGTCTCGTAGGTCGCCTGCACTGCGGCCATGAAGGGCTGGTGGCCTTGCAGCGCCACCCGCACCCCATTCGCCGCCAGGGCCGCCTTGCCGCCGAACTCGCCGTCGCTGCCGCCGATGATGAGAGGCAGCGGGCTCGCGGCATGCAGCGCCGCGACATGGGCGATAGTCGGCACCCCCGTGAAGAACAGCGCGTCAGCGCCGGCCTCCGTATAGAGCTTCGCCCGGGCGATCGCCTCGTCGAGGCCGGCGACCGAGATCGCGCTGGTCCGCCCGACGATCACGGTCGCGGGGTCGGTGCGGGCGGCGAGTGCGGCGCGGATCTTGCCCAGCCCTTCGTCGCGGGAGAGCAACTGCACTTTGCTCTCGCCATAGGCGCGGGGGAGCAGCGTGTCCTCGATCGTCATCCCGGCGACGCCCGCGGTTTCGAGCTCGTTGACCGTGCGCATCACGTTCATCGCATTGCCATAGCCGTGATCGGCATCGACCAGCAGCGGGATGGTGCCTGCGCGGGTGATGCGGCGGATCTGCTCGGCAAACTCGGTGAGGGTGACGACGATGATATCGGGCGCGCCGAGCACGGTGAGCGAGGCGATAGAACCGGCGAACATGCCGAGCTCGAAGCCGATATCCTCGGCGATGCGGGCGGAGAGCGGATCGTAGACCGAGCCCGGGTGCACGCAGGCATCCCCGGCGAGAAGGGCGCGGAACGCCTGGCGGCGGGTGGTGAGGCTCATGTGGCGTGTTCTCCCTGGGATCGGTTGGGGCTAGCAGGCTGCGGAAAAAATCCACCGAGTTCGCAACAGTTGAACGAATAGAAGCGGCGCCTCGGCCAATGCGAATCAATGATGCGCAACTTATCGGCATCGCGAGCTAAAATTACGTCGTGGCGTTACGAAATTCTCTTTTCCG
>CAIPLM010000086.1 GCA_903865895.1 uncultured Rhodospirillales bacterium | reverse complement strand
TTATGCCGCCGTGCCGCCGAGGTAAGCCTCGATGACCTTTTCATCTGCCTGTACTTCTGCCGGCTTGCCTTCAGCAATCTTCTGGCCAAAGTCCAGCACTGAAACCGAGTCACAAATGCTCATGACCACATCCATGTGGTGCTCGATCAGGATCACGGTGATACCGTGGTCGCGGATCTTGCGGATGATGGAGATCAGTTCCTTGATGTCCGGTGCGGTCAGGCCGGCGGCCGGTTCATCCAGCAACAGCAGTTGCGGATCCAGGGCCAGAGCCCGGGCAATCTCCAGCAGACGTTGCTTGCCATAGGGCAGGTTGCGCGCCTCCTCGGTGGCCAGCGCCTCCAGTCCGACGAAGCGCAGCAGCGAAGCCGCCCGCAGCCGGGCCGCCGCCTCCTCGCGCCGCGCGCGCGGGGTGGCCAGCGCCACGTCGCCCACGCCGCCGCGATAGGTGTGGTTGAGCCCGACCATGATGTTCTCGAGCAGGCTCAGCTCACCGAAGAGCTGTACGTTCTGGAACGTGCGCGCGATACCGGCCGAGGCGATGTCGGACGAGGTCTGGCCCTGGATCTCGCGCCCCTCGAAGCGCACGGCGCCGGCGGTGGGCACGTAGATGCCGGTCAGCACGTTCATCATGGTGGACTTGCCGGAGCCGTTCGGCCCGATCAGCCCATGGATGGTGCCGGGCATCACCGTGAGGTCGATGGTGTCGAGCGCGCGAAGGCCGCCGAACTGCATCACCACCTTGCTCACCTCCAGCAGCGGCTTGCCGGCCGCTACCTGGGGCGCGGTGGCCGACCAGGCATGCGCGTCATCGCCACGCTCGGCCAGCAACGCGCGAGCCGCCGGCAGCACGCCGGCCAGCCCTTGTTTGGCAAAGCCCCAGATGCCCTCCGGCAGATAATAGACGACGAAGAGGATCATCAGGCCGAACACGGTCAGCTTGTAGTCGGTGATCTTCTCCAGCAGCAGCGAGAACACGAAGAAGCCGACGCAGAGCAGCACGGGGATGGCGGTGCGCAGCCGCTCCTCCGGCACCTTCACCATCCGCCAGCCGCCCGAGAGCACGGCGATGGCGGCAATCCCGCCGGCCACCGCGCGGAACTGGCCGATATCGGCCAGCAGGTTGGGCAGATACACCACGATCGCCGCCCCCAGGATCGGCCCGACGCGGGACTTGCGGCCCCCCATGGTGACCGCGAGGAGGAACTGGATCGACAGCTCGAAGCTGAAGTTATTGGGCGCGATATACTGCTCGGAATAGGCGAACAGCACCCCGGCGAAGCCCGCGAAACCCGCCGACATCACGAAGGCCAGCACCTTGTGGCGATAGACGCTGACGGCCATGCAGTCCGACGCGATCGGGCTGTCGCGCAGCGCCTCGAAAGCGCGGCCGAAGCGCGAGGCGAGCAGCCGGTTGATTACCACCAGCACCAGCCCGAAGGAGGCCGCGACCACGTAGTAGAATTCGACGTCGCGCATCCGCGCGCGGGACATCTCAAGGAACGGCAGGCTCTCGCGCAAATCGGCGAAGAAGGGCTTCTGCAGGGAGATGCCGAGCGGGCCGTTGGTCAGGAAGGTCATCTCGTTGATGAGGATGGCCACGATGGTGCCGAAGGCCAGCGTCACCATCGCGAGATACGGCCCGGTCACCCTCAATGCCGGCAGCGCCAGCAGGGCGCCGAAGGCCAGCGCCACCAGGGTCGCCGGTATGATCGACCACCAGAAGCCGAGGCCGAACTGGAAGGCCAGCACCCCCGCGGTATAGGCGCCGACGCCGAACAGCGCGGCATGACCCACCGAGACCTCGCCGGTGTAGCCGAACACGATGTCGAGCCCCATCGTCACGATCGAGAAGATCGCGATCACCACCACGAGGTGGAGATAGTACGGGCTGGTGACCACGAAGGGGAAAACGAGGGCGGCGGCAATGCCCGCCAGGGTCGCGAGACGCTTCATCGGCTCAGACCTTCTTGATGGTGGCGGAGCCAAACAGGCCAGACGGCTTGAACGAAAGCACCAGCAGCAGCAGCACCAGGCCCGGCACATCCTTGTAGCCGGTGGAGATGTAGTAGCCGGTCAGCGTCTCGGTGATGCCGAGGATCAGCCCGCCGACCACCACGCCCATGCCCGAGGACAGGCCGCCGATGATCGCCACCGCGAAGGCCTTGAGGCCGAGCGCGCCGCCCATGCTGGCGCCCGTCAGCGTCACCGGCGCCACCAGCACGCCGGCGAAGGCGGCGGTCATCGAGGAGAGGGAGTAGGAGAAGGTGATCACCAGCGAGGTGTTGATGCCCATCAGCCCCGCCGCATCGCGGTCATTCGCGGTGGCCACCACGGCCTTGCCGTAGATCGAGCGGCGGTTGAACAGCTCCACCAGCAGCATCATGCCGAGCGCGCCGAACACGATCACCACCTCCATCGGCAGCACGTTCACCCCCATGAAGGAGAGCGGCGCCTCGGGCAGCGGCGAGGGGAATTTGAGTGCGTCGCGGCCCCAGATGTTCTCCGCGAGGTTCTTGAAGATGATGCCGAGCGCGATAGTGGCCATGATCCACCCCGCCTCGGACTTGGTCTTGATCGCCTGGCGCACGCCAAGCCGCTCCACCACCGCGCCCTGGAGCATGCCGAACGCGAGCACGATCGGCAGCATCAGCCAGTAGCCGGTGATGGTCACCACCGTGAGGCCCACCAGCGAGCCCAGCATCAGCGCCTCGCCCTGGCCGAAGTTCAGCGTCTTCGAGGTGGCGAAGGTGAGCTGATAGCCGAAGGCGATGACACCGTAGATCATGCCGACGGCGATGCCGCTGGCGATCAGCTGGGCGAGGATCTGCATGCGGTG
>CAIPLM010000085.1 GCA_903865895.1 uncultured Rhodospirillales bacterium | reverse complement strand
TAGACGGCATGATTGTGCCGTCGATGATCATGGCGCCGCCTGCCGCGAAGTCGATCGTGTCGCTCCCTGCCGCGCCGGGTACGGCGAGTTCCAGGGTGCCGCTGATTTCGACCCGGCCCAGGGCGTTGACGGCGGCGAGGTCGACGGTGCCGGCGCCCTGGATGGCCGTGTCGGTGGTGGCGTAGCGGTGGCCGTAGAGCAGCGACGGGATGTAGGGCAGCGGGGCGGCGCCGACATCGACAATCGGATCGGCGATCACGACGCGGGTGCCCAGGGCCGGGGCGAAGGTGATGATGTTGGAACGGTAATGCGAGGCGAAGCTCGCATAGGTGTTGAAGATGCCGGCGCCGAGCCCAGCCCCGCCATAGCCCGCCGCGCCACCCGCCCCGCCGCGCGTGCTGCTGCCGATGAACTGCGCGGACTCGATGGTCAGCCCGGCATTGGGGCCGATGAAAATCGCGCCGCCCGCGCCGAGCCCGCCGCCGCCGCGCGCATTGGCGCCGCCAATACCGAATCCGGCACCGAAACCGCCGTTACCGCCAAGGTTCTCCACCGGCGACCCGCCACCGCCGCCGCCAAAACCGCCCTGGCCGGAATTCCCGCCGCCACCGCCGCCGAACCCGGCGAATCCGCTTGAATAGATGGTCGAGATGGAACCGTAGCCGCCGCCGCCGAACCCGGCATAGCGGTTGGGGTTGCTGCTACTCGGAATCCCCACCCCGCCACCGCCGCCCGCGCCGCCAGAACCGCCGCCGCCGCCGCCGCCGAAGGCGCCGCTGGATGCCGCCACACTACCGCCGGCCGTCACCCCCGGCCGCCCGGAGCGTGCGCCATAGACGATGCCGGGGCCGCCGGGTTGGCCGGGGGCGCCGCCGGAAGCCGAGCGGCCGATGCCGCCACCTCCGCCGCCGCTGCCGGTCACCGGGTCGCTTGCCGCGCCATTGCCGCCCATTCCGCCGCCGCCGCCATTGATGCCGTAACCGCCATCGCCGCCGATCGCGGCATCATCGAGGAAGGTGACATTGGCCAGCGTCGCGGTGCCGTCGGTGATGAACAGCCCGCCGCCGGCCCCCATGCCACCGCCGCCACCCGGCCCGCCATCGCCGCCGCGCGCCACGGTGTGGGCGATCGTGAGGTCCCGCACGTAGAGGTTGCCGTTCATCACGAACAACCCGCGCGCTACCCCGCCGCCATCGATGGTCTGCCCGTTGCCGACAATCGAGACCGCGCGCTGCGGACCGAGATTGATCGCCGCCGGGTCCTGCGTCAGGTCGAGCGTGCCGGATGGGGCGGCGAGGGTGATGGTGAAGGTCGCGCTGGCGGCGTCGGTGCCGCCGACGTCAATCGCCGCCATGGCCGCGTTCCAGTCGGCCTCGTTGGTGACGGTGTAGCTGGGCGCCATGGCGCTGTCCTTCGGAGGGATCCCCAGGATCGCGCTTGCCGGCGCCCCCGTCTACAGGATGTTGGATGCCGTTAGCCCGGTGAAACCCTGAAGTGTGATGTGGGTACCGTCGCTGAGGGTGAGGGTTTCGTTGCTGAGGATGGTCTGCGCACCGGCCAGGGCGGCGACGGCTTCGGCGGTGCCGTAGTTGATGAAGGTCAGGTAGTCCTTATTGGGGTCGAAGCCCTGGATCAGCACGTCCGTATGGTTGCCGTGGACGAAGGCGATGAGCGCGATGCCCTGGCCACCGAAGATAGTTTCGGCGCCGGTGCCGGTGACGATGGAGGTGCTCCAGTCGCCAGCCTGGATGAATTCCGGACCGCTGCCGGCGAAGAGGGTGTTGTTGGCGGTGCTGCCGGCGCCCGAGATGGTCTCCGCCCCGGCGCCGCCGACCAGGATGTTGCTCGCCACGCAGTAGATCGGGTTGTACCGCCCGTCGGATGCCGACAGCACATCGCCCCCGGCGACGCCGAAGACCGTGGAATCGCGGCTGACGTTGATGGCGTTGTTGCCGCCGGGGGCGGCGAGGAACAGGCCGCGGGCGCCTGAGGCGGTGAGTGTGCCGGAAATGCCGAGCACGGTGGTGCTCCCCACCGGGGAGAAGACTCCGGACTGGATCGTGGTCGCGCCCTGGGCGAACAGCACCGAATCGCCGTAGGTCTCGGTTACCACCATGGTTCCCGCGGGATTGCCGACCACCGTCGAGGTGCCGGAGCCGCTGGTCACGCTGGTTGCGCCGGTGCCGGCGAATAGCAGGCTGGCACTATCGACGTAGAGGTCGCCGGTGCTGCCAACGACGGTTCCGACGCCGGTAAAACTGGCGGTCCCCGGGCCGGCAAAGTAGGTGACCGCCCCGGTGCCGTAATTGGAAATGTGGTTGGTGCCAAAGCCGCCCGCGATCGTCGCGGAGCCGATGGTTCCGTAGGCGTTGGTGCCGGAGCCCAGCAGGATGAGATCGCTGCCTTCGGTGTCGTTGTAGATGTTCGCGCCGCCCGGCCCGCCCATCACCGTGTTGTTGCCGCCGGCCTGAATCGCGTTGAAACCGATGCCCAGCGTGATCTGGTGGTTGCCGTTGCCCAGGGCGAAGTTGCTCCCGCCGCCGATGGCATTGATGGTGGCATCGCCGTCGCCCATGTGGAAATCGCCGCCGCCAACCCCCGGGGCGAGGTTGATCGTCTTCTGCCCACGGCCGGCGAAGACGTTGAAAATGCCGAGCCCGGCGGTGAAATCGAGCCCGCCATCGCCGACCACGATGATATCGGCACTCGTTGCCCCGCTGGTGACGGTGGTGACGCCGGCCGCATTGCTGAAGAGCGACGCGGGCACGGTGTCAGGCAAGGTCACGGGTTGGCCGGTCGTGTCATACAACACGAGGATCTGGCCGGAAGGGACGTCCGGCAGGGGCGAGGCGCCGGCGATGGCGCGCGTGGCGAGGTTCTGCGCGATCAGTCCGGTTGCGTTGGCCGCAAAAGAATACGCGGAACCCACGTCCAGGCTTGAGGCATAGGGAATTGCGAAGATCCCCCCAGTCGCGCCCGTAAGCGTCACCACGCCGCCGATGGGGTTTGCATTGGTGGTCACCTTGGTGCCGCCATTGCCGTCGGGGGTGAGGTTGAAGGTGCCGCCAGCGAAAATGGTCAGCGGATCGAGCGCGAGTGTCACGCTGCCGGCGGAGGTGGGGATGACCAAACGGCCCGCCGAATCGACGGAGGCGGTGGTTGCGGTGGCAACGATGGCCTCGAGATCGATCACCTGGCCGGTGGCGAAGCCGGAAATGCTGTTGCTGGGCATCACCGGCCCGGCAATCGCAAGCGCGCCCGCCTGGCTGGTGAAGTGGATCGGACCGCTGCCGGCAGCGGCGGGCGTGCCGAGCACAAGCGTGCCGCCATCGATGGTGATGCCGGTGGCAATGGAGTTGGCGGCCAGCAGGTCGACTGTCCCGGCCCCCTTCACCACCACCGGGGTACCACCGAAATCGCCGATGCTGGCAGCGTCCGCCAGTGAATCGGCGATCGTGACCCGCTTTCCCAGCGGCGGCGCCAGGGTGATGGCGCCATTGGTGAAATAGGGGGAACCGATGAAGATGCCGCCTCCCACCGCAGCGCCGCCGCCGGCTCCGTTGGCTCCGGTGCCGCCGGCCACAATGTCGCCTGAGAAATTGGCGGAGAGGATGGTGAGTTTGGCGTTGTACGCCATGAAAATGGCGCCGCCGGCTCCGAGCCCACCGCCGCCGCCGCCATTCGTCCCGTTGTTGCCGACGCCTGCGCCGCCGCCCGGGCCAGGGTGGGAGAAGCCGTAGCCACCGCCGCTGCCGCCGCCGAAGCCGCCAAATGACGTGTAACGGGCGCCGCCCGAACTGCCGCCGCCGCCATATCCGGCAACATTCACGCCGCTGGCGCCGCTGTAGTTGCGAAGATATCCGCCCGGCAGCCCGCTGCCGCCGCCCCGGCCAACCCCACCGGTGAATGGATCCTGAGCGCCACCATTGCCGCCAAGCCCGCCGCCACCGCCGAGGATGCCGGCGCCGCCATTGCCGCCGATGGCGCTGTTATTGGTGAAGGTCACGCCATCGAGCACGGCGCTCGCCTGCGACATCAGCATCAGACCTCCGCCGAGCCCGGCCCCGCCGCCGCCGCCCGGGCCGCCATCGCCGCCGCGTGCCGTCATGTTGGCGATCGTGAGGTCTTGCAGGATCACCGTGCCGAGCGAGACGAAGATGCCGCGCACCATGCCGTCACCGTTCAGCGTCTCGCCGTTGCCGATGATGGTGACGGTGCCGCTGGCTTCGATCGCCGGGGCGTTGGCGGTAAGGCTCAGGATACCTGAGGGTGCCGCGAGGGTGATCGTATAGGCCTGGTAGCTGAGATAATGGGCGTCGATCGTGGCGATCGCGGCATCCCACTCGGCTTCGTTCGTCACCGTGAAGTTGGTCGTCATGGCGGCCCCTTACCGATGCAGTGTCGAACCCCCATCACGCTGCGGACCAACCGCCACCGCTTCGCTAAAGAATATTGCCTGTCGTCAGCCCGGTCAGACCCTGGAAGGTGATGTGGGTGCCGTCGCTGAGGGTGAGCACCTCGGAACCCCCTACCGTCTGCGCGCCCGCCAGCGCGGAGGCGGCCTCGCCGGTGCCGAAGTTGATGAAGGTCAGGTAGTCCTTCGCGGGGCTGAAGCCCTGCATCACCACATCCGGGTGCTGGCCTTTGACGAAGGCGGTCAACGAAATGCCGTTGCCCGCCGCCACGGTCGCGGCGCCAGTGCCGGTGACGATGGAGGTGATCCAATCGCCGGCCTGGATGAACTCCGGCCCGGAGCCGGCGAAGAAGGTGTTGGTGGAGGCGCTGCCGGCGCCCGAGATGGTTTCCGCCCCGGCACCGCCGACGATGGCCACCTGCGCGCTCGTGTACGTTGCGCTGCTCGCCAGCACGTCACCGGCGGCGACGCCGAAGATCGTGGCATCGCCGGCGGCGGTGATGTGGTTATTGCCGCCGGGAGCGCCGAGGAACAGACCCTGCCCGCCGGTGACGGTGAGGACGCCGCCGATGCCGACCACGGTTTCCACGCCATTGCCGGTGATGAGTGTGGTGCCGCGGGTGAAGGCCAGCAGGCCGTTCGGGCTGGAGTTGCTGATCTGCATGGCACCGGCGGCGTTGCCAACCACCGTGTTGCTGCCATAGCCGAGGTTGAGGGTGTTGGTATTGGTTCCCCCCGCGACCAGGACTCCGGAGCCAGGATTGTAGCCGTAGTAATAGGGGTAGTAATACCCGTTGTTGACCGTCAGCGGCCCGCTGCCGCCGATGACGGTACCATTCCCCGTGAAATAGGACGCGCCGCTGCCGGCAGCGAAGACGGCGCTGCTCAGGCTGCCGGAGTTTCTGACATAGCTGGTGCCACTGCCGCCCAGCACGGTCGCGGTCGTGCCAAGCTGCACATCGGCCGTCCCGCTGCTGAGGAAGATGAGATCGCTGAGAGCGTTGTATGCATAGATATTGGCGTCACCCGGCCCGGCGGTGATGGTGTCGGCGCCGTTCGAGGTGAGGTAGTTGGTGCCGATCCCCAGCGTGATGGCGTTGTGGCCGGTGCCGGTCTGGATCTGGTTGTTGCCGCCGATCGCGTTGACGGTGTTGTCGCCGTTGCCGAGGAAGAAGTAGCCGCCCCCCATGCCGGCGGCGACGTTCACCGTGCTGTTGCCGCCGCCCGCGAACACCGCGTTGATACCGGCGCCGGAGGTGAAATTCACCCCGCCCGGCCCGGCGATCACCGCGTCCCCCCCGGTCGCGCCGCCGGTCACGGTGGCGGCGACGGCGGCATCGCTGAACAGCACGGCGGGGATGGTGTCGGGAAGCTGGGTGGCATGGCCGGTGTGGTCGATCAGTTCCAGCGTCTGCCCAGCCGCCACGCCCGGCAGGCTGCCGCCGGTGAGGACGAATGGAATGGCAGTGGCGCCCTTGACGGCGGTATCGGCCTGGGTGGCGTAGATCTGGGCCTGGGCAGCGCGCTGGCTGTCGTCGAACACCATGCCGAGCATGCTGCCGGCCGCCCCAGTGACCGTGACGACACCGGCGGGCAACACGGCGTCGGTGGTCAGCACGCTGCCGCCCCGGCCGCCGGCGGTGAGGGTGTAATGCGCTTGCACGAAACTCAGGAGCGGATCGAGATCGAGCGTGAGCGTCCCGGACGTGGTGGGGATCGCGAGGTGGCCGAGTGCCCCCATGGTCGCCGCGCCGCCGGCCGGGGTGAGGTTGGGCAGGGTGATCTGGCTCCCCGGGCCGAAGCCGGTGATGGTGTTGGCCGGCATGATGGTGCCGTCGATCCGCAGCGCCCCGTGCAGGCTGGTGAAGCCGATCGCGCCGCTGCTGGCGGCGAGCGGATTGGCGAGTTCCAGGATGCCGCCATCGATGGTGGTGCCGCCGATATAGGTATTGGACGCGTTGAGGTTGGTGGTGCCGCCGCCCTGGACCAGCACTGTGCCGCCGAGTCCGTGGCCGGCGACGCCATTGGCGCCGCCATCATCGGCGATCACGTCATTCACGACCACCCGGCTGCCGGGTGGGGGCGCGAAGGACACCGCCGTCTTTGGGTTGCCGTAGATGTCGTAGATCGCCGACATCATGAAGATGCCGGCGCCAACGCCCAGGCCGCCGGTTCCCGTGCCGGCGCCGGTGCCGCCATAGGCGCTCCCGCCGGAGATGGTGCCGGTGGTGAACACCAGTTTGCCGCCAGCCGTGATGAAGATCGCGCCGCCGGCGCCGAGCCCGCCGCCGCCGGCACCACTCGCGCCATGCCCACCACCGAAGCCGCCGGCACCGCCCGGCAGTGTCCCGATGCCACCGCCACCGCCACCGCCGAAGCCGCCGCCGCTCGCCACGCCCGACCCGCCGCCGCCGCCGAGCCCTCCGGGGACCGTGCTGGCGTAGACGCCACCACCGCCCAAACCACCGGCCGCGCCACCATATGCGCTGGGATAGAAGGCGGTGGCGCCAAAGCCGCCATGGCCGCCGGAATAGCCTGTGGCGCCGCCGCCGCCGCCGCCGGCCATGGCGCCGCCACCGCCCACCAGCGTGGTCAGCCCCCAGCCGCCGAAGCCGGCATTTGCACCCGGCAGGAGTCCGGCGCCACCACTGGCCTGGGCACTCCCGCCCATCGCGGCCCGCCCAAGTCCGCCGCCGCCGCCGCCCGTCTGGTTCGCAGGATTACCCGCACCTCCGGCACCGCCCATGCCGCCACCGCCGCCGAACGTGCCCGATGCGCCATTGCCGCCAATGGCCTGGTCATTGAGGAAGGAGACGTTGTCGAGCGTCACGCTTGCCGAGGAGCCCACGAACAGCGCGCCACCGAGCCCGCCGCCACCGCCGCCGCCAGGCCCGCCATTGCCGCCGGACGCCGTCATATTGGCAATCGTCAGATCATGAATGGAGACCGAGCCGTAATAGTTGAACAGCCCGCGGACCGTATTGTCGCCGTTGAGGGTGTTCCCATTGCCGATGATGCTGAGCGTATCATAGGAGTTGAGATGCAGCGCGGTCGGATCGGCGGCGAACGACAGAATGCCCGATGGTGGCGCGATCGAGATGGTGTAGGCGGCCGGCCCGGCAAAGCTGGTCAGCGACTGGGTATCGATCGAGAGAACCGCAGCGTCCCACTCGGTCTCGTTGGTGACGGTGATGGTTGGCTTTACAGTCGTTGATCCCGACATTGCACACCTCCGACGGCTTATTTCATCGGAGACTAGCGGTCATCAAAGCAAACGGCAAAGCAGAAAACTCCTTCCTGGCAATTATCACGCAAACGCTGCGTTACAGGATATTCGCCGCCCCCAGCCCGGTGAACCCCTGGAAGGTGATATGGGTGCCGTCGCTCAGCGTGAGCACTTCGGAGCCCGCGACCGTGTGCGCGCCAGCCAGCGCGGCCACGGCCTCGCCGGCGCCGAAGTTGATGAAGGTCAGGTAGTCCCGCGCCGGATTGAAGCTCTGCATCACCACCTCCGGATGCCGGCCGCTGACGAAGGCGGTGAGGGAGATGCCGCGGCCGCCGGCGATCGTCGCCGCTCCGGTACTGGTGACGATGGAGGTGCTCCAGTCGCCGGCCTGGATGAACTCCGGACCCGACCCGGCGAAGAAGACGTTGATCGCGGTGCTGCCGGCGCCGGAGATGGTTTCCGCCCCGGCGCCGCCGACCAGAATGTCGTTCGCGGTGCCGTAGTACGGCGCGTACATATCGAGTTCGGACGAGGACAACACGTCGCCGGCGGCGGTGCCGAAGACGGTCGAGTTGCCGACGACATCGATGGTGTTGTTGCCCGCCGGCCCGGCGAGAAAGAGCCCGGCCTCGTGGATGAGATCGAGACTGCCGGTGATGCCGATGATGGTATCAACGGCCGGCGGGTAGCTCGGGCTGCCGTAGCCCTGCACCGTCGTCGACCCCTCGGCGAACAGCAGGGTGTTGGCGCCGAAATTGTCGACCGACATGCTGCCGGCGCTGTTGCCCACCACCGTCGGCGACCCGGGGCTGAGCGACAAATGGGTCGCGCCGGTTCCGGCGAAGGCCAGCAGGTCCGGCACCGGACCCCAGGAGTTGGAGTTCGAGAGAACGTCTAGCGGCCCGCTGCCGCCGACCACCGTGCCGCCGCCCGAGTAGGTGTCCTTGCCGGAACCGGCGAAGTAGATGCCGGCCCCGTTATAGTCGATCACGTAGTCGTTGCCGGTCGCGCTCGCCACCGTGTCGGCGGCGCCGCCGGCCTCGGACTCGTAGAAGCTGTTGCCGGAGCCAAGCAGCACCAGATCGTTGCCGCCGCCGGTGTTGTAGAAGGTGAGGTTGCCGGGGCCGCCGAGGACGGTGTTGCTGCCGCCGACATCGGCGGTGTTGGCGCCGATGCCGAAGGTGAGGACATGGTCGCCGGTGCCGTCGCTGATGATGTTGTTGCCGCCGATCGCGTTGATGGTGGCATTGCCGTTGCCGAGTGTGATCACGCCGCCGCCGACGCCGGGGGCGAGGGTGATTGTGGTGTCGCCGTCGCCGGCGACGAGGTCGAACAAGCCGAACCCGGCGGTGAAATCGAGGCCGCCATTGGCGGCGACGATGTAGTCTCCGCTGGCGGCCCCGCTGGTGATGGTGGCGGCCCCGGCGGTGTTGGTGAAAAGCGCCGCCGGCACGGTGTCGGGCAAGGTGACCGGCAGGCCGGCGGGATCGTAGAGCACGAGTTGCTGCCCGGCCGGCACGGAGGGCAGCGCAGACCCGTCGACGACGAAGCGGACGGCCTGGTTGGCGGTGATCAGCGCGTCGATATTGTCGGCCAGACTCTGCGCGGCATAGGCATTCTGGGTATTGGTGAAGGGCACGGCGAAACTGCCGCCGAGCGCGCCGGTGACGGTCACCACGGTCTGCACCGCCGCCTTATCGGTGGTGATCGCGGTGCCGCCATGGCCATCCGGGGCGAGGTTGAAATTCCCGTTGGCCAGCCCTGTGTTCTGGTCAAACTGGAGGCCGATGGTGCCGCCCGCGGTCGGGATCGCCAGCAGGCCGCTGCTGTTCATGAGGGCGGTGCTTGCGGTGGCGACGATGCCGGCGAGATCGATCGTGTTGCCGAGGCCGAATTTGCCGATGGTGTTGGCCGGCATCGCCGTACCGTCGATCAGCAGGGTGGCGGATAGGGGAGTGAAGCCGATGGTGCCCGTACCCGCCGCGAGCGCGGTAACAAGTTCCAGCGTGCCGCCGTTGATCGTGGTGCCCCCGGCGTAACTGCTGGCCGCCAGCAGCGCGACGCTGCCCGCACCGGTGACGGTGATATTGGCGCCCGGCGATACGCCGCCACCGGTCAGCAGAATCCCGGCATCGTCGGCGATCGATCCGTTGATCGAGACCCGCCGCCCCGCGCCGGGCGAGAGCGTCAGCGACGGCGCGGCCAGCGTGATGCTGCCGTTCTGCATGGTGGTGGTTTGCAGAAAAATAGCGTCGCCCAGCCCGCTGCCTGCGGTGCCGCCCCCACCGCCCGCGCCCCCCGCCGCCGTGCCGGAGATGTTGCCGCCGGCGATGGTGAGCCGCCCTCCCGCGGCCACGAATATCGCGCCCCCAGCGCCCAGCCCGCCACCGCCGCCCGGTGCGGATGCGCTGCCATTGCCGGCCGCGAAGCCGCCGAGCCCTGCCGGCTGGCCGCCATAGGCGCCGCCGCCGCCGCCGCCGAACCCACCCGCGGAGGCCAGGCCCGAGCCACCACCTCCGCCGAAGCCGGCGGCACTCGGTCGTGAAAAGACCGGTCCCGGCGTGGGGTTCGCGCCACCGCCACCACCGCCATAAAACGCTTCTGTGATGAACCCGGCACCGCCATGGCCCCCGGGATTGCCCGCTCCCAGCCCGCCGCCGCCCCCGCCGTAGTTCAAGCCGGGCGCTGCAGTGCCGTCGTAAAAGGGTGTGCCGAACACCGGCACCAGTAGCCCGTTGCCGCCGGGCTTGCCGGCGTCGCCTCCGAACGCCCCGCGCCCGAGCCCGCCGCCACCGCCCCCCGCGCCGGTCACGGTGTCGCCGGCCCCACCGTTACCCCCCATGCCGCCGCCACCACCCAGTACCCCGGCGCCGCCCGCGCCGCCGACCGCCTGCGTGTTGACGAAGTTCACGCCATCTAAGACCACCGCGCTATCGGCTCCGACGAACAGCCCGCCGCCGAAACCGGCCCCGCCGCCGCCGCCGGGGCCGCCATCCCCGCCAGCGGCAACCGTGTTGGCGATGGTCAGGTTCGTCACCGTCAGCGTGCCGCCGCCGAAAAACCCCTTGTGGATGAACAGCCCGCGCGCAATGCCGTTGCCGTCGATCGTCTGGCCCTGTCCGTTAATCGCGACGATCGTGGAACTCGGCGTCACGATCGCCGCCGTATCGCCGCTCAGCTCCAGCGTTCCCGTGGGAGCGGCAAGCGCGACGGTCAGTGTTTCACCCGTCGCCGGACTCTTGCTCAGTCCATTGACCTGCCGCACCGCCGCCGTCCACGCCGCCTCGTTCGCCACCACGACATTGCTTGACATCGTGCGCCCATCCTTAGGTTTGTCGGAAATGTTATATGGACATCCGGGAACCGGCAATCATTGCGTTGTCGGCCAATTCCCTCCGCGGGTTTCACTCTTCCGTGCTCCGTCACACGATCGCAAACTGCCCGGCTGCACATCCGCCGTGGCCAAACGATCATGCCTGGTGGGGGTGACTCGCAACGCGAACCCGGTCTAAGCTGTGATTCCCGGGTTCATCACAGAGAAAGAGGCGCATCATGTCGCTCACCAATACCCCCGATCCAGAGGCGCGTGCCAAAGTCGTCAAGCAAGATCTTGACAGTGTCCTGCACCCGATCGTGCAGCACCGCGCGCTGGAGAAGGCGCAGCTCGTCATCACCGGCGGCCAGGGCTCGACCATCGTCGACGCTGACGGCACGACCTATCTCGATGGCATGGCCGGCCTGTGGTGCGTGAACATCGGCTATGGCCGCACCGAGCTGGCGCAGGTTGCCGCCGAGCAGATGCAGCAGCTCGCCTACTACCCGCACACCGGCATGAACATCCCGGCGGCGCAGCTCGGCGAGCAGATCAATGGCCTGATGGGTGGCGGCTATCACACCTACTTCGTGAACTCGGGCTCCGAGGCCAACGAGGCCGGCTTCAAGATCGCCCGCCAATACGCCAAGCACGAATTCCCCGGCCAGTTCCGCTTCAAGACCATCAGCCGCCAGTACGCCTATCACGGCACCACGCTGGCGACGCTCGCCGCCGGTGGCATGGGCGACCGCAAGGTGAAGTTCGAGCCGTACGCCGGTGAGTTCACCCACGTGGTGGCGCCCACCTGCTACCGCTGCCCGCTTGGCCTCACCTACCCGTCCTGCGAAGTGGCCTGCGCCAAGGCGTTCGAAAGCGCCATTCTCGGCGAGGGCCCCAACACGGTGGCCGAAGTGATCGTCGAGCCGATCATGTCCGGCGTCGGCATCGCGGTGCCGCCGGATGAGTATCACCCCATGGTTGAGGCGATCTGCCGTAAGTATGACGTGCTGCTGCACGTCGACGAAGTGATCAACGGCTTCGGCCGCACCGGCAAGATGTTCGGCCACCAGCACTACGGCATCAGCCCGGACATCATGGCCGTCGCCAAGGGCATCGTCTCGGCCTACCTGCCGATCGCCGCCACCGTCGTGAAGAACCGCGTGTTCGAGAGCTTCCTGGGCGAAGTCGCCGAGGAGAAGCAGGTCATGCAGGTCAACACCTATGGCGGGCATCCGGTTTCGGCCGCGGTCGCGGTGCGCAACATCGAGATCATGCTCGAAGAGAAGCTGCCGCAGCGCGCCGCCGAGATGGGCGAGTATCTCATGGGCGGCTTCCGGGAGCGCCTGTGGAAGCACGGCATCGTCGGCGACATCCGCGGCAAGGGCCTGCTGATCGGCATCGAGCTGGTCACCGACCGTGAGAGCAAGGTGCAGCTCCCCTCCGCCCTGGTGCAGGGCGTGGTGAACTTCTGCCGCAGCAACGGCGTCATCGTCGGGCGTTCCGGCGGCGGCGTGCGCCACTCCAACACCATCACCTTCTCGCCCCCGCTGGTGATCACCCGCAGCGAGTGCGACACGCTGATCGACGTGATGGACAAGGCGCTGGCGATGACGGTGGCGACCATGGCCGGCAAGGCCTGATCGCCTCCGGCCTTAGCCTCCGGACACTGAACGAGGGAGGGGGCAACCCCTCCCTTTTTCGTTCCCATCCGCCCGCATCGCCAAGGGCGCAGGAATACTATTTGGTCCGGCTTCGCCGGTGCCGGTGCCCACTAGAAGTGGCTCGGGAAATCTGAACAGTGGGATAAGTGGCGTGCGTGAGCCTGATCAAGCAAGCTTGCTTATGACCAGGAGCGACGATGAGCAGACGACCTCGCCGGAACCACACACCGGTTTTCAAGGCAAAGGTGGCCTTGGCGGGCATCAAGGGCGACAGAACGCTGGCTGATCTGGCGCAGCAGTTTGACATCCATCCCAACCAGATCACGCAATGGAAGGCGCAGTTGCAGGAAGGTGCGGCTGGGGTGTTTGGCGCGGAGGCCTCCTACACCACGACCGGGGACACGACCGAAATGTCTGTGACCCGGCCACCGCAGCACACAAAGGTCTTCGTGATCGGCCGGATTTCGGCCCCGCTGGCGGGGGTGCGCCTCCTGACATCAGCCGCAACCGGTCCTATCTATGAGACGCAGACGGCGCCGCGAACCGGCCCGCAAGGAGACCAGCGATGCTCAACCCCGTCACCCCCCTCCCCCTCAAGGACCCGACGCTGTTCCGTCAGGCCAACTACATCGACGGCAAATGGGTGCAGGCCGATTCCGGGCGCACCATCGCGGTGCGCAACCCGGCGACCGAGGAGATCATCGGCGAGGTGCCCGCCCTCGGCGCCGCCGAGACCCGCCGCGCCATCGATGCCGCCTATGCCGCCCAGAAGGGCTGGCGCGCCATGCTGGCCAAGGAGCGCAGCGCCATCCTGCGCAAGCTGTTCGACCTGATGATCGCCAATACCGACGATCTCGCGATGATCATGACCGCCGAGCAGGGCAAGCCGCTGGCCGAAAGCAAGGGCGAGATCGCCTATGCCGCCAGCTTCCTCGAATGGTTCGCCGAGGAGGCCAAGCGCGTCTACGGCGATACCATCCCGCAGAATGCCAAGGGCCGCCGCATCATCGTGCAGAAGGAGCCGATCGGCGTCTTCGCTGCTATCACGCCGTGGAACTTCCCGGCCGCGATGATCACCCGCAAGACCGGCCCGGGCTGGGCCGCCGGCTGCACCGGGGTGATCCGCCCTGCCTCGCAGACGCCCTTCTCCGCTCTCGCCATCGCCGTGCTGGCCGAACGCGCCGGCATGCCGGCGGGCGTCTGCAACGTCATCACCGGCCCGTCGGGCGAAGTTGGTGGCGAACTCACCTCGAACCCCAAGGTGCGCAAACTCACCTTCACCGGCTCCACCGAGGTCGGCGCGAAGCTGCTCGCGCAATGCGCGCCCACCATCAAAAAGACCAGCATGGAGCTTGGTGGCAACGCGCCCTTCATCGTGTTCGATGACGCCGACCTCGACCAGGCGGTGCTGGGAGCCATGGCCAGCAAGTATCGCAACACCGGGCAGACCTGCGTCTGCGCCAACCGCATCCTGGTGCAGGACGGCGTCTACGACGCCTTCGCGGCGAAGCTGAAAGTCGCCGTCGAGGCGCTGAAGGTCGGCAACGGCATGGAGCCGGGCGTCACCCAGGGGCCGCTCATCAACGCGGAGGCCGTGGCCAAGGTGGAGGAGCACATCGCCGATGCGCTCGCCCGCGGCGCCAGCATCGTCACCGGCGGCAAGCGCCACGCCCAGGGCGGCAATTTCTTCGAGCCGACCCTGCTCGCCAACGTGCCGCATGACGCGGTGATCTTCCGCGAGGAGACCTTCGGCCCGGTGGCGCCGCTGTTCCGCTTCCATACCGAGGACGAGGCCATCGCGCTGGCCAACGATACCGAATTCGGCCTGGCCTCCTATTTCTACGCCAAGGACGTCGGCCGCATTTTCCGCGTCGCCGAGGCGCTGGAATACGGCATGGTCGGCATCAACGAGGGCATCATCTCCACCGAGGTGGCGCCCTTCGGCGGCGTGAAATCCTCCGGTCTCGGCCGCGAGGGCTCGCACCAGGGCATCGATGAGTATCTCGAGGTCAAATACCTCGCTTTGGGCGGCATTGGCACGTGAGGGACTAGCAATCCTTCATTGAAACAAGTGGGCGCGCGCGGTCAAACCAAAGCCCGCGCGGCCCCCACGAGGGCGCCAATCCACAGCACTGCAAAAATCGCGGCCTGGGCGCCGAAATACGGCCCCCGTTTCTCGGCGGCCGAAGCATAGGCAAGAACATAGCCGAGCCGCGCCACCGCCCAGAGCAGCCCCAGCGCCGCCGCCCATGCGTCGCTCACTGCGAGGGCGAACAGCCACAGCGCCGGCAGGAACAAGGGCATCCATTCAAGCGTGTTCTGCTGGGCGCGAAAGGCGCGCTCGAACGCCGGGTGCCCGACAACGGCGGGCGCCTTGACGCTGTAGGTGCCGCGCGCCCGGCCGACCTGAAGACCGGCGACGAAATACACCGCGAGGGCGAGCAGCGTCGCCAGGGCGGTCCATGGAAACTGAGCGATCGGATGCATTGGTGTTCCCCTCGTGTTCCAGACACGGTGCCAGCTCAGCCGATGCCGGTCAATGCCGCCGTTCCGCCCATGGCTTGCCACGGCGCCGGTCATTGGCAAGACTTCCCGGCCTCCCCACATCCCGACCATCGCAACAGACGGAAACTCTCATGCAGTACGACTTCGACGTCTTCGTCATTGGTGGCGGCTCCGGCGGTGTGCGCTTCGCCCGCATGGCGGCCGGCCATGGCGCCAAGGTGGGCGTGGCCGAGGAGCGCTTCTGGGGTGGCACCTGCGTCAACATCGGCTGCGTGCCGAAAAAGCTGCTGGTGATGGCCGCCGAATACGGAGCCGCCGCCGCCGACAGCGCCGGCTTCGGATGGGATGTGGCGCCCGGACGGCATGACTGGCCGCGCCTGATTGCCGCCAAGAATAAGGAGATCGAGCGGCTCAACGGCGCCTATAAGCGCCTGATGTCGGGCTGCACCAGCTTCGAGGCGCGGGCCACCTTCATCGACGCCCATACGCTCGATGTCGGCGGCCAGAAGGTCACGGCGGACCGCATCGTCATCGCCGCCGGCGGCCGCCCGGTGGACCCGGCCTTCCCCGGCGCCGAGCATGCCATCGTCTCCGATGATGCCTTCTATTTGCCCGAACTGCCCGAGCGTGTCGTCATCCTCGGCGCCGGCTACATCGCGGTCGAATTCGCCGGCATCTTCGCCGGGCTCGGCGCCAAGGTAGATCTCGTCTTCCGGCAGGACCTGCCGCTGCGCGGCTTCGATGAGGACATGCGCGAGGGCCTCGCCGAGGCGATGAAGACGCAGGGCATCACGCTGCACCACGCCACCACGGTGGCGAGCGTGGAACGCGTCGGCGCGACGAAGCGCGTGCATCTCGTCAACGGCACCATGATCGACGCGGACCTCGTCTTCTCCGCCCTTGGCCGGCGCGCCCATACTGAAGGCCTCGGCCTGGCCGCCGCCGGCGTCGAGACCAACGGGTTCGGCGCGGTGGTGGTGGACGGGCAGAGCCAGACCTCGGTGCCCAACATCTACGCCATCGGCGACGTTACCGACCGGCTGAACCTCACCCCCGTCGCCATCGCCGAGGGCCATTCCCTGGCCGACCGGCTCTATGGCGCCGGCCCGCGCATGTGGGATCTCGACCGCGTCGCCACCGCCGTCTTCTCCTCGCCGCCGATCGGCACGGTCGGGCTGACCGAGGCGCAGGCGGCCAAGAACGGGCCGGCCGATATCTACGTCGCCAAATTCACCCCGATGCGCCACACCCTGTCGGGCCGGGTCCGCAAGACCATCATGAAACTGGTGGTGGACCAGGCGAGCCAGAAAGTCGTCGGCGCCCATATGCTCGGCGAGGATGCCCCGGAGATCCTCCAGGGCCTCTCGATCGCCATCAACGCCGGTGCCACCAAGGCGGATTTCGATCGCACGGTGGGCATCCACCCCACCGCCGCCGAGGAATTCGTCACCATGCGCACCCGCACCCGCGTGGCTGGGGGATGATGTAGCCCGGTCACATGCGATCGGCGGGTGCATCGCTTCCCTTGCGAGGACGCGGACACCTCCGAGGGGCGGATTAGGACTGAAAGCTTAATGCCATCACATATTGCCCCATTCTACATGCGTCAACGCAGGTCAGTATCAGTGAAGGCAACGCCATTCGCAAAAATTTGCGATGCACACCCCCAACACGCCCGCCTCACCCTCCCGGCTACAGCTTCGACCACACCGGCTTGGCGAGAGCCGCCTCCGCCGAATCCACCGTAATCGGCACGCTGTTCCGCCATTGCCCGATCAGCAGGGCGGCGGCGATGCCGCGGCCGTTTTCGTCGAACGTCACGCGGTTGGAGGGCAAGTAGCTGGCGGCGCCGCCCCGGCCGCAGCCTGCTGGTCGGCGGTCGGCGAGGTCTGGAAGATGTGCGTGAAACCGCGGCCGGTCAGCAGGTTGGAATAGGGCAGCGTCAGCCAAGGCAGTTCGGCGCGTTCGGTCACCTCGGTCCCGGCGATGATGAAGGAGCTGATCTCGGAGCCCGAGCCCCCGGCGAGATCCGGCTCGGCGGCGAGCAGGAGCAGCGGTAAGCATCCGGCGTAGCACGCGGAGCCAGGTCAAGGTTTTGACGTGGTGTCGTGCCGATATTCGTCGAGCAGCCGTTGAACTTCCTCAATGCCATCATCTGTGAATGCCAATATGCCGTCGTTGTCGAGGCCATAGACCC
>CAIPLM010000084.1 GCA_903865895.1 uncultured Rhodospirillales bacterium | reverse complement strand
CTCGCGCGCCACTTCCTTGACCGTGCCGTCGCCGATGGGCTCGCCGCCAAGACGCTCGATCGCCCGGCAGTGGATGCCATGATGGCCTATCGCTGGCCGGGCAATGTGCGCGAGTTGGAAAACGTGATGCGCCGCCTCGCCGCCCTCTGCCCGGACGAGGTGATCACCGGCGAGGCGATCCAGGCCGAGCTTGATGTGACGGAAAGCCATGAGGCCGCCCCGGCTGCCGCTGCTGCGCCATCGGGGCCGGAACCCCTGGCGCGCGCGGTGGAGCGGCATATCCGCAGCTTCCTCTCCGCCCACCAGGACGGCATCGGCCCGACCGACATTTATGACCGGGTGCTGGCCGAGGTGGAGCGGCCGCTGATCCTGATGACGCTGGCCGCCACCCGCGGCAACCAGATCAAGGCCGCCGCCATGCTGGGGCTGAACCGCAACACGCTGCGCAAGAAGATCCGTGACCTGGAGATCCCGGTGGTGCGGGGGCTCTCCTGATCCATCGCCGGCCGACCCGCCGATGAGTGGCGTGCAGCCGCGACGCGGCGTGCTGGGCCGGCTGGCCGACATGGTGCTCGGCAAGATCGCCACCCTCGCGCTGGCCGCGGTGGCGCTGGTGCTCGGCGTGGTGTCCTTCGTGTTGCTGGCGAGCCGCCTGCCCTCGCCCAACGAGGTGGTGGGCCTGGTGCTCGCCAACGTCATCTCGCTGCTGATGCTGAGCGCGGTGCTGGCCGGGCGGCTCACCCGCATGTGGGTGGAACGCCGCCGCGGCGCCGCCGGGGCGCGGCTGCACGTCCGCCTCGTGCTGCTGTTCAGCGGCGTGGCGTTGACCCCGACCATCCTGGTGGCGGTGTTCTCGGCCGGGATTTTCCATCTGGGCATCCAGCAATGGTTCGCCGAGCCGGTGCGGGTCGCGTTGCAAGAGAGCCTCAAGGTCAGCCGCGGCTATTTCGAGGAGCATCGCAACAATATCCGCGCGGACGCGTTGGCGATGGCGGCCGATTTGTCGCGCGCGGCGCGCTTCCTCTCCTCCAACCCCAGCGGCTTCGCCGAGGTGCTGAACGAGCAGACCGCGCTGCGCGGCCTCACCGAGGCGGTGCTGTTCGAGCCGGTCACCGGACAGATCCTTGGCTCGGCCGGCGCGATCTCCACTGGTGCCATGCCGGCGCCGCCGCAATGGGCGATCGCGCTGGCGACCAGTGGCGAGGTGGCGGTACTCGCCACCGAGGATGCCGACCAGGTGCGCGCGGTGGTGCAGCTCGACCTCACCCCCGCGCTGATGCTGCAGGTCAGCCGGCCCGTCGATGTGCGCATTCTCAACTACATGCGCAGCGCGGAGGCCTCGGTCGAGCAGTATCGCCGGCTCGATGAGAACCGCTCGGGATTGCAGCTCACCTTCGCCGTGGTGTTCGCCCTGGTCGCGATGCTGGTGCTGGCAGCGGCCATTCTGATCGGGCTGGTGATGGCGAACCAAATCGCCGGGCCGGTGGGCGGGCTGATCCTGGCCGCCGAGAAGGTGCGCGGCGGCGATCTCGCGGTCCGGGTGCCGGAATGGGAGGGCGGCGACGAGATCGTCGGCCTCGCACGGGCCTTCAACCGCATGACCGGCCAGCTCGCCGCCCAACGGGGCGAGCTGCTGGAAGCCTACGGCCAGCTCGACGAGCGCCGCCGCTTCACCGAGGCCGTGCTGTCCGGCGTTTCGGCGGGGGTGATCGGACTCGACGGCCATGGCGCGATCGAGCTGCCCAACCGCGCCGCCGGTGACCTGCTGGGGCGTGATTTGCTGGGCGATCTCGGCCGCAATCTCGCCGAGGTGGTGCCGGAATTCGCCGCGCTGCTGGCCGAGGCGCTGGCCAAGGCGGCGGAGAGCGCCGGCGGCGAGATCCGCCCGCGCACCGCCGAGGTGCAGATCGGCCCGCAATCGGCGCCGCGCACCCTATTGGTGCGCATCGCCGCCGAGGCCGGCAGCGGCCGCAATGCCGGCTTCGTCGCCACCTTCGATGACATCACCGAGTTGCAATCCGCCCAGCGCAAGGCCGCCTGGGCCGATGTGGCGCGGCGCATCGCCCATGAGATCAAGAACCCGCTGACGCCGATCCAGCTGTCCGCCGAACGGCTCAAGCGGCGCTTCACCCGGGAAATCACCTCCGACCCCGAGACGTTCGCCCTGCTCGCCGACACCATCGTGCGCCGGGTCGGCGATATCGGGCGGATGGTGGACGAGTTCTCCTCCTTCGCCCGCATGCCGCAGCCGGTGATGGAGACCGAGGATATCGGCCGGGTGCTGCGCGAATCGATGATCCTGGAGCGCAATGCGCATCCGGAGATCACCTACGAAACCCGCCTGCCCGAGCGCGGGCCGCTGGCCAAGTGCGACCGGCGGTTGATCGGCCAGGCGATGACCAATCTTTTGCAGAACGCCGCCGACGCCATCGCCACGCGGCCGGGTGGTGGCGGGCGGATCGAGGTCAGTATTTGCGAATCGGGTCCCGAGATCGTCATCACCGTGGCTGATGACGGAATCGGATTGCCCGCGCAGGATCGCGACCGGCTCACCGAGCCCTATGTGACGCATAAGCCGAAGGGAACCGGACTTGGTCTGGCGATCGTCAAGAAGATCATGGAGGACCATGGCGGCCGCATCGGTCTCGCCGAACGCGTGGCCGATGAAGGCTGGCCCGGCGGCGGCGCCGTTGCCTCGCTCGTGCTGCCCGCGGCTGGGGGCTGACCATGGCGCATGAAATCCTGATCGTCGATGACGAGCCGGATATCCGCATGCTCGTCGCCGGCATCCTGGAGGATGAGGGCTATGAGACGCGCGGGGCCGGCGATGCCGACTCCGCCATCGCCGCCTTCCGCGTGCGGCGGCCATCGCTGGTGATCGAGGATGTCTGGCTGCAAGGCAGCAGCATGGATGGGCTCGGGGTGCTGGAAGCCATCCACCGCGAGGACCCGACGGTACCCGTGGTGATGATTTCCGGCCACGGCACCATCGAAATGGCGGTGAACGCCATCCAGCTTGGCGCCTACGACTTCCTGGAGAAGCCCTTCCAGTCCGACCGGCTGCTGCTGGTGGTGCGCCGGGCGCTACAGGCGGCGGCGCTGGCCCGCGAAAACGCCGAGCTGCGCCTGCGGGCGGGGCCGGAGACGGAACTGACCGGCGAGAGCAGCCACGTCCATGCGCTGCGCTCCGCGATCGACCGTGTGGCGCCGACGGGGTCCCGGGTGATGATCACCGGGCCGGCCGGATCGGGCAAGGAGGTGGTGGCGCGGATGATCCACGCCCGCTCCCGCCGCGCCGACGCGCCCTTCGTCACCCTCAACTGCGCCATCCTCAACCCCGTGCGCTTCGAGGAGGAGCTGTTCGGCATGGAGGCTGGGCCCGATAGCCCGCGCCGCTCCGGCGTGCTGGAACGCGCCCATGGCGGCACCCTGCTGCTCGATGAGGTGGCCGATATGCCGCTGGAAACCCAGGGGAAAATTGTGCGTGCCTTGCAGGAGCAAGCCTTCGAGCGGCTGGGCGGGGCCAACCGGGTGAAGGTGGATATCCGGGTGATCGCCACCTCGAACCGCGATTTGCCGGCCGAGATCGCCGCCGGGCGGTTCCGCGAGGATTTGTATTACCGGCTCGCCGTGGTGCCGCTACGTATTCCCGCGCTGAAGGATCGCCGCGAGGACGTGCCGGCGCTCGCCAGCTACTTCCTCGGCCGCTCCGCCGAGGCCGCCGCCATGCCGCGGCGTGAGCTCTCGACCGACGCGATCACCGCGCTCCAGGCCTATGACTGGCCGGGCAATGTGCGTCAGCTCCGTAACCTCATGGATTGGCTGATGATCATGGCGCCCGGTGCCGCGAGCGATGCGATCCGCGCCGAGATGCTGCCGCCGGAGATCGGCGCCAAGGCCCCGGCCCTGATGGCCGATCCCGGCGCCGATATCATGACCCTGCCGCTGCGCGAGGCGCGGGACTTGTTCGAGACGCAGTATCTCCAGTCCCAGCTGATCCGCTTCGGCGGCAATATCTCGCGCACCGCGCAGTTCGTGGGCATGGAGCGCAGCGCACTCCACCGCAAGCTCAAGCAGCTCGGGGTCAACACCGACGAGCGGAGCTGACCCCGAGGCTTCAGCTCAGCGCTTGAAGTTGCCGGAGGCGATGGCCATGAAGTCATAGCGGCTCAGGCCGAGATCGCGCAGGTCGCGGTCCTCGAACTTGTTGAGCTCGGTGATGATGCGGGCCTGCTCGCGGCGCTGGGCGCGCCAGGCGAGGAAGCGTTCAGCGGCATGGCGCAGACGGGCGCCCAGATCGAGCGAGCCGGCTCCGGGAACACCGTGGGTGATGGTTGCCATGGGACTCTCCTATTGCACTGCAGCAAATGCTGCGCTGCAACAATTGGACGATCCCAGGAGTAAGTCAAGCACTATGACCTAAATTCATGGCAGACGTTCAAAACGTCGCTTCCGCCTCCATGCACAGCCGGCCTTCGCGGTCCTGGATCCACAGCGAGGCCCCATCCTCCCCCGGATTCCCGCAGACGGAAAACGGTGTCACGTCAAACACCGGGCGCAAGGCCCTGAATTTGAACGTCGTCATGGGTCGGCCAAGTTCGCGGCGGAACAGGTCGGCCATCAGGGTGGCAAGCAGCGGGCCATGCACGATCAGGCCGGGATATCCTTCGACTTCAGTGACATAGCGACGGTCATAATGGATGCGGTGGCCGTTGAAGGTGAGCGCGGAGTAGCGGAACAGCAGCACGTCATCCGCCGTCACGTCGCGCCGCCAGGCGGGTGATGCCGGGGCCATCCGCGCGGCGGGGGATGCCTCGCCGGGGGCGGGCGGATCACGGTAGACGATGTCGTGCTCTTCGGTCAGCGCCAATCCGTCAGCGTTGCTGACCATATGCCGCACCAGCACGAAAACCAGATTTCCGCTCCGGCCTTCCTTGAGGGTGACGTCGACGATCTCCGAGGTGCGGGTGATCTGCTCACCCAGTCGCAGCGGGGCGATGAAGGCGAGCCGCCCGCCCGCCCACATCCGCCGCGGCAGCGGCACTGGCGGCAGGAAGCCGCCGCGGCGGGGATGGCCGTCCTCGCCGATCTCGGATTGCCGGGCGCGCGGCAGGAAGTAGAGCCAATGCCACAGCTCGGGCAGCACATCGCCGGGCGAAGGCTGCGGATCGTCACGATCGAGCGTGGCTGACAGGGCGGACATCGGGAAACTGCCGACCGTGTCCTCCAGGGTTTCGGTGCGGCCAATCCAGCTGCGCAGATGCGCGATATCGACGCTCATGCTCAGATCCCCTTCGCCAACACGCGGTCCACCATTTCGCCGGAGAGGCCGACGTAATTGGCGGGATCGAGGAACCCGGCCAACGTCTCGCGCCCGATATGCGGGCTGATTTGCGGGTGGTCCGCGAGCAGGTCGAGGAAGGTCCCCTTCCCCGCCACCACGTCTCGGCAGATGTCATAGACCAGATCATGCGCGAGCTGGCGCCCGAGATACGGGCCGAGCCCCATCATCACCGCCTCGGACTGGGTGAGCCCCTTGGTGAGATCGAGATTGGCCCGCATTCGCGCCGGATCGACCTGCAATCCGCCGACCAGGAAGCGCGTCTGCGCGAGCGCCCCGGCGGAGAGCAGGAAGATCTCCGGCACCGCGATCCACTCGATTTCCCAAGGCCCTGTGGAGCGTTCATGATCCTCCACCATAGCATCCAGCAACGCCGCCACATTCTGCCGCACCATGGCAACGCAGGCGTGGATGTAGTTGGAAGATATGGGATTGCGTTTCTGCGGCATGGTGGAGGAGGAGCCGCGGCCGACATGGAAGGGCTCGAACACCTCCTCCACCTCGGTCTGCATCAGCAGCTTCACATCCATGCTGATCTTGCCGCAGGTGCCGGTGACCAGGCCGAGGAAACAACCGACCTCGGCGATGCGGTCCCGCATGGTGTGCCAGGCGATCTCGGGCTGGCCGAGGCCGAGCTCCTCCATCAGCGCGAACTGCACCTTCAGCCCGTCGGCGCCGAGCGAGGCCAGCGTGCCGGTGGCGCCGCCGAATTCGCCGACCAGAGCGCGGGGCCGCAACTCGCGCAGGCGTTCGAGATGGCGCTGGAACCCGGCCAGCAGCACGGCGCATTTATAGCCGAAGGTGATTGGTGTGGCTTGTTGCAGGTTGGAGCGGCCGGCCATCGGCGTGTCCCGATACTTCGCGGCCAACCCGGCGAGGGAGCCGGCGATGGCGCGGATATCGTCCTCCACCAAGGCAAGCGCGTCGCGGATCGCCATTACGGTCGCGGTATCCGTGATGTCCTGCGTGGTGGCGCCCCAGTGGCACCATTCGCCGAGCCCGTCGCGGCACTTGGCGACAAGCTGCTGCACCACGGGGAGAATCGGGTAGCCGATCCGCTCGGTCTGGCTCTTCAGCAGGTCCATGTCATAGCCGGCCGCGTCGCCGTGGCGCTGGATTTCGTCGCAGGCTTCCTGGGGGATGATGCCGAGCCGGGCCTGCACCCGGGCCAGCGCAAGTTCGATATCAAGGTAGTACTGGGTGCGCTGGAGGTCGGAGAAGATCCGGCGCATCGCCTCCGTCGAGAAAATGTCGCGGAAGACGCGCGAGTCAGGGGCGGATCCGATCATGGGGCATTCCTCTCAAACCTTGGCCGCGTGGTAACAGACCCGACGGAATCGGCAAGGAGGGCGGCACGATGGAACCACCGGTGGCGGTGTTGTTCGACTGGGACAACACCCTGATCGACGGCTGGAGCGGCATCACCGCGGCGCTCAACGTGGTGCTCGCCGCGTGGGACAAGCCGTCCTGGACGGTCGCCGAAGCACGCGCGCGCATTCGCGGCTCGGTGCGCGATACCTTCCCCGAGATGTTCGGCCCGGATTGGCGGCGCGCCCAGCAAATGCTGCGCGATACCATGATGACGCAGGATCTTGGCCATCTCACGCTGATGCCCGGGGCGGAGGCGCTGGTGGAGGCCGCCGCGCGCTGGCCCGGCGCCATCGTCTCCAACAAGGAGGGCAACACGCTGCGCCGGGAAGTGGCACATCTCGGCTGGTCTGCCCGCTTTGGCGCCATCATCGGCGCCGGCGACGCCTCCGCCGACAAACCCCATCCGGCGCCGATCTGGCATGCACTCGCTGGCATCGGGGTGAAACCGGGGCGGGAGGTGTGGTATGTCGGCGACACCGGTTCCGACATGCAGGCCGCCCACGCGGCGGGGTGCACGGCGGTACTGGTGGGTGACGCGGCGCATGATGGTGGGCTGCGTGTGCTTGAAGAAGTGGGTGCGGCACCGCATTTGCATGTTGAAGACGGGCATGCATTGGCGATCCTTCTCCGGAAGGCCGGCGCTGCATTGGACTGACGAGGGTTGACCTGGCGACGTCAAAAGCCGGGCGGCCTGCAAACTATGTGTGTGTCAACAACGACAAGAAGGAACACCTGTCGTGGCCAAAGAAGCAACGCAGAACGTTCAGGACGTCTTCCTGAACCATGTGCGCAAGAACAAGACTCCCGTCACCGTCTTCCTGGTGAACGGCGTCAAACTCCAGGGCATCATCACCTGGTTCGATAACTTCTCGGTGCTGCTGCGCCGGGACGGGCATACGCAGCTCGTCTATAAGCACGCGATCAGCACCGTCATGCCCGGCGCCCCGATCTCGCTGTTCGATGGCCCGAAGGTGGAAACCACCGCGGCCCCGCTCAGCCCGACGACGCTCACGCTCGGCACGCGGGATACCCCGGCTGGTGGGTAACCAAACCATTGGGTGATCAAGGACACGCGGCGCCGACGCGCGCCGCGGTCATCCTTCCCTGGGAGAAGCCGGACCGGCTTGAATCGAACCGGGCCGCCGAAGCGCAGCTGGCCGAGGCGGTCGGGTTGGCCGCCTCGATCGGCCTCGTCGTCGTGCATACCGCGATCCTGCCGCTGCGCGCCCATCGCCCGGCCACCCTGCTCGGCACCGGGCAGGTGCAGATGCAGGGCGAGCACCTCAAGGAGATGGAGGTCGACGTGGTGATCGTCGATGCCCAGCTCTCCCCGGTGCAGCAGCGCAACCTCGAGAAGGCCTGGGGCTGCAAGGCGATCGACCGCACCGGCCTCATCCTCGATATTTTCGGCGAACGCGCGGCCACCCGCGAAGGCACGCTGCAGGTGGAGCTCGCCCATCTCGAATACCAGCGCTCCCGCCTCGTGCGCTCCTGGACCCATCTTGAACGCCAGCGCGGCGGCTTCGGCTTCCTCGGCGGCCCCGGCGAAACCCAGATCGAGGCCGACCGGCGGCTGATCGGCGACCGCATCGTGCGGCTGAAGAAGGAGCTGGAGCAGGTGCGCCGCACCCGCGGCCTGCACCGCAGCGCCCGCAAGCGCATCCCCTTCCCCATCGTCGCCTTAGTCGGCTACACCAACGCCGGAAAATCCACGTTGTTCAATGCCTTGACCGGTGCCGAGGTGATGGCGAAGGACCAGTTGTTCGCCACGCTCGATCCCACCATGCGCGGCCTGAAGCTGCCCTCCGGCCGCCAGACCATCCTCTCCGACACCGTCGGCTTCATCAGCGAATTGCCGACCGAACTCGTCGCCGCCTTCCGCGCCACGCTGGAGGAGGTCGCCGAGGCCGACGTGATCCTCCACATCCGTGACGCCGCCCATCCCGACACCGCCGCCCAGCGCAGTGACGTGATCGCGGTGCTCGACGGCATGGTAAAGGATGACACGCTCGATGACGACTGGCGCAAGCGCAGCATCGAGGTGCTGAACAAGGCCGACCTCATTGGCGGCGTCGCCAACGTCGAGGCGCGCACCGGCACGGTCGCGGTCTCCGCCGTCACCGGCGAGGGGCTCGATGCGCTGAAATCCGCCATCGATGCCCGCATCGCCGCCGGTCTCGACGTGATCGAATACGACCTTGCGCCCGCCGACGGCGCCCGCCTCGCCTGGCTCTACCAGCACGGCGAGGTGGTGGATCGCGTCGACGGCGAGGAGAGCATCCACGTCACGGTGCGGCTGCTGCCGGCCGACCGCGCCCGTTTCGAAAGGCCCTGAGCGATGCGGCTCACTGATCTCTCCGCCCTCGACGATATCCTCCGCGAGGCCTCCCAGGTCGAGATCCTCCCCCGCTTCCGCCGCCTCGCCGAGGGCGACGTGCGGGCAAAGACCGGGCCGCTCGATCTCGTGACCGAGGCCGACGAGGCGGCGGAGCGGATGATCACGGCTGACCTGCAGCGTGCCTTCCCCGGCTGCGTCATCATCGGCGAGGAGGCAACGTCGGCCGATCCCTCGCTGCTCGATGCGCTGGACAGCGCCGAACTCGCCTTCGTGGTCGATCCCGTCGATGGCACCTCCAACTTCGCCTGGGGCATGCCGCTGTTCGGCTGCATGGCGGCCGCCATCCGCAAGGGCGAGATCATCGGCGCGGTGATCCACGACCCCGTGGTCGGCATGTCCGCCATGGCCCTGCGCGGCGAAGGCGCCTGGAACCAGGAGGCCGATGGCCGCCGCGTCGATATGCGGGTTGCCGCCCCGGTGCCCGTGGCGGAGATGACCGGCGGCGCCAATTGGCGCTTCCTGCCCGAACCCGCCCGCAGCCGCATCGGTCAGCGGCTCGATCGGGTGGCGGCCAGCTACAGCTACCGCTGCGCCGCCCATGAATGGCGCCTGATCGCCGGCGGCCACAGCCACTATTTGCTCTACGGCAAGCTGATGCCGTGGGACCACGCGCCGGGCTGGCTGCTCCACCAGGAGGCCGGCGGCTTTTCCGCCCATTTCGACGGCACCCAGTACCGCCCCGCCACCAAATCGGTCGGGCTGATCTGCACGCCGGATGAGGCCAGCTACCTCGCCCTGCGGGATGCCCTGCTGACCGAGTAGGCGATCGTCAAATCGGCATTTTGACCCGTTAATCACTCGGGCGGCGGCGAGGCGGGCGGTAGCATCGCCGCAATGAGCATCGCCCGCATCCGCTCCTTCGCCTTCTCCGGCATCGAGGCCGTGCCGATTGAGGTGCAGGTCCAGATATCCTCGGGGTTGCCCGCCTTCCTTGTCGTCGGCCTGCCCGACAAGGCGGTCGGCGAGGCGCGCGAGCGGGTCCGCGCCGCCCTCACCGCCATGGGCCTCGCCCTCCCACCCAAGCGGGTACTGATCAACCTCGCCCCGGCCGACCTGCTGAAGGAGGGCAGCCATTTCGATCTGCCGATCGCGCTCGCCGTGCTGGCGGCGATGGAGGTACTGCCCAGTGACGAGCTCGCTGGCTACGCCGCCCTCGGCGAATTGTCGCTCGATGGCACGCTGAACCCGGTCGCCGGCGTGCTGCCCGCGGCGATCGGCGCCTCCAACCTCGATCTCGGCCTGATCTGCCCGGCCAGCCAGGGCGGCGAGGCGGCCTGGGCCGGGCGGGTGGAGGTGCTGGCGACGCCCGATCTCCTCACCCTCATCAACCATTTCCGCGGCACCCAGAAGCTTGCCTTCCCCGAGCCCGCAGGGGTGGCGGAGGCGATCGGCGGCAGCGATATGGCCGATGTCAGGGGCATGGAGACCACCAAGCGGGCGCTCGAAATCGCCGCGGCTGGCGGGCACAACCTGCTGATGATCGGCCCTCCCGGCTCCGGCAAATCCATGCTCGCCGCCCGCATAGCCGGCCTGCTGCCCGATCTCCTCCCGCGCGAGGCGCTGGAGGTGAGCATGATCCACTCCGTCGCCGGCATGCTCGAGGGCGGGCGGCTGGTGATGCGGCCACCCTTCCGCGAACCGCACCACAGCGCCAGCCAGGCCGCGATCACTGGCGGCGGGCAGCGGGCGCGGCCGGGCGAGGTGAGCCTGGCCCATCGCGGCGTGCTGTTCCTCGATGAACTCCCCGAATTCCCCCGTGCCGCGCTGGAGGCCCTGCGCCAACCCATGGAGTCCGGCCGCACCACGGTGGCCCGCGCCATGGCCCACGTCACCTACCCCGCCCGCTTCCTGCTGATCGCCGCGATGAACCCCTGCCGCTGCGGCCATCTCGGCAATGCCAGCCGCGAATGCAGCCGCGCGCCCCGCTGCGGGGAGGATTACCAGGGAAAAATCAGCGGCCCGCTGATCGACAGGATCGACCTCACCGTCGAGGTTCAGCCGATACCGCCGTCCGAACTCGCCCGCGCCCCCCAGGGCGAGACCACCGCCACCGTCGCCGCCCGCGTCGCCATCGCCCGCGAGGCGCAGCGTGCCCGCTACGGCCCGGACGGACCGTCGAGCAACGCCGAGGCCGACGTCAAACACCTCCCCTTGCGGCCCGAGGCGGCGGAACTGGCGGAGCGGGCGGCGGATAAGCTCGGCCAATCCGCCCGCGGCTATACCCGCATGCTCCGCGTCGCCCGCACCATCGCGGACCTCGCACAATCCCCGCTGATCCGCCGGCAGGATGTCGCGGAGGCGCTCGCCTACCGCCACCGCATGCCCGGCCGGAACGTCAGCGTGGCGGCGCACTAAGTGCGATGACCGGAGGTGGCATCACCGGAGGTCTGAATCGCACGCCCAGACACAACCACCACCCCGCGGGCGACCAGCCCGGCGATCCGCTGTTCATCACACCCCAAGCTGCCCAACACCTCCGCCGTATGCTCCCCCAGCCCCGGCGCCGGCAGCCGCAGGCTCCCCGGCGTGCCCGACAGCCGCGGCACCACGTTGTGCATCATCACCTGCCCCATTTCCGCATCCGGCAGATCCACGATCACCTCGCGCGCCACCACATGCGGATCGGCGATCAGCTGATCCACGTCATAGACCGGCGCCGCGGTGATCTCCTCCCGCTCGAAAATCGCCATCACCTCGGCGAAATCCCGCGCGGCGATGAAGGCGGCGATCGGCGCCTCGGTCTCCGCCACATTCGCCACCCGCGCCGTATTGGTCGCAAACCGCGGGTCCGCGATCATGTCCGCCCGCCCAACCACCCGCAGCAACCGCTCCGCCATGGTCTGGATCGAGCCGGAAATCGCGATGAAGCGTCCATCGCGCGTGCGGAACACATTGCGCGGGCTGGTGGTATTCGAACGGCTGCCCGTGCGCTGCGGCAGTTTGCCCGAGGTGCGAAACGCCTCCGCCTGTGGCCCGAGGATGGAGATGATCGGGTCCAGCAGCGGCAAATCGATCACCTGCCCCGGCCCGCCGCGCTCCACCTCCCGCCGCGCGATCATCACCGCATAGGCCCCGTAGAGCCCGGCGATCATATCGGCCAGGGCCAGCGGCGGCAGCACCGGCTCGCGATCGGCGAAGCCGTTCATCGCCGCGAACCCGCTCATCCCCTCCACCAGCGAGCCGAAGCCGGGCCGCTCGGCATAGGGCCCGTCCTGCCCAAAGCCGGAAATCCGCACCACGATCAGGCTCGGGTTGCGCGCCCACAGCACCGCGGGCGCCAACCCCATTTCCTCCAGCGTGCCCGGCCGGAAATTCTCGATCAGCACGTCGGCCGTCGCCAGCAGATCGGCCAGCAGCGCCAGCGTCTCGGGGTCGCGCAGCGAAAGAGCGAGGCTCTTCTTGTTGCGCGCATACACCTTCCAATGGATCGAATGCCCGCCCACCCGCCAGGCCCGCAGCGGGTCCCCCTTCTGCGGATCCTCGATCTTGATCACCTCGGCGCCATGATCCGCCAGTTGCAGGCTCACCATATTGCCGGCAACCAGCCGGGAGAGATCCACCACGCGCAGCCCGGCCAGCGGGCCCGGCTGATCCGGCGTAAAATCGCGGCGATGAACCATCAGATTTCCTCCAAGCGCGGTCGCGGCCCGTCGAGCAGGCGAAAGCGGGATTGCAGGGTGGCGACGACATGGCGGCGCACCAGCTTGCCCTGCGCATTGCGCGGCAATTCCGCGAGCCCGAGGAAAAACCGTGGCCGCTTGAAACTGGCAAGCTCAGCACAGGCCGCCCGCGCCCGCGCCTCCCAGTCGGCAGGCGGCGTCTCGGCGACGGCAACGATGATCTCCCCCCAATAATCCGAGGGCAGCCCGACGATGGTCGCCTCCGTCCCCGCCGAGGCCAGCGCGCGCTCAATCTCCTGCGGATAGATCTTATAGCCGCCCGATTTCATCGCGTCGGACTTGCGGGCCACCAGATGCAGCCGCCCCCGCACGTCGATCCGCCCGATATCCCCGGTGGGGTGGAACCCATCCTCACGCCAGGGATGGAACCCCTCGGCGTCGATCCAGCCCTTCGACATATGCTGGGCGCGGATCAGCACCTCACCCTCCTCGAGCGCCAGCTCCACCCCCGGCGCCGGCCAGCCGACGCAGGCCCCGCCATCCTCGCTGCCCCCCTCGGCGTAATACCGGTCGGTCTCCTCCGGCGGCAGCACGGTGATCGGATTGATCACCTCGGACTTCCCATAGGTCAGCCGCACCACCGGCCCGAACATCGCCCGCGCCGCCGCGTAGGTACTGGGCGGCAGCGGCGCCGTGCCGGTGAAAATCGCCCGCACCCCCGCGAATTGCCGCCCGGAAAAAGCGGCAGTGAGCTTCGCCAGCACCGTCGGCGGCGCGAATATCGCCTCCAACTCGCCCCCCTCCAGCATCGGCGCGATCCGCGGCAAATCCACCCCATCCAGCAGCACCACCTCACCGCCCTGGTCCAGCCAGGCGAAGCACTGCAGCGAGGCGCCATGCGCGAAGGGCGTCATCAACAGCACCCGGCTGCCCCGGCCGGGCGAGAACGGCAGACAGGCCTGCAGCAGCACATTGGCGAGAAACCGCGCCCGCTGCGTGTAGACGATCGCCTTGGGCAGCCCCGTCGTCCCCGAGGTGAAAGCGAGCCGCCCATCCAACTCCGGTGCCACGGCCGGAAACTCCGCAGCGTCGAGCACCACCGGCGCAATCGCCGTCACGTCATGCGCGATGAACCCATGGCGAGCGAGAAACTCCACCCGCCCAGCCTCACACAGCACATGCCGGCACCCCGCCAGCTGCGCCGTCGCCACCACCTCCGCCTCCGAATAGGCGATGTTGAGCGGCGTCTCGGCCGCCCCCGCGATCTGCGCCCCATAGGCCGCCACCACCGCGGGGACGCCGTTGCGGAACAACGTGCCCACCCGTTCCCCTGGCGCCACGCCGGCCGACCGCAGATGCCGCGCCACCCCCGCGGCGGCGGCGAACACCTCCTCATATGTGATGGTGCCGGCGCCGTCGCGCACCGCCACCCGCTCCCCAAAACGCTGCACCAGCGCGGCCTGCACCGCGCTCCAATTGATCACTGGCATGGCCCCGAGCCTAACGGAGTCGCCCGGCGATGGAAAATGGTCGCGCGCCAACGCCCGCCTCCCGGCGGTTCCCTGCAACGCCCAGCCCACCCGCCGGCCAAGGTGGCGCGCGCGAGCGTGCCGGGGGCGCACTTTCCGCCACTGGCTCAGGCAGAACGACCACACGCCACGCCCACGCGCGCGCCCGCACCCGGCGCCGCACCAGCTGCACGACGGGCGCAAAGCGGCGAACCCGCGGCGTGCGCCGGCCAGACCGGCGGCGCGTGCTCTCCTTCGCGGTCGCCGCCTCCTGTGCCTGCACCGGCCGCGGCACCACCGGCGCCACCGGCACCGGGCACAGCAGCGCCGCCCGCAACGCCGCGGCGAAATCCCGGCAGAAGCCCGGCATGAACCACCCGAGCAGCGCCTCCAGCAACGCCACCAGCCGGTCCACCGCGCACAGCAACCCCTCCGCCGCCGGAGGCGTCGTCGGGCAGGCTTGGCAGGGAGGCGTCACAACCGTCATGACGACAATAATAACAGTCGAGTTATCGCCATGCAAGGAAAAAATGCAACCGTCGTTGACCCCCCTGCCCCGCCCCGATAGCCTCCCGCCGAACACCACCGGAAACGTCCAAATGGCTTTCGAACTCCGCGACCACGAGACCCTCAGGCTGCACAGCCCGGCCGAGCACGTGCTGCAAGTCACCCTCAACCGCCCCGAATCCGCCAATGCGATGAACACGCAAATGGGGCTCGACATGCTCGCCGTGTTCGACGGCCTTTGTGCCGACCCCGCCGCCTTCCGCTGCGTCATCCTCACCGGCGCCGGCGAAAAAATCTTCTGCGCCGGCGGCGATCTCAAGCAGCGCAAAGGCATGACGGACGCCCAGTGGCAGGCCCAGCACCTCATCTTCGAGCGGCAGGTGCGCGCCATGATCGCCTGCCCCATCCCCATCATCGCCGCCGTCAACGGCGCCGCCTATGCCGGCGGGCTCGAGATGGTGCTGTGCTGTGACTTCGCCTACGCCGCCACCCACGCCCGCTTCGCCCTCACCGAGGTCACCCTCGGCATCATGCCCGGCGCCGGCGGCACCCAGAACCTGCCGCGTGCCATCGGCACAAGCCGCGCCAAGGAAATCCTCCTCACCGGCCTGCCCTTCACCGCCCAGCAAGCCTTCGACTGGGGCCTGGTCAACCGCATCTGCGAACCATCACCCCTGCTCGACGAAGCCGTCGCCACCGCCGCCCGCATCGGCGGCAACGCGCCGATCTCCACGCGCCAAATCAAGCACAGCGTCAACACCGGCATGCAGATGGACCTCGCGAGCGCCCTGATGTTCGAAATCGAGGCCTATAACCGCATGGTCCCCACCGAAGACCGCCACGAAGGCATCAATGCGTTCAATGAGAAGCGCAAAGCAGTCTTTAAGGGTAGGTGAAGGGTGTTCTTTTTGTGAACAAAAAGAACCAAAAAGACTTTTGCAAATTCGATGCCGTTGGCTTGGCTCCCCGGATAGCTGGGAGCGGCGCAAGCCAAAAGAGTAAAAGTTTTTTGCTCCTTTTTTTCAAAAAAGGAGAACTTACTTCCTCCCTTTCCAAGAGGCCGCCATGAACGAACCCATCGGACTGACCCGCGCCCTCGTGCAACGCGCCCGCGCCCTGCGCTACGAGGACATCCCAGCCGATATCCTCGCCTGGGCCCGCCAATGCGTGCTGGACATGGTGGGCGTGGCGATCGCCGGCGCCGATGACCCGCTGGTGCGCATCCTCGCCGCCGAACTCGGGGAGGCCGGCGGCAACGCGGTGGCCGGCGTGCCCGGCGTCGCCCTCCGCCTCCCTGCCACCGGCGCGGCCCTGCTGCATGGCACCATGGCCCATGCGCTCGACTATGATGACGTGAACCTCGCCATGCCCGGCCACCCCTCGGTCGCCATCCTCCCCGCGGTGATGGCGCTGGCCGAGGAGCGCGGCAGCTCGGGGAAGGACATGATCACCGCCTTCCTCGCCGGCTACGAAACCGCCTGCCGCGTCGGCTCGGCCCTCTCGCCCGGGCATTATGACGTGCTCGGCTTCCACTCCACCGGCACCATCGGCACCTTCGGCGCCGCCATGGCCTGCGCCCATCTGCTGGGGCTCGACGAGGAGCGCAGCCTCCACGCCATGGGCATCGCCGCCACCCAGGCGGCCGGGCTGAAATCCATGTTCGGCACCATGTGCAAGCCGCTGCACGCCGGCAAGGCCGCCGAAGCCGGCCTTCTCGCCGCCCGCCTCGCCGCCCGTGGCTTCACCGCCCGCCCCGACAGCATCGAATGCAGCCAGGGCTTCGCCAGCACCCACAGCCCCGATTTCAACCCGGAAAAGGCGCTGGCCGACCCCGAGGGCGGCTGGCACATCCGCAACAACCTCTTCAAATACCACGCCGCCTGCTACCTCACCCATGCCGGCATCGAAACAGGCCGCAAGCTGCGCGAACAGCACGGCTTCCAACCCGCCGACATCGCCGCCATCACGCTGCGCATCGATCAGGCGACCGACCGCGTCTGCAACATCCAAACCCCGCGCACCGGCCTCGAAGCCAAATTCAGCTTGCGGCTCACCGCCGCCATGGCCCTCGCCGGCGTCGAAACCGGCGCGCTGGCCACCTTCGAAGACGCCACCACCGCCGACCCCACTCTGGTCGGACTGCGCGACCAGGTCGTCATCGATTTCCAAACCGGCTGGCCCTACACCCGCGCCGAAATGGACATCCGCCTCAAAGACCAGACCACGCTGCACGCCACCCACGACGCCGGCATCCCCGCCGCCGACGTGGGGAACCAGGGAATGCGGCTGGTAGCCAAATTCATGGCCCTGGTGGCACCCATCCTCGGGGCGTCACGGGCGCAGGCCCTGTGCGATGAGATCATGGCGATCGACAGCGCGGCGAACATATCCACCGCCACTGCACTCTGGGTACCCCTGCCGGAAGCTCTGGCAGCCGAGTAGAGAATTCAGCTTCATCGATACTGCCCACGAAGATCATACTCTCGCCGGACGATATCAGTGCGTCAGGGTCGTCAGGCGGGATTAAAATGCTCTATCAACGCCTCGAAATCCTCGCAGATGCGACGGAATGAGGGGCATCTCGACGGCACAAGATGATGCGTCGCAACCGCTCTTTGACTTATGGCAGCATAGTTCCGACGCTTTTTTTTCACGCCGCGCTGCGCATTCGGCCTAAGGGCCAAGTTAACTGTTCGGACGAAATGCGGCCAGATGTCTGCAATATTCTCGGGGCTGTGGTCAGCCCCGAGGGCTGCGACGATCCAAGTTTCGACCGCTTCTACCGCGGCGGCAACGACATGGCGATCCGCCGATGTTGGACGCCCATCGGGCCACAGCCAAGCGACGAGCGTGTTACGAATGAAATCCCCACGGTCTTCGGGGGATGGCGCTGGAGGGGGGGTCGGTAGATGTGAATGCTTAGCAACGTGATCGCTCGCATCTGCATCAAGGATGACAAGCAATACATCACAGCGACGGGTTTCAATGCCTTGGGCCAACAGCGGTCGATCAAGGAAGTGGCGCTGGCGCTGCTCAGGCGGAAATCTTACACACCATCTCATTACCTCCGACCAACCGCCGCCGGGTGACCCCGACGTGGCATCCGGCGAGGGTTGGACTTCGACGAATTGCAGTTCCAATTCTGGATGGCTCGCACGAAATCTGGCAGTGATGAGTGCTTCGATCACCGCGAAATCGGTAGGCCCCTCAACGACGAGACCAATCCTAACTGTCATCAAAGCGTTAAAGCCCCAGTCAAGCCACCCTCGATCCACAATTGAGATAGATTTTGACCAGCCTTTGCCTTGATCCAATCCTCCTTTGTCCACCCTTTGCCCGGAAGCAGTGGTGTAATGGTTGTCTTTCCAGACGGCATATTGCGGGAAACTATGAAGATACGCTGGTCGGGTTCGAAAAGGTCGAAAGCGTCGAGAGCAGTGGGATTGTGGCTCGTGAGGAATACCTGCTCGGGACCGATCTTTTGAGCGCGGTATTTCTCGGAGCAGGTGACTTCAATCAATTTCGCCAACAGAGCGGTGGTCATCGCAGGATTCAGGGCGTTGTCGACATTGTCGAGTGCGAAGATCTTCGGGGCGTCCGGATGGAGCATGAGCACCGCCATGAAAGCCAAGAACAAAGTCCCTTCGCTGCTATCATAAGCAGATAGCTTGTTTCGCGATTCCCGCATGAACCGATCTTTTAAGTAAAGTGTTTGCTTTCCGGTCTTCACTTCCCGCGAGACGCGATCGTCGTTGAAATTCTCAACAGACAACGAATTAGCCCAACCGGGAGCCCAGACGACATCAAGGACATTACGCATCAACCGCGCAGCGGCCGGATTCTTCTTCGCCACTTCGCGACGGTGGTTGAGTAGCACATTGAGCGCGGCCGGAAGGCCATGGCCGAGCAGGCCAATTGGTTCATTCGGGAGGATTTCGTTTTCTACGCCGCGAAGAAAGCCGGTTTGCGGCGCATAAATTGCGTAACGCTGAAGTTTCTCAAGTTCTCGTCGCGTTGCCACCTGGCCTCTGATTGTGGCACCGAAGGCATCCCAGATGCCTCGGGTATTTTCAAGGCTAGTACGCGGCAATGATTCCCCGCCTACTCTCACACCATTGGGGCCGCGACTCATAAGCGACTTGGTGGCGGCTCTAATCTCCTCCGTGTGATAGTAGAGAGAAGAGTGCTTCACTCCAGCACCAACAGAAATGCTGTATTCGAGCCCCTCGTCAAAACGAGCGTCGAGCGTAAATTGCGGGCGTAGTCTCTCGTTCTTAAAACTCGACTTGAACATTGTCGGGGCAGACAGGCGAACGCCCCTTGTCTGCAGTGCCGCATGGCTCAGCCTCTCGAGGCCGGCGCTCAGCACGCCCAATGCCTCAAGGACAGTGGATTTTCCTCCGCCATTCGGTCCGATGAACAGATTGACCCGACCGAAAACGAGTTCGGCGGATTGGATCGCCTTAAAGCCGGATACTGTCAGATGTCGTAGCACAGCACGGTCACCGATTGTCGCACGGGTGAAGAACCATTACCGGGTTGATATTGCAACTGTTCCGTAAATAGAATCGGCGTTCACCGGTGGCGGTCGGGACGGTCAATAGCCAAACATGACAATCTTCGCGTTTAATTTTCGACTGCACTACACCATCGGTGCTCACCCCCGGAGCGCCCGCTTCGCCACCCCCGCCAGGAACCCCGAAGCGTTCGGCAGGATCGCGTCATTGAAATTATAGCGGTCGTTGTGCAGCTCCTTGCCGGGCTCGGCAGGGCCGTTGCCGATCCACACGAAGGCGCCGGGGCGCTCCTTCAGGAACCAGGAGAAATCCTCCCCGGTCATCGCTGGCAGCAGGTCACGCCGTACGGGGATGCTTCCCTCGGCACAGGCCTCGGCCGCCAGATCGGCGTCCGCCTTGTGGTTCACCGTGGCGCCGATGCCATAGGGCATCTCGTAGTCCACCTTCATGCCGAACGTCGCCGCGATGCCGTTGACGACGCGCCCAACGTTTTCTTCCAGCACCTTCCAAGTCTTCTCGTTGAAGTAGCGCGAGGTGCCCTTCATGACGATACGCTGCGGGATCACGTTGCCGGCGATACCGCCCTCGATGGCGCAGATCGAGACCACCGCGCTGTCGAGCGGATCGACATTGCGCGCCACCACGGATTGCAGCGCGACGATCATGTGCCCGGCGGCGACCATCGGGTCGCGCGTGAGGTGGGGCATGGCGCCGTGGCCCGAATGGCCCTCGATGGTGATGGAGATGCGCGCGCCGCCGGCCATGCAGGCGGCGTCATGAATGGCCACCGTCCCGGCCTCAAGCCCGGGCCAGTTGTGGTAGCCGTAGATCTTCTCCATCGGGAAGCGCTCGAACAACCCGTCCTTGATCATGTTCATCGCCCCGCCCGCGCCCTCTTCGGCGGGCTGGAACACAAGCTGCACGGTACCCGACCAGTCATCGGCGCGCGACAGCAGGGCGGCGGCGCCGAGCAGCGAGGTGGTGTGGCCGTCATGCCCGCAGGCATGCATCACGCCGGGGTTGTTGGAGGCATAGGAGAGCCCGGTCGCCTCCATGATCGGCAGCGCATCCATATCGGCGCGCAGCCCGACCGAGCGGTTCGACTGGCCCTTGGAGATGGTGGCCACCACCCCGGTGCCGCCGACGCCAGCGGTGAAAGGAATGCCGAGCTCCTGCAATTTCGCGCAGACGAAGGCGGCGGTGCCGGTCTCCTTCAGCGAGAGTTCGGGATTGGCATGCAAATGCCGGCGCCACCCGGCAAGCGTTTCGGCGAGGGTCTTGTCCATGGGCCGAGCATCCCACCACCACGCGGGAATTGCCAGAGGGTCCCGGCGCCTAGCGCGGCATCACATAGGGCAGCAGCTCATGCCCGCCCTCCCAGGTGAGCTTCACCGCGACATAGAACACCACGGCGAGCCCGACCCAGCCGATCCAGCGATGCCGCTCCAGCAGCCCGGCGATCCAATTCGCCGCCACCCCCATCAGCACCACCGAGACGGCGAGCCCGATGACCAAGACCCCCGTATGCCCATCCGCCGCGCCGGCCACCGCCAGCACGTTGTCCAGGCTCATCGAGAGATCGGCCAGCACGATCTGCACCATCGCCTGGCGCAGCGTCTTCACCGGCGGCGCGGCGGCGCCATGGCCGGAGGGCGCCCGCAGCTCGCGGTACATCTTCCAGCACACCCACAGCAGCAGCACCCCGCCGGCAAACAGCAGGCCGACGATGGCGAGCAGTTGCAGCGTGATTGCCCCCAGCCCGATCCGCAGCACGGTAGCCGCCGCAATCCCCACCAGAATCGCCGGCCGCTTCTGATGCGCCGGCAGCCCGGCCACCGCAAGGCCGACCACCACCGCGTTATCGCCGGCCAAGGTGAGGTCAATCAGCAGCACCTGCGCGAGGGCGGTCAGCTGGGTCAGCAATGCAGCGTCCATGATCGATTCCTTGCGGCGTCCGGCTCCGCACCGTAGATGGGCGCACGCAACCGGTTTTGGAGAGCGCGATGGTCCCTCGGTATACACGTCCGGTGATGGCCGCCATCTGGGCGCCGGAAAACCGCTATCGGATCTGGTTCGAAATCGAGGCGCTGGCCGCCGAGGCGATGGCGTCGCTGGGCGAAATCCCCGCCGAATCCGCCCGCAACATCCGCGAAAAAGGTGGCGCCAAAATCGCCGCCATTTCCGCCGCCGATGTCGAACGGATCGACGATATCGAGCGCGTCACCCGCCATGATGTCATCGCCTTCCTCACCTGGCTCGCCGAGGCGATCGGCGATGACAGCCGCTTCGTCCATCTCGGCATGACCTCGTCGGACGTGCTGGACACCACGCTCTCCGTGCAGCTCACCCAGGCCGCCGACCTGTTGATCGCCGATATCGACGCGGTGATGGCCGCCCTCAAGGCCCGCGCCTTCGAGCACAAGCACACGGTCACCATCGGCCGCAGCCACGGCATCCATGCCGAGCCCACAAGTTTCGGCTTGAAGCTCGCCGGCCATTACGCTGAATTTGCACGAAACCGGGATCGCCTGATCGCCGCCCGCGCGGAAATCGCGGTCTGCGCGATCTCGGGCGCGGTCGGCACTTTCGCCCATGTCGATCCCCGCGTGGAAACCTATGTCGCCGAAAAGCTCGGCCTCGCCGTCGAGCCGGTCTCCACCCAGGTGATCCCGCGCGACCGCCACGCGGCGTTCTTCTGCGCGCTCGGCGTGGTGGCCTCCGGGGTGGAGCGGCTGGCGACCGAAGTGCGGCATTTGCAGCGCTCCGAGGTGCGCGAGGCCGAGGAGTTCTTCCATCCCGGCCAGAAGGGCAGCTCGGCGATGCCGCATAAGCGCAACCCGGTGCTGACCGAGAACCTCACCGGCCTCGCCCGCGTGGTCCGCGCCGCCGTCACCCCGGCGCTGGAAAACGTGGTGCTGTGGCATGAGCGCGATATCAGCCACTCCAGCGTGGAGCGCGCCATCGCGCCGGACGCGACGGTGACGCTGGATTTCGCCCTCATGCGGCTCGCCGGCATGATCGAGAAGATGCTCGTCTATCCCGCGCGCATGGAACACAACCTCGAAAGCCTCGGCGGCGTGGTGCATTCCGGCGAGGTGCTGCTGGCCCTCGCAAAGTCCGGCATCCTGCGTGAGGACGCCTATCGCATCGTGCAGCGCAACGCGATGGAGACCTGGACCAGGCTCGGCACGCCCGAAGGCCGCAGCTTCCGCGCCAATCTCGATGCCGACCCCGAAGTGGCCGGCCGCGTGCCGCCCGCCGTGCTCGATGCGGCGATGGACCCCGCGCTGCATCTGCGCCATCTCGACGCCCTGTTCACCCGGGTGTTCGGCGAGGCGGGCCCGGTGCGGGCGGCGTGAGGCGGAGACTTCCCAAGCCGCGGGCCGCGGCGCATTGTTCCCCTTGCCAACCCAGCGGCAGGACATGATGCAGGCATGACGGACACGCTTCCCGCCGAAACCCACCTCGTCGATGACCCGTCGGTCGCCGCCGTGCGCGCCCTGGTGGCCGCCATGCCGCGCGCCGCGGCGGTGTTGGACGAGCATGGTGCGCTATTGGTGGCGAATTCCCGCTATCGCGTTCGCCTCGCCCGCGCCGAGGCAGGTTCGGATGCGGCCTCGGTGGCACAGGGGCGCGAGCAGCGCAGCGCCTTCTCGCCCGATGGGGTGCGCCAGTTCACTCTGGTGACCGACCAGGAAGCCGCGCCGCAGCACCCCGCCACCCGCCTGCTGATGACGATCGCCAACACGCTGCCGATCATGCTGAACGTGAAGGACCGGCAGTCCCGCTACGTGCTGATGAACGCCTATCAGGCGGCGATCTACGGTACCACCGAGGAAGGCGCGATTGGCCGCACCGCCGGCGATCTGCTGGGCGCCGATTACGGCGTCTATACCGGCCGGCTCGACGCCGAAGTGCTCACCACCGGCAAGGCGACCCCGTTTTTCGAGGAGAGCTACCAGACCGCCGACGGCACCACCCGCCGCTGGCTGACCAGCAAGATCCCGGTCGCCGATGCGGCCGGCGTCATCTGGGGCGTGGCCACGGTGGCGGTCGATATCTCCGACCGCGCCCGCCTGGAAGAGGCGCTGCGCCAGGCCAAGGAACAGGCGGAAGCGGCCAGCCGTGCCAAATCCGGATTCCTCGCCGCCATGAGCCATGAGCTGCGCACGCCGCTCAATGCCGTGATCGGCTTCTCCGAGATCATGCACTCCCAGGCGCTCGGCCCGCTCGGCAGCAAGGAATACATCGACTACGCCGGCCACATCCTCTCCAGCGGCCAGCACCTCCTGGCCCTGATCAACGACGTGCTGGATTTCGCCCGCATCGAGTCCGGCAGTCTCAATCTCAACATCCGCCCGGTTGATCTCGGCCAGCTGCTCAAAACCGCGCTCGGCGTCATCGCCCGCGCCGCCGAGACTGCCGGGGTGACGCTGGATGTCGATCTCTCCGAGCAGAAAGTGGTGATCCGCGCCGACTCGCAACGCCTGCGCCAGGTCGTGGTGAACGTCGCGGGGAACGCGGTGAAATTCACCCCGCGCGGCGGCCGCGTCGCGGTGACGATGCGGCCGGACATGCGCGGCGGCGCGGTGATAACCGTCACCGATAGCGGCGTCGGCATCGCCGAGGCCGATCTGCCCAATGTCTTCCAGCCGTTCTGGCAGGCCGATAGCGGGCTTGACCGGCTGAAGGAAGGCGCGGGCATCGGGCTGCCGCTGTCGCGCCAACTGGTGGCGCTACATGGCGGGCGGCTGGAGCTGGAAAGCCGCTTCGGCGAGGGCACCAAGGTGACGGTGATTCTTCCGGAACATCCTGACATGCCGGTGCGTTGAGGGCTAAAGGCTTAGCGCCCTCGAGCGATCCAGTCGGCGTGCCAATCCGCGATTTCGCTGGCACGCATAGGGTAACCAATATGGAACCCCTGCGCCTGGTCGATCCCGGCTGCCGCCATACGGCCCCAGCTGCTGGCGTCCTCAATCCCCTCGGCCACCACCAGTAGCCCGGCCTCATGGGCGGCGGTGAGCGCGAAATCGAGAAATTCCTCCCGCGCTGCCGCATCGCCGACGCCCAGCACCAGGCCGCGGTCGAGCTTCATCATGCTGAACGGCAAATCAAGCAGCGGGCGGTGGTCGCGGATCTCGGGTCCGACATCGTCGATCGCCAGACGGTAGCCCAGCGCCCGATAACGCTCCACGGCGCTTGCGAGCGTCGGCATGCAGCCGAGCTCCTGGCTCTCCGTCAGCTCGATCACCAATTGTCTGGCGCCAAGCGTGCTGCCGTGCAGCGCCGCCTCCAGCCAGTCCGGGGTATCGGGCATCATCAGCACATCGAGCGGTAGGTTCACGGCGATGGTCATGCCCAGCGCGCCGAGGTCAAACGCTTGCCAGTCTTGCACCGCACGGGACACCACAGCTTCCGACAGCCGTCGCCCCAGGCCGGCAGCCTCCATGGCGGGCACGAAAATATCGGCCTCCACCAGGCCGTGCACGGGATGATCGAGCCGCGCCAACACCTCGAACCCGGTGGGCCGGCGATCGGCCATGTTGACGATCGGCTGATAACGGGCCTCGATACGGCCACGCGCCAGCGCGTCTTCCAGGTCCTCGATCGTGAGGCGTACTTCCAGCTGAGCCGCTCCTTTTGTGCTGCCCCCAAAGCATGTGCACGGCCCCGCCGCGACACCTTTTCCCTCAGGCCGGACGATGAATAGTGATGCGCCTTTGTGCCCGCAAGTGGAGAAATGTCCCATTTTCGTTACACGTGATCCCGAAGCGCGGGACAGCATTGGGAATTCGTTAAGGATCAGCCCCTAGCCTCGCCGCACGCATGCGCATTCGCGAGGCCACGTGTCCAGATCCGCCGCAACCGACCCGCCGCTGATCGCGGGAGCCTTCGAAGTCGAAGCCAGCCGGGCCCTGCCGTTGGCCGCCGATGGGCATACCGCCTATTCGGTGATCGACCGCGCAAACGGCCGCACTGGTCTCATGGCGGTGCAAATCCACGCCGATGCCCCAGCCCGCGCGGAGGCGCTGCAGCGCTTCCAGGCCGGTCCGCTGCCCGGCGTGCTGGCCCCGATCGCCTTCGGCCCGGCGCGCGACTCGGGCGGGCGGAAGGCGCAGTTCCTGATCTGCCAGGCCCCGCCCGGGCCGCCCATCCTGCCCACTGGCGCCACCGAATTTCCGCCCTGGGACGAGCAGGCGCTGCTCGCCCAGGTGCTGCGCCCCGCCGCCCATGCGCTGGAGGGTCTGCGCCAGCGGCACCTCACCCACCGCGCCATTCGCCCCGCCAATCTCTTTCGCGCCGGCGTAATGGACCCGGTGTCGCTCGGCTGCGCTTGGGCCGCACCGCCCGCCTTCGCCCAGCCGGCAATCTACGAGCCGCCCTATATGAGCATGTGCCATCCGGCAGCGCGCGGCGAAGGCAGCACGGCCGATGACGTCTACGCCCTCGGCGTCACCCTCCTCGTGCTCGCCCTCGGCCATGAGCCATGCCGCGGCCTCGATCCGCAGACCCTGGTGGCGCAGCAGCTCGAACGGGGTGCGCTCGCGGTGCTGGTGGGAGATCGCCGCCTACCGCCGATCATCGCCGACCTGCTGCGCAGCATGCTCGCGGAGGACCCCGAGCACCGCCCCACCCCGGCGTTGCTGGCCGATACCGAGCTCGCCCGCGGCCGCCGCGTCGCCGCCCGGCCAGCGCGCCGCGCCCAGCGGCCGCTTGAGATCGGCGCGCAAAAAGTTTGGACCGCCCGCACCCTCGCTTTCGCCCTGACGCGAGACTCCGAGTCCGGCCTGCAATCGCTGCGTGCCGGCAGTATCAACGCCTGGATCCGCCGCAGCCTCGGTGACAGCGCCTTGGCGGTGCGGCTCGACGAGGCGGTGAAAATCCGCAACGCCCAGGAGGATATCGCCACCGCGCGCGATGATGCGGCCTTGGTGATGCGCGCCGTCGCCCTGCTCGATCCGCTGGCGCCGCTATGCTGGAACGGCGCGCCACTCTGGCCCGATGCGCTCGGCCCGCTGCTCGCGGTCGAAGGCGAGCGCGCCGGCGCGCCGCCAGTGACGGACCTGGCGGAAATGATCCAGGACGAGGCCGCCGGCAGCTGGGCCACGCTGCGGGCCGAGCGCTGCGACGCCCCGATGTTCCGGCTCAATGCGCATCAGCATCGCGCATTATGGGTGCTCAAGGGGCCGTCCGGCGGTGCCAACCGGCTGATGTATCACCTCAACCCGCTGCTGCCCTGCCGCAGCCCGCTGCTGCGCGAGGCCTCCGTGGTGCGGCTGGACGAAATCCTCCCCGCGCTCGACGAGGCGGCAAGCAACGGTAGCCTGCCGCGCGACACCGTGCTCGATACCGATCTCCACGCCTTCATCGCCGCACGCAGTGAGGGGGGGCTCGAATCAGAGCTGGGCGGCCTCGCAGCCGCTCGCACCGCAGAGCATGCCGGCTTGGCGACGCTGCGGCTCTACGCGGCGCTGCAACAGCGCACCCGCTGTGCCGCGGTGCCGGCGCTGGCCCGAGCAGTCGCCCTGCTGGTGCAGCCTTCGCTTGCCGTGTTCTCCGGCCGCAGCCGCCGGGCGGCACGCGCGGAAGCAATGGGGGACATCGCCTCCACCGGAAATCTGCCGGCAATGCTGGCGCTGCTCGCCGATCCCGAGGCTATCGCGCGGGACCGCGGCGAGCGCGAGGCCGCCCTCGCCCGCGTGGTAGCGATCGATCACCAGGTCGATCTCCTGCGCGCCGGGCGCGTCCAACGGCGGGCGAGCGCGGCGCATCTCGGGCAGGAGGCGGTCGCGACCGCAGGTACGCTTGGGCTGATCTACACCGTGATGTCCGCTTTGCTTCCATGAGCGCCACCGCCAAACCTGCCAAGGCCGGAGCTGGCGGCATCTGGATGCTCGGCCTCGCGACCGGCATCGCCCTGGCGCTGGCACCCGGCGCGGCGGCGCTGGCGCTTGTGCTGCTGATGCCCGGGGTCGCGGCCTTTCTGCTCGATGGCGGCAAGGGCAAGCCAGCGGCGCGGCCTGTGTTGCTGTGCGGATTGGCCACCATCGTTTTTCCTGGCGTCGACTGGTGGCAGGCCGGGCCGGACCTCGGCAATGCCCTCGCGATCGCCACACGGCCCGATCGGCTCGGCCTGGCCTGGTCTATGCAAGGGCTCGCCTGGCTTGCCATCGAGGTGCTGCCGACGCTGATCCGCCTCGTGCTCGACGGCACGGCGGACGCGCGGATCGTCGCGCTGCAGCGTGCGCGGACTCATCTTGAAGAGGAGTGGAATATCCCGCCGGCGGGGGGCGCGGAATGAATGGTCGGAGCGGCGGGATTCGAACCCACGACCCCCAGTCCCCCAGACTGATGCGCTACCAGACTGCGCTACGCTCCGACCGTGGCGACCGTGTAGCAGCCAAGGGCGCGGGTGGGAAGAGCAAGCCCGCCCGCATCTGGGGTGTCAGGGCAGCAGTGAGCGCAGGGCCTCGAGTTCCCGCAGCGTGGCGCCGAGCATGGCGCGCAGCCGGGCAACCTCAGCCTCCGCATCGCCGCCGGCCGGCCGTGCCGCCGGACGCGGGCGGCTGGAGGTGGCAACCACCACCGGCGCGATGAGGCCGGGCATCGGCAACTGCCCATCCGCCCCTGCCACCGGGGCACTGCTACGCTCGGCCTCGGCCTGGGCGCGCTCATCGGGGGTCGCCGGTGGAATGTCATCGGCGAGGCGGCCGCCGCCCTCGCGCAGCAGGCGCTGTACGCCCTTGATGGTGTAGCCCTGGATGTAGAGCAGGTCGGAAATCCGCCGCAGCAGGGCGATGTCGTCCGGCCGGTAATAGCGCCGCCCACCGCCGCGCTTCAGCGGCTTCACCAGAGGGAACTTGGTCTCCCAGAAGCGGAGCACGTGCTGCGGGATATGCAGCTCGTCCGCCACCTCGCTGATGGTGCGGAAGGCGTTGGGCGCCTTTTTCACCTTGGAACGCGGATCGTCCCGCTCGATCTCCAGCTGCGCCGCGGCTCCACTCATTCGTCATCTCCTACGTCGGTCGGCGGCGTGAGGTGGTTGATATGCGCCTTCAGCACCTGGCTCGGCCGGAACACCAGCACGCGGCGCGGCATGATCGGCACTTCGATCCCGGTCTTGGGGTTGCGGCCGATACGGCGCCCCTTCTGTCTGACAGAAAACGTCCCGAACCCGCTGATTTTAACGGATTCGCCAGACTCTAGTGCGGAGCAGATGCGGTCCAGCACCGTCTCCAGCAGATCGGCCGACTCGTTGCGAGAGAGCCCGACCTGGGAATAGATCGTCTCGGTGAGGTGCGCGCGGGTGATCGTGTTCATGGCTCAACGCTAAGGGGAAGGGAACGACTCGTCAAGAAATCACAATATCAAGTGCTTGCGGCACTCTGATTGCGACACGATTACGGATCGCCGGATCCGATCGACCATGAGGATCGTACAGCTACAATGTTGATTTTACGTTTGTATCACCATCCGCCGTGATCGATCTGCGGATGATTCAAATCAACGGAACGTCACCCCGCGGCCGGGGCGAGAAGTCAAGCCTCCCGCTCAAAGGCGGATGAGCGCCGATCCCCAGGTGAGCCCGCCACCGAGCGCGACCAGCAGCAGGAGTTGGCCGGGCTTGATCCTCCCATCCTCGATAGCGGCGGCCATGGCGAGCGGAATGGAGGCGGCGGACGTATTGGCGTGGCGATCGACCGTCACCACCACCTGCCCCTCGCCGAGGCCGAGCCTTTTGCCGATGCCGTCGATGATGCGGCGATTGGCCTGGTGCGGGATCAGCCAGTCGATATCGGCGCGGGTGACGTTGTTGGCCGCCAGCGCCTCGTCGATCGCATCGCTCATGCGGGCCACGGCGTGGCGGAACACCTCGCGGCCGTTCATCACGAGATGGCCGGGCAGGTCGCGCCGGCCGACCGCGCCATCGACATAAAGGATATCACCCAGGGCACCATCGCTGTGCAGATGGGTGGAGAGCAGCTGCGGGGCCGCCTCGTCCACCTCGGCGGCGCGCAGCACAACGGCACCGGCGCCATCGCCGAACAGCACGCAGGTCCCGCGGTCGTCCCAGTTCAGGATGCGCGAATAGACCTCGGCGCCGATCACCAAAGCGGCGCGCACCTGGCCGGTGCGGATCATGGCGTCGGCCACGCCGAGCGCGTAGACGAAGCCGGCGCAGGCGGCCGACAAGTCGAAGGCAAAGCCGCTGGTACCTAGCGCGGCCTGCACCCGGGTCGCGGTGGCGGGGAAGGCCTGGTCGGGCGTGGCAGTGGCAAGGATGACGGCGCCGATCTCGGCGGCAGGAATTCCGGCGCGGGCTAGCGCGATCTCGGCGGCGCGGGTTGCCATGAAGGCGCAGGTCTCGTGCGGCTGCGCGAGGTGGCGCTGGCGGATGCCGGTGCGTTCGCGGATCCACGCATCCGAGGTGTCGATGGTTTTTGCCAGCTCGTCATTGGTGACGAGGTTCTCCGGCAGGTAGGTGCCGACTCCGGCAAGCTGGGCGCGCGTACGATTCATGGCAGGGTTCTTAGCCGGTCCCGCCCCGGCTGGCGAGAGCGGGGGGTCTCAGGTCGGCTCGGCCGCCACCGCGGCCGCCGGAGTGGTATTGCCGATCCGCGTCAGCCCCTCACGAATACGCTCGTTGAAGCGGTGCACCACCATGTCCATCGCGACATCAACTGCGTGGGCGAAGCCGATGGCGTCGGTGCCGCCGTGCGACTTGACCACGACGCCCTTGAGGCCGACCAGCACCGCGCCGTTGTAGCGGCGGGGATCGAGCCACTCGCGCAGGCGCTCGAGCCCGGGGCGGGCCAGGAGATAGGCGAGCTTGGCGGCGATTGAGGCGCTGAACACCTGGCGCAGCATGCCGCCGATCAATTTCAGCGCGCCCTCGCCGGTCTTGAGCGCGACATTGCCGGTGAACCCGTCAGTGACGATGACATCCACCGTGCCGGCCGCGATATCATGCCCCTCGACGAAGCCGTGGAACTGTCTGGCGACATGGCTATTGCGCAGAGTCTCAGCGGCGAGGCGGATGCGGTCATCGCCTTTCAGTTCCTCGGAGCCGACATTGAGCAGGCCGATGCTGGGCGTGGTGAGGCCGAGTACGGTGCGGGCGAACACATCGCCCATGATGGCGAATTCGACGAGGTTGCGCGCATCGCAGGCCACGTTGGCGCCGAGATCGAGCATTACAATATCGCCGCGCGCGGAGGGGCTGATCGCCGCCATGGCCGGCCGGTCGATGCCCGGAAGAGTCTTGATGACGATCTTGGCCAGCGCCAGCAGGGCGCCGGTGTTGCCGGCCGATACAACGCCGAACGCACGCTCACTTGCCACCGCGTCGATCGCGAGACGCATGGAGCTGTTACGCATCCTGAGCGCAGCGGTTGGCTTCAGGTCCCCGGCGATCACATCGGCGGTATGCTGCACGGTACATACCGATGCCGCCCGCTTGTGGCGAGCGAGCAACGGCGTGAGGCGTGCCTCGTCACCCACCAGCAGAAATCGAGCCGCAGGATGCCGTTCGGCAGCGAGCTCCATGCCGGCAACCACGATATCGGGGGCGGCGTCACCGCCCATCGCATCAATAGCCAGGGTAAAGGGTTCGGTCATGCCAACACCCATTTGCACCGGGCTGTCACCGCGCTCCCCCGACGGCGGGGCCGTCAGGCGCGGACAGCGCCCTTCAGCGCCTTGCCGGCGCCGACCACTTCGCGGCCGTCATAATGTCCGCAATGCGAGCAGACATGGTGCGGGCGCTTCAGCTCGCCGCAATTGCTGCACTCGGCATGGGCCGGGGCGCTCAGCGCCTGATGGCTGCGCCGCATGCCGCGCCGCGAAGGCGAGGTCTTTCTTTTGGGAACGGCCATGGTGTCTACTCTCCGGTCAGTGTGGCGGGGCGGAAGCTGAAGGGGCGAAACCGCCCGGGCCGTCGTCGCGTCACGTAAAAGCGTTTGCACAAGGAGGGGGCGTCTAGCAGAGGGGATGCGGGGCTGCAAGCGTCACCACGCGGCGCTTGCGTGCATGGCTGGGTTCAACCGTCCTTGCGCAACCGCAGCAGGGCCGCGAAGGGCGATTCGGCCGCATCCGTGGCCTCTCCGGGCATCTTGGCGCCGTCCTTGCGCGGATAGGGGTCGAGATCGAGCGCGACCTGCTCCACCGCCGCCTCGCCGAGATCGATCACCCCGCCGGCGTAGGGGATTTCGTCCTCCGACTCCGGGTCGGGGTCCGGGGACTCGGTGCCTTCGGGCACAAAGCGCAGCGTGAAGCTCTCGCGCTGCGTCATCTCGAACTCCTCGAGGCTGACGACGCAGACCCGCACCAGGCGGGCACTGAAACTGCCATCGACGGCGATCACGCCGCCGGCCAGCGGATGCAGGCGGAAGCGCGCGGTGAGGCTGCGCAGCGCCGGCACGCCGAGCCGAGCGGCGATGGCGGCGCACTCGCCGGGCGCGGCCGAGATGTCGATAGTGAGCCCGGCGGGGGGCATGCTATCGACGCGCTGCGGGCGGGACATTTCGACGATCATGCCGAAGCCTCCGGAAAAATCACGGTCCCGCGGGCCAACGCGGCGATGTCCTGGCGGGCCAGGGCGGCGACACAGGTGCGCACGATGGCGGCGAGGCGCAGCGGGGCATCCTCTGCTGGCACCTCGGCACCGCGCCAGACATTGCGCCGCAGCGCCTCGGCCAGTGCAGCGTCGTCGGGCGCCTCAAGCGCTGTGGCGTAGGCGGCGGAGCGGCCGTGGAAGGCCTCCCACATCGCCCGGTTGCGCCGGCCGACGCCGAGATCGCCCACGCCCATTTCGCGCAGGTTCACATCCATATCGGCGAACATCGCGTCGAACACCTTCTGCGCGAGGTCGGGCCCCGGCGGCGGGCACGCGGTGAGGCGGCGGACGACGAGGTAGACGTGCAGGCTCACCAGGTCGAACCGGCCGTCCAGCGTGTCGGGTACCCCGAGCGTGGCGTAGAAGGTCTCGGCCCGCGCCGCGGTGACGGCGGCGCCATAGAGAAGGTAGGCCGGGCGTTCGAGGCGGCCGCGGCGGAGGAATCCGAGCAAGATGACGAGGGTCCTGTGGCTTGGCCCAAGGGCGGGGCCGGAAGATGTGGCGATGTGACCAAGATAAGCGTATGCGGGGTTGATTGACAGGGACCGCGTGGCATGACACGCCACGCTCCCGCCCCGGAGGATTTCGGCTCTTGCGTCTGTTCACCCCGCTCGCCCGGCGTTGCGCCGGCATCGCACTCGTGGGCCTGCTGGCTGCCGGCTCCCTGACGGCGTGTTCCATGCCGCAGTTCATGTCCTATCCGCCGCAGGTGCGCGGCAACCGGATCGACAAGGACCGCTTGGCGGAGCTGGTGCCGGGCACCTCGACTCGCGGGGATGTCTCCTCACTGCTCGGCTCGCCCACGCTGAAGGCGACGTTCGACGAGAGAACCTGGGTCTATATCAGCGAAGTCACCCGTCCCCAGATCGGCGCCACCCAGAACGTGCTGGCGCAGCAGGTGGTCAGCTTGACCTTCGATGCCAAGGGTGTTCTGCGGGCGGTGGACGTCAAGACTGAGGAAAACGCGCGCGACGTCAGCGTGGTCAGCCGGGCGACTCCATCGCCGGGCACCGATTCGACGTTTCTCCAGCAGCTGTTCGGCAATATCGGCCGGTTCGGGCCGGGTATCGGCGCCGGGACCGGCGGTGGCGGCGGCACCGGGACGAGCAGCGGCAACTACTGAGCGCGGCCGCGGTTCAACCGAAATGGCTCCAGCCGCCGCGGGACAACGCGAGCGGCGCGCCGTCGTGGCCGATCACGCGGACCTCCGCGGCGCCTGACGCGACGGCGCCTATTCGGGTGACTGGGATGCCGGTCGCCTGCGCCGCCGCGGCGAGCGCGCTTTCGGCGCCCGGCGGCACTGCCAGCAGCAATTCGTAGTCATCCCCGCCGGTGAGGCAGAGCGGCAGGCGATCCGCCCTGGCGGCGGCCTTCGAGAGCGGCACAAGCGTCGCCTCGATAGTCGCGCCCACGCCCGAGGCACGGCAGAGATGCCCGAGGTCCTGCACCAGCCCGTCCGAGATATCCATCGCGGCATGGGCGATCCCGGCCAGCCGCTGGCCAAGGGCGAGGCGCGGGCGCGGCAGGCGGTAGCGGCCGGCGAGATAGCCGTCCGGGTCCTCCAGCGCGCCCTGGGCGGCCAGCAGGCCGAGCGCGCCATCGCCGATCGTGCCGGTCACCCAGATGCCGTCGCCGGGCCGGGCGCCATTGCGGCGCAGCGCGGCGCCGGGGGCGACGGTGCCGATGATCGTCAGCGACAGGCTGACCGGGCCGGGGGTGGAGGTGGTGTCGCCGCCCAGCAGCGGGATGGCGAATTCCGCCTGGTCGGCGGCGAGCCCGGCGGCGAAGGCGGCGAACCAGGCATCCGGCGTGCCGCGCGGCACCGAGACGGTGAGGAGGTAGCCGAGGGGCGCCGCCCCCATCGCCGCGAGGTCGGAGAGGTTGGTGCGCAGGAGTTTGCGCGCCACAAGATCGGGCGGGTCATCCGGCAGGAAATGCACGCCCTGAACCATTGCGTCCGCCGAGACCACCAGTTCGCGGCCGGGCGGCGGGGCGAACACGGCGGCATCGTCGGACAGGCCGAGGGCGCCGGGGCCGGCGAGCGGGCGGAAATGCCTGGCGATCCGGACGAATTCCTCCGGCAGGGCGGCATCCGTTTCCGGCGCCGAAGCGGTCACGTCGCCGCCTTCTCTCCGAATTCGGCGGGGCGCAGCAAATGGGCGATGCGGTCGAGCACCCCGTTGGCGAGCTTTGGGGCGTCGCCGTCAAAGAAGCCGTGCGCGACGTCGAGATACTCGTTGATCACCACGCGGGTCGGCGGGCCGTCCTTCATCCACAACTCCGCGGCGCCGGCGCGCAGCAAGGCGCGCAGCACGGGGTCCAGCCGGTCGAGCGGCCAGTCCGCCGGCAGCGCCTCGGCCAGCATCCGATCGATCGTGTCCTGCTGGGCGGTGGCGGTGCGCACGATGGCGCCGAACAGCGGCACATGGGCATCCGGCACGCGGCCATCCTCGAACCCATCCCCGGCGAGCGCGCCGAGGCGGTGGCGGATGAACTCGTCAATCACCGTCTCCGGCGAAACGCCGCTTTGCTCGGCCTGGAACAGCGCCTGCACGGCGCCCACCCGGCTCGCCGTGCGCGGACGGCTGGTGGGAGGCGTTCGCGGTTTGGCGGCCATCAGACGGACCCGAGATATCGGGCGGCGCGCAGTTGGATCAGCGCCGCCGCGGCGGCTTCGGCACCCTTGTTGTGGCCATCCTGGCGCGAACGTTCGATCGCCTGGTCGGCGGTGGCCACCGTCAGCAGCCCATTGCCGAGGCACAGCGCATGGTCGAGCCCGACGCGGGTGAGCCCCTGCATCGCCTCGCGGCAGACATGGTCGTAATGGTCGGTCTCGCCCTTCACCACGCAGCCGAGCGCCACGAAAGCATCGTAGCGGCGCCGGGTGCCGCGCACGGCGAAGAGGATGGCGGAGGCGAGCTCCAGCGCGCCGGCGACGTCGAGCACTTCGACCGTCGCGCCGACCTCATCGAGGATGCGCAGCGCGCCGTCGCGCAGGCCATCGACGATATCCGTGTAATAGGGCGCCCGCACGACGAGGACGGTGGGAGCCGGGCCAGGAAGCTCGGGCGCTTTCGGCAGCGGGGCGTCAGCGGTGCTCACCTTGCGACCTCCGGGGCGATCGGTCGGCGTTCGATCACCTTCAGGCCGTAGCCCTCAAGGCCGATGATGTGCTGGTGCGTGTTGGACAGCAGCACCATCTCGCGCACCCCGAGTTCGAGCAGGATTTGCGCGCCGATGCCGTAATCCCGCAGTTCGGTGCGCGGGCGCTCGGCGCCGGTCAGCTTGCGCACGCGCTCCGAGATGGTCTCGGCGCGCATTTCGCGCAGCAGGACGACGGCGCCCCTGCCCTCCTCGGCGATCATCGCCATGGCGTGGTTGAGGCTGTCGCGGGTGACGTCGCCCAGCAGGTCGTTCAGCAGATCGACGCCGTGCATGCGCACCATCACCGGACCGGGGGCGGAGAGGTCGCCCTTCACCAGCACGAGATGCTCGGCGTATTCGACGGTATTGGCGAATACCACCAGTTTCCACTCGCCGCCGATGGCGTGGGTGATCTTGCCCTCCTGCACCCGCTTCACCAGCCGCTCGGTGCGGCGGCGATGGCCGATGAGGTCGGCGATGGTGCCGAGCTTGAGGTTGTGGTGTTGGGCGAAGGCGACGAGGTCCGGCAGGCGGGCCATGGTGCCGTCGTCATTCATGATCTCGCAGATCACGCCGGCGGGGACGAGCCCGGCGAGGCGGGCGATATCCACCGCGGCCTCGGTGTGGCCGGCGCGGATCAGCGTGCCGCCCTCGCGGGCCATCAACGGGAAGACGTGGCCGGGGGTGACGATTTCGTCGCGGCTGCTTTCCGGGTTGATCGCCACCGCGATGGTGTGGGCGCGATCATGCGCGGAAATCCCGGTGGTCACGCCGTCGCGCGCCTCGATGGAGACGGTGAAGGCGGTCTGGTGCCGGGTGCCGTTGGACTGGCTCATCAGCGGCAGGCCGAGCTGCTCCACGCGCTGGCGGGTCATGGCCAGGCAAATCAGGCCGCGGGCGTGGCGGGCCATGAAGTTGACCTGCTCCGGGGTCGCGAACTGGGCGGGGATCACGAGGTCGCCCTCGTTCTCGCGGTCTTCGTCATCCACCAGGATGAACATGCGCCCGTTGCGCGCCTCCTCGATCAGCTCCTCGGCGGAGGCGAGGTAGTCGGAGAGGTTGCGGGTGACGAGTTCGGTCATTTGTACTCCGAGAGCCGGGCGACATAGCGGGCGACGGTATCAATTTCGATGTTCACGGGATCGCCGGGCTTTAGGAAGCCGAAGCTCGTCACGGCAGCCGTGTGCGGGATGATGTTGACGCTGAACTCCGGGCCGCGGACCTCGTTGACGGTCAGCGAGACGCCGTCGATCGCGACCGATCCTTTCGGCGCGATGAAGCGGGCGAGCGGGTCGGGCACCCGGAAGGTCCAGCGCACCGAGCCGTTGACCGGATCGGCCGAGAGCACCTCGCCAACCCCGTCCACATGGCCGGCGACGATATGGCCGCCGAGCTCGTCACCCACCTTCAGCGGGCGTTCGAGATTGACCCGCGAGCCGACGCGCCAGGCGCCCAGCGTGGTCTTGGAGAGCGTCTCGTCCGAGGCGTTGACGGCGAACCAGTCGGGCCCGAGCTCGATCGCGGTGAGGCAGCAGCCGGAGCAGGCGATGGAGGCGCCGAGGGGAATGCGCGCGGTCTCCGGCCAGGGGGAGGCGATTTCCAGCCGCATGTCCCGCCCGGACCCGGATTGGGTGATGGCGCGCACAGTGCCGAGGCCGGTGACGATACCGGTGAACATCAGGCTTCCCTCCGAAACTCGGTCAACACATCCGCGCCGACCGCCGAGGCGGTATGGCGCACGAAACGGGGCATCTCGGCAAGCCGCTCCACCCCGAAGGCCGCCGCCGCCGGCCAGCCGTCCCCGCCCATCACCGATGGGGCGTGGAACCACACCAGCCGATCCACCAGATCGGCACGCAGGAGCGATCCTGCAAGCTGTCCGCCACCTTCGACCAGCAATCGGGTGATGCCGCGCTCGGCCAGCGCCTCCAAGGCGCGCTTGAGATCGACGCCGGCGGCGGCGCCGGGCACGTCGATCACGGTGACGCCGATGCCGGCCAAGGCGCGGCGGCGGATGGGGTCGGCGCCGTTGCGGGCGATGATCCAGGTCGGCGAGTCCTTGGCCGAGGCAGCGAGGCGGGAGGTCAGCGGCGTGCGCAAATGGCTGTCGGCGACCACGCGGACCAAGGGTGTTGCCCGCATGCCGGGCAGGCGGCAGGTGAGGTCCGGGTCATCCGCCATCACCGTGCCGGCGCCGACCATGATGGCGTCCGCCCGGCCGCGCAGCCCGTGCGCGGCGCGGCGGGCTTCGGGGCCGGTGATCCAGCGGCTCTCGCCGGCGGAGGTGGCGATGCGGCCATCCAGCGTGGAGGCGAGTTTCAGCGTCACCAGGGGGCGGCCGGCGCGGACCTTGGTGAAGAAGCCGGCATTGACCTCATCCGCCTCGGCGACCAGCACCGCCTCCAGCACCTCGATCCCGGCGGCGCGCAGGCGGGCGGCGCCGGCGCCGTTGACGCGGGGATCGACGTCACGCGAGGCGATCACCACCCGGGCGATGCCGGCGGCGATCAGCGCGTCGGTGCAGGGCGGCGTGCGGCCGTGGTGGCAGCAGGGCTCAAGGGTGACATAGGCGGTGGCGCCGCGGGCGAGGTCGCCGGCCATGGCAAGTGCGTTAGGCTCGCCATGCGGGCGCCCGCCGGGGGAGGTGCGGCCGCGGCCGACCACGCGGCCGTCGCGCACGATGACGCAGCCGACCGAGGGGTTTGGCCAGCAGGCGCCGAGGCCGCGACGGGCCAGCGCGAGGGCAGCCCGCATATGTGCGAGGTCATCGGCGGAGGGCTGCGGGGCGGCGGGAGGTTTCACGGGTAATGTGTTGATTTCAAAAGAGCGCGGCGGAGTCAGGCCGGATCGCCCAGCTTGCCAAGAAAAGCCTCGAAGTCCTTGGCTTCGCGGAAATTGCGGTAGACCGAGGCGAAGCGGACATAGGCCACCGCATCGACCTCCTTCAGCGTCTCCATCACCATTTCGCCGATCTGCTGGCTCGGGATGTCGCTCTCGCCGGAGGCTTCGAGCTGGCGCACCAGGCCGTTGACGATGCGCTCCATGCGCTCCTCCTGCACCGGGCGCTTGCGCAGCGCGACGCGGATGGAGCGGGCGAGCTTGTCGCGGTCGAACGGCACGCGGCGGCCGTCCTGCTTCACCACCACGAGTTCGCGCAGTTGCACCCGCTCCACCGTGGTGAAGCGCTGGGTGCAGCCGGTGCAGAAGCGCCGGCGGCGGATTGCGCTGCCATCCTCGGAAGGACGGCTGTCCTTCACCTGGGTGTCCTCATTGCCGCAGAACGGGCAGCGCATCGGCGGTTACTGGTAGATCGGGAAGCGCGCGCACATCGCGTGCACCCGCTTGGCGACGGCCTGTTCAACCACGTCATTGCTGCCGTCATTGGAGGCGGCGAGGCCATCCAGCACCTCACCGATCATGCGGCCGACCTCCTGGAACTCGGCGATGCCGAAGCCGCGCGAGGTGGCGGCCGGGGTGCCCAGGCGGATGCCGGAGGTGATGGCGGGCTTCTCGGGGTCGAAGGGGATGGCGTTTTTGTTGGCAGTCATATGCGCCCGCTCGAGGCTCGCCTCGGCGGCCTTGCCGGTGACGCGCTTGGGGCGGAGATCGACCAGCATGAGGTGGCTGTCGGTGCCGCCGGTGACGATGGCGAGGCCCTGCTCCACCAGGGTGGCGGCCAAGGCGCGGGCGTTGGCGGCGACCGCTTCCTGATAGATTTTGAACTCCGGCCGCAGCGCCTCGCCGAAAGCCGCTGCTTTTCCAGCAATCACATGCATCAGCGGGCCGCCCTGCAGGCCGGGGAACACCGCGGAGTTGATCTTCTTGCCGAGTTCCACGTCATTGCTGAGGATCATGCCGCCGCGCGGGCCACGCAGGGTCTTGTGGGTGGTGGTGGTCACCACATGGGCATGGGGCAGCGGCGTCGGGTAGACGCCGGTGGCGGCGAGGCCGGCGAAATGCGCCATGTCCACCATGAAATAGGCGCCCACTTCGTCGGCGGCGCGGCGGATGCGGGCGAAATCGATGCTGCGCGGATAGGCCGAGCCGCCGGCGATGATCAGCTTGGGCTTGTGTTCGCGGGCCAGGCGCTCGAGCTCCTCATAGTCGAGCAGCCCGTCCTCCTGGCGCACGCCGTACTGGATGGCGTTGAACCACTTGCCGGAGAGGTTGGGCGCGGCGCCATGGGTGAGGTGCCCGCCGGCGGCGAGCGACATGCCGAGGATGGTGTCGCCCGGCTTCACCAGCGCGAGGAACACCGCCTGGTTGGCCTGGGCGCCGGAATGGGGCTGCACATTGGCGAATTCGCAGTTGAACAACTGCTTGGCCCGGGCGATCGCCAGGTTTTCCGCGACATCGACCTCGACGCAGCCGCCATAATAGCGGCGGCCGGGGTAGCCCTCGGCGTATTTATTGGTGAGCACCGAGCCCTGGGCCTCCATCACCGCCCGCGAGACGATGTTCTCGGAGGCGATCAGCTCGATGCCGTCCTGCTGGCGGACCAGCTCGCGGCCGATGGCGGCGGCGAGTTCCGGGTCGGACTCGGCGAGGGATGCGGCGAAGAAGCCGGGGGCGACGATGTGGTTCATGCAAGCGTGTCCTGGCTGAAGGCGGGGGTTAACTTGGCGACGCGGGCGGTGTGGCGGCCGCCCTCGAACTGGCCTTCGAGGAAGGCATCGAGAATATCGGTGGCGAGTGCGGAGCCGATCATCCGGGCGCCGAGGGCCAGCGCGTTGGCATCGTTGTGCTCGCGCGTAAGGCGGGCCGTGGTGGGCTCGGAGGCGTGGGCGCAGCGGATGGCGGGGTTGCGGTTGGCCGCAATGGAGATGCCAATGCCGGTGCCGCAGATGAGCAGGGCGAAGCGGGCGCGGCCTGCCACCACCTCGGCGCAGGCGAGCGCGGCGAAATCGGGGTAGTCCACCCGCTCGGTGGCGGAGTGGGTGCCGACATCCGTCACCCGCCAGCCCAGCGCCTCGAGATGGGCGAGCAGGTCGGGCTTCAGCGGGTAGCCGGCGTGGTCACAGCCGACGGCGATGACGCGCGGGCGGGTGGAGGGGGCGTGCTGGTCCATGGCGGGCCTGTATCATGGGCGGGAGCGGCGGTGTATCGCGCGCGCTTCAGTATGGCGCAATGCCGGCATGCATGGGGGCCGCCTGAATTGCGGCGTCGGTGCTGGGAGGGAAATTTGCCGGGACCGCGAAATTCCCCTTGCTTCTAAGCCGACAGTTATCTATATTTCTATTGATGTAACCAGGAGTGACCAAAACCGCATGACTTCGCCGCCCACCCTTCCCCCGCACGACCGTGCCGAGGCCGGCATTGCCGCCCTGCTCGGCGCTTTGCTGTGGGCGTTGCTGGCCGCCCTGCTGGGCCGGGCCAGGGTGCGGGCGCGCGCGGCGGACATGGATTATCGCGGGGTGACGGTGGTGGTGCTGTGCGTCCTCGCCGAGGCCGAGGCGGTTCCGGAGCCCTATGTGGAGTGGATCGCCGTGCCGGCGCCGTGGCGCAATGGGCGGCTGCTGCCGCGCGCCCATGCGCGCGCCTGGCGGAGCGGCGTGCGAGGTCGGGGCCAGCGGGCGGGCGTGCCTGCGCGGGGTCCACCTTGGCCTGTTTCACACTCTGGAGCCTCGATAACCGGCATGGCCTGACGGCGATGCGCGGGGGATGGCGCTTGTCTGCGCCTGTTCTTTCACAATTTCAGAGGATTGGGCAGCATCGCTGCGGCGAAACGTCCGCTCCGGGGCACCGATACGGGTGAGATCGCGCTGGTCGCCATGGCGAAGCGGCGCTGGCGCCATTCATACGCCCGCACGTAGCGGCGGATGCGCCGCTCATCTTGGGACCGCGACCACGCCTCGACGATGTCGGGCCAGAATATTATCAGGTAGGGCACGATCCACAACTCAATCGCGAGTACGCCGAAGAACCAGTTGAGGTTGATGTACATCACGCGGCCACTCCGCTCACAGCGTAAACATGTGGCCCGCTGTGCCGAATCGCAAGTATTTCAGCGCATCCGGTGCCGCTCGAACCAGCCAATGGTCGCCGTGACCTCGGCCGCGAACAGCGAGGGGCGCATCACCGAGGAGCTGTGCGAGGTACCGGGGAAGCGCAGCAGTTCGGCCTCGACGCCCGCGAGCTTCAGCGCGGTATACATCTGGATCGCCTCGGACGCTGGCGTGCGGTGATCCGACTCGCCACACATCAGCAGGGTCGGCGTGCGGGCGGCGGCGACATGGGCGAGGGGCGAGAGGGCGCGGTAGCCCTCCGGGTCCTCCCAGGGCAGCTTGCCGCCCATCCAGGTGACGCCGAGGGAGGGGCCGATATCGGAGGTGAGGATCAGGCTCTCCCAGTTCACCACCGGCTTGATAGAGACCGCGGCGCGGAAGCGTTCGGTATGGGTGATCGACCACAAGGTGAGCACGCCGCCGCCGCTGACGCCGGTGACGAAGAGGTTGCGCGCATCGATCTCCGGCCGGGTGATGGCGGCATCGACGGCCGCCATCAAATCCGCCCAGTCGGGGCCGGGGAAGCGGGCGTGCAGCGCGTTGGCGAAGTCCTCGCCATAGCCGGTCGAGCCGGTCGGGTTGACCGACAGCACGGCGTAGCCGGCGGCGGCAAGGAACTGATATTTCATGGAAAACCGAGCGCCGTACTGCGCGTAGGGGCCGCCATGGATTTCGAGGATCAGGGGGTGCGGCCCCTGCCCTTCCGGCAGCATCAGCCAGCACGGGATCTCGCGCCCCTCCGGCCCCGTCACGGTGAACGCCTCGGCGTCGCGGAACCCGCCGGCGAGGGTCTGGTTGAGGCTGGTGAGCACCGCCTGGTCGCCATTCGGCGTCACCAGCGCGACGTCGGACGGTGTGGTCGTGGTGGTGCGGACATAGGCGACGCTGCCATCGGTGGCGACGGAGAAGGTGGCGCCGCCGCCATAGGGCATCTCGATCTGGCCGCTACCGGCATCCTGGGCCAGCACGGTGATCGTGCCATCGAGGGTGACGCGGGCGATGCGGGTATGGCCGGCATCGTCGTAATTCACCAGCAGGGAGGCGCCATCCGCCGCCCAGGCGACTTCGCCGATCGAGCGGTCGAAGTCGGGGAGGATTTCGCGCGGCGCCCCGCCGGCGAGCGGCATGATGAAGAGGCGGCGAAGATGATGGCTGAGGCCGCGGTGGTGCACGGCGGTGAAGGCGAGCCACTTGCCGTCCGGCGAGGGGGCGGGGTGGGCGGTGCCGCCCTTGATGTCGGTGAGGCGGTGCACGCTGCGATCGGCGAGGCTGACGGAGTGGATATCGGTCTCGCCGGGTTCGCGGTCCCATTTCGGGTCCTGGCTGCCGGCGAAGAGGAGGGCGCTGCCGTCGGGCGTGAAGACGAGGCCGGGCGGGTTGTGGTGCGGCATGCCGCTATACCAGGGGCCGTTGGTGAGTTGGCGCGGGGCGCCGCCGGCGGCGGGGACGATGAAGGCGTGGAACACGCTTTCCGGCAGTTCGCCCGAGACGTCGTGGCGGTAGAACAGCCGGTCCGTGTGTTTCACCGGCGCGGCCCAGGCGGCGCCGGGCGGCGGAGTGAGCAGGCCGAGCCACTCGGGCAGTGCCGAGTCGATCCGTTGCTGGAAGGCGAGCAGCGTGCCATCGGGCGACCAGGCCAGGTCGCGCAGCGGGGCTTCGGTCTCGTGCAGTACGGTGAGCGTGCCGTCATGGACGGCCACGTGGTTGCGTCCGCCGTCGCGCCGCAGCAGGGCGATCCGCCGACCGTCCGGCGCGAGGCGGGCCATCATGACGCCCTCGGTGCCGGCGATTTCCGTCCAAGGGCCACGATCGAGGCTCTCGACCAGACGCGGCACCCGGGTATCGGTGGCGATATCCCGCTTGGTCAACGTGGCGATCACCCGGCGGCCATCGGGGGCGATCCGCGCGTCGGTGACGCTCTCGAAGGCGAACACATCCTGGGGCGTCAGCGTGCGGGGCATCGGTCGGTCTCCTTCTCTCGCCGCTATCCTGGCTGCCTCGGCGCCTCGGCGCTAGATCGTCAGCGCAATCGCCAGTGCCTGGCCGATGGCGGCCTGGCAGGGGTCGATGACGGGCAGGCCGAGTTCGGCCTCGATTGCCGCGCGGTGATGGCTCATGCCGGTGCAGCCGAGGATGATGGTGTCGGACCCGGCATCGGCCAGTTTCTTGGCCGCCGTGATCAGCCGGCCGCGGGCGGCCTTGGGGTCGAGCAGGGTTTCGAGCGAGACGTTCATCGCCACCTCGGCGGCGAGGCGCGACTCGAGGCCGAGGGAGCGCATGGCGGACATGTGGCGGGCCTTTGAGGCATTGGCGAGTGCGATCACCCCGAACCGCTCGGCCCGCGCCACCGCGGCGGTGACGGCGCAGCGGAAAATGCCGAGGACCGGGGAGGTGGTGCAGGCGCGCACCGCCTCGATCCCGGGGTCGGACGCGCAGGCGACGATGAAGATGTCGGCGGTGGCGCGCTCGACGAAGTGGCACAGTGGTTCCACCACCGCATGCCATTCGCGCCAGGAGTAGATCGCCTTCGGGCCGCTCGCGAGGGTGGCGACATCAATCTCCGGGCCGTCGAGGCGGCGGAACGGGGCGATTGCGGCGGCGATGCCGTCCGAACAATCCTGGCTGCAATTGGGATTGATGACGAGAATGCGGGACATGCGCAAAGTCTTGGTCGCCATTTTCGCCGGGATCAAGTAATGCTGCACTGCGGTGAGGGACTTTTCCCGCGCTGCTGTCCGTCTGTTCCTGAGAGGTGCCACCGTGCCCGAGGGCCAACCCGTCCGCTGGACGCCCGATCGTTCCCCGAAACTGCCGGCCTGGCCGGTGCCGCGCATGGCCGATGCGCTGCGCCGTGGCGCCATGGGCACCTGCCCCGCCTGCGGCAAATCGCGCCTGTTCGCCAAGTTCCTTCGCATAAAGGCGGAATGTGCGGAATGCCATGCCCCGCTCGGCCTCGCCCGCGCCGATGACGCGCCGCCGTATTTCACCATCGTGGTGGTCGGCCATCTCATCGTGCCGGCCATGCTCGTGGTGGAAAAGGCCTGGGCACCCGATTTGTGGATCCACGCGGCGATCTGGCTGCCATTGACGGTCGCGCTCGCGGTCGGCCTGCTGCAACCCATCAAAGGCATGACCGTGGGCGCGATGACCTCGCTCGGCATGCTCACCGTGGAAGGCCCGGGCTGACCGCATGACCATCGCGGCCGGTCTGGCGGCGGAAGGGGCGCGGCTTGCCGATATCGCGCTCGAGGGCGAGACGCTGACGCGCCTCTCCCCGCTCCTGGAGGCTGATCAAGCGCAGGCGGTGGCCGACCTGCAGGCCGAGAACCGCTTTTTCCCGATTGGCGGCGGCCCCGGGCCCTATGGGCTACGCCTTTCGATCCAACACGGCCGCCTCGTATTCGACATCCGCGCGGCCGACGGCACGCCGTTGCGCGGCATCCTGCTCGCTCTCGGCCCATTCCGCGGCCTGATCCGCGACTATCAGATGCTGGTGGAAAGCCACATCCTCGCCGTCGCCGAAGGGCGCGAGCAGCGCATCCAGGCGATCGACATGGGCCGCCGCGGGCTGCACAACGAGGGGGCGGAGCTGCTGATCAAGCGGCTCGAAGGCAAGATCGCCATCGATTTCGCCACTGCACGGCGGTTATTCACCCTGGTCTGTGTGCTGCATCAGCGCATCTGACCACCCACTCCCCCGGAAAATCAGCATGAAGATCGACGGCACGCCCTACCGCAGCGTTTGGGTCAATGAACAGGATGGCTGGTCCGTCCACATCTTCGACCAGACCCGTCTGCCCTGGGCGGTGGATGTGCTGCGCCTCACCGATGTTGCCGCCGCTGCCCACGCCATCCGCGCCATGCAGGTCCGTGGCGCGCCCCTGATCGGCGCGGTGGCCGCCTACGGTCTCTGCCTCGCGCTCCGAGCCGATCCCGGTAGCGCCGCGATGGAGCGCGATGCCGCGCTGCTCGCCGCCACGCGGCCCACCGCCGTCAACCTGCAATGGGCGCTCGACCGCATGTTGGCCCGGCTGCGCCCGCTCGAGCCCCGCGCCCGTGTTGCCGCCGCCTATGCCGAGGCTGCCGCGATCGCCGATGAGGACGTCGCGATGTGCGCCGCCATCGGCCGCCACGGGATCGAGCTGATCACCGGCCTCGCCAAGCCCGGCCGCACCGTCAACATCCTCACCCACTGCAACGCCGGCTGGCTCGCCACCGTCGATTGGGGCACCGCGCTCGCGCCGATCTACATGGCGCATGACCAGGGGATCGATCTCCACGTGTGGGTCGACGAGACCCGCCCGCGCAACCAGGGCGCCCTGCTCACCGCCTTCGAGCTTGGCAGCCACGGCGTGCGCCACACCGTGATCGCCGACAATGCCGGCGGCCACCTGATGCAGCACGGCATGGTCGATCTCGTCATCGTCGGCACCGACCGCACCACCCGCATCGGCGATGTCGCGAACAAGATCGGCACCTATCTCAAGGCCCTGGCCGCGCATGATAACGGCGTGCCCTTCTGGGTCGCGGTGCCCTCCTCCACCATCGACTGGACGATCGCCGATGGGGTGCGCGAAATCCCGATCGAGGAGCGCGCATCGAGCGAGGTCACCACCATCAGCGGCCGCGCGATGGACGGCAACATCACCACCGTGCGCATCGCGCCCACCGGAAGCCCCGGCGCCAACCCGGCCTTCGACGTCACTCCTTCCCGCCTGGTCACCGGCCTGATCACTGAGCGCGGGCGTTGCGCCGCCAGCGAATCCGGGCTGCTCGGCCTTTTCCCCGAGCGCGCCTGAGGGGCATCTCTTAACTTACACAAGATTAAGCTTGCTCTGTGGGCAAGCAGCGTCAAACTGTAGAGATGCGGATTATCGGGAGTAAACGTCGAGGTGGCTGAATTCTGGGCCGAATGGGGAGCACTCGCCTATCTCGGAGCCGCCGCATGGGCATTCTTCGAAGGCGAAACCTTTGTCCTGCTGGCCTCCGCCGCTGGCAAGGCGACCGGGATGATCAATCCTTGGTATCTCCTGGTCAGCGTCTGGCTCGGCTCCTACCTCGGTGACCAAGTATGGTTCACCCTCGGCCGCAAATTCGGCGCCGGCGTTGCCAAGCGGATTCCGGGCGCGGAGCGCCGGCTGGTGCAGGCCCTCGGCTTTCTCGACCGCTACGGCACGCTGTTCGTGCTCTCCTTTCGCTTCGTCTATGGTATCCGCAACGTCTCGTCCGCGGCCTGCGGCGTGGCCGGGATGAACTGGGCGAAGTTCGCCTTCTGGAACTTCATCGCCGCCGGCCTCTGGGCCACCAGCTTCGTCGCTGGCGGTTGGTATCTCGCGGAATTTCTGGGGCCGGATGGTGTCTACTGGATGCTGGCCGGTGTCGGCGCCTGCCTCGTGGTGGTGATCGCCTATAAGGTGTGGCGCGGCATTCAGCGCGCCGCCGCCGCCAAGCAGGCTGCCTAGCCGGAGGAGGCCAACGATGCGGCAGATCGCCCAACACCGCTACATCAACCTCGAATCCTTCCGCCGCGACGGAAGGGGCGTGAAAACGCCGCTATGGTTCGCCGCCGACCCGGCCGCGCCCGACCGTTTCTACGTCTACAGCACCGCCGATAGCTTCAAGGTGAAACGGGTGCGCCGTAATCCCAAGGTGCGGCTCGCCCCCTGCACCATGCGCGGCGAGGTGCTGGGCGACTGGGTCGACGCCCAGGCCGAGATCGTCACCGGGCCCGAGGCGGACCACGCCATGGCCCTGCTCGACCGCAAGTATTTCCCCTGGAAGCAGCTGATCGGCCTGTTCGCCAAGCTGCGTGGCCACGCGCGTGCCGTGATCCGGATCACCCAAGCCCGATGATCAGCGTCGACGAGGCCCGCGCCCGCATTCTCGCCGGGCTACGCCCCACCGCGGCCGAAATCGTGCCGCTCGCCGCCGCCTGGGGCCGGGTAAACGCGCAGCCGGTCGCCGCCCGCCTCACCCAGCCGCCGCAGGACGTCTCGGCGATGGACGGCTACGCGCTCCGTGCCGAAGACGGCACGCTCGGCGCGGTGCTCGACGTCGTCGGCTCCGCCCCCGCCGGCCATCCCTGGCCCGGCGTGCTCGCTCCCGGCCAGGCCCTGCGCCTGTTCACCGGCAGCATCGTTCCCACCGGCGCCGACGCGATCCTGCTGCAGGAGGACGCCACCCGCGACGGGGAGCGCGTGACGGTGAACGAGGCCGTGGTCGCCAAGCGCCATATCCGCCGCGCCGGGCAGGATTTCGCCTCCGGTGATGTGTTGGTCCCCGCCGGCAAGCTGTTGAATGCACGGGAAATCGGCCTGATGGCCGCCGGCAACCACCCCTGGGTCGCCGTCCATCGCCGCCCCCGCGTCGCCATCCTCGCCACCGGCGACGAGATCGCTTTGCCCGGCGAGCCGATCCCTTCGGGAGGCATCGTCTCCTCAAACTCACACGCCCTTGCCGCCCTGGTGCAGGCCTGCGGTGGCGAGGCCGTGGTCCTGCCGGTCGCCCCTGATGACAGCGCCGCCATCGCCGCAGCCGCTGCGGGGGCGCGTTCCTGCGACATCATGGTCACCACCGGCGGCGCCTCGGTCGGCGAGCATGACCTGATCCAGTCCGCCCTGGCCCCCGCCGGCTTGGTGATCGATTTCTGGAAAATCGCCATGCGGCCGGGCAAGCCGTTGATCCATGGTGCGCTGGGCGACGTGCCGCTGCTCGGCCTGCCAGGCAACCCGGTCTCCTCGCTGATCACTGCCATCCTGTTCCTGCTGCCGGCGCTACGCGTGCTCTCCGGCCTCCCCGGCGCCCCGCCGCCGGTCAGCCACGCCATTCTCGGCGCCGACCTGCCGGCCAACGACCACCGCGCCGACCATCTGCGCGCGCGCCTCAGTCATGACTCCGCGGGCAACGCGGTCGCCACCGCCTTCACCCGCCAGGATTCCGCAATGCTGCGTCTGCTGGCCGAGTCGGACGCCCTGATCCTGCGTCCGCCCCATGCGCCGCCCGCGAAATCCGGCGAAATCTTGCCAATTATCCGTCTTGACCTGCTTGGCCTGTGAATAAGTTTGACACCGCCGGTGGAACTTAAATAGAACCTGCGCATGCGTTGCCGCTTTGTTCCGAACGGCCCACAGGAGTTCCTCACATGCTCACCCGCAAGCAGCACGAACTGCTCACCTTCATCGATCGCCACCTGCGCACCACCGGTTTCTCCCCCAGCTTCGAGGAAATGAAGGACGCGCTGAACCTGCGCTCCAAGTCCGGTATCCACCGCCTGATTTCCGCGCTCGAGGAGCGCGGCTTCCTCCAGCGCCGCCATCACCGCGCCCGCGCGCTCGAGGTCGTGCGCATGCCCGGTGACATCGCCGCACGCGACAAGGCCATGGCCGAGATCGGTGAGACCGGGGCTTCGTTTGCGCCGAACGTCATCCGCGGCGATTTCAGCCCCCGCCTTACCGGGGTGAAGACGGCGAATGACGCTACCTCGGTCCAGCTCCCACTCTACGGCCGCATCGCCGCCGGCCTGCCGATCGAGGCGCTGGGCGATACCACCCGCACGATCGACCTGCCCGCCGCCATGCTCGGCACTGGCGAGCATTTCGCCCTCGAAGTCGATGGCGAGTCGATGATCGATGCCGGGATCTGGGACGGCGACACGGTGATCATCCGCCGCTCCGATACCGCGGATACCGGGGATATCGTGGTCGCCCTGGTCGATGAGCAGGACGTCACGCTGAAGCGCCTGCGCCGCCGCGGCAATTCGATCGCGCTCGAGCCGGCCAACGCCGCCTTCAAGACGCAGATCTACCCGGCCGACAAGGTGCGCGTGCAGGGCAGGCTGATCGGGCTGCTCCGGCACTACTGAACCCAGGCTTGCGCCGGGGTGGCGGCTGACGGCAGGTTAGGCGGAGCAAGAAGGAGCCCGTCATGCCCCGCCCCATCCGCCGCCTGCCCGAGCCCCGGGCGATGATCGTCGCGCCACAGCCCGAGGCGGTGGAGGCGGGCACCGAGGTGCTGGCCCTCGGCGGGAGCGCGGTGGATGCCGTGCTCGCCTGCGCCTTCACCCAGGGCGTGGTCGATCCGATGATGTGCGGCATCGGCGGCCTCGGCTCCATGCAGGTGTTCGACCCGAAATCCGGCAGCCACATCATCCTCGATGGGCTGTCCACCTGCCCTGCGGCGGCGACGCCGGAGATGTGGGAGGGCATCTTCGAGCGCGAATGTTCGGACGGCTACGGCTATGTGCTGAAAGGCGCGGTCAACGAAGTCGGCCACCAGGCGGTCACCACCCCCGGCATTCTCCGGGTGTTCGAGGCCGCCCATGCCCGTTTCGGCCGGCGCGACTGGGCCAGCCTGTTCGGCCCGGCGATCCGCTTCGCGAGGGAGGGCTGGGTGGTCCGCCCGCACGTCTCGGCGATGTTCACCATGAACGAGGCCGCCTATGGCCGTGCCGGCTACGCGGCCAAGCTGTCCTACACCCCGGACGGCACCCGCCTTTACATGCGCGACGGCGCGCCGAAGCGGGTGGGAGACACGGTGGTCAACCCCGAGCTCGCCGCCACGCTGGCCGAGATTGCCGCCAACGGCGCCGAGAGCTTCTTCACCGGCGCCATCGCCGCCCGCATCGACACTGACATGCGGGCCAATGGCGGGCTGCTGTCACTTTCCGACCTCGCGGAATTCCGTGTGCGTGAGCACAAGCCGCTGGAAATCACCTATCGCGGCCGCCGCATCGCCGCCCCGCCGCCGCCGGCCGGCGGCATCGTTATCGCCGAGATGCTGCGAATCCTCGAACGGTTCGACCTCACCGCGATGGGCCACAACAGCCCCGAGTATATCCGCGTGCTGGCCGAGGCGATGAAGATCGCCGGGCTCGACAAGGACACCCATATCGGCGACCCCGATTTCGTCCCCCCGCCACTCGATATGCTACTCTCCGACAGCTACGCCGATGCCTGCGCCGCGCGCATCCGGGCCGGAGAGAAAACCTCCCTGCCCCGCGTCTGCGGCGATGCCAAGCATACCACGACGATCTCCTGCGTGGACGCCGCCGGCATGGTGGTCTCCCTCACCCATACGCTCGGCACCCCCTCCGGCGTCATCCCGCCCGGCACCGGCTTCATGCTGAACGGCGCGATGAACTGGTATGACCCGCGGCCCGGCCGCGCCGGCTCCATCGCGCCGCGCAAGCGCCGCTTCTCCTCGATGTCCCCCACCATCGTGCTGGAAGGCAACGCCCCGGTCGTGACCCTCGGCGCCCCCGGCGGCGCCTGGATTGGGGTGGCGATCCTGCAGGTGCTGCTGAACGTGCTGGATTGGGGCATGACGATGCAGGAAGCCGTGCAGGCCCCCCGCTTCTCCGCCACCACCAACGATATCGACATCTCCAACCGCATCACCCGCGCCACTCAGCGCGCGGTGGAAGCGATGGGCTATGGCGTGAAGCGCTCGCCGATGAGCTTCCCCTTCGCCGCGCCGCACGGCATCACCATGTGGGACGGCAAGCTGGAAGGCGGCGCCGACCCGCAGCGGGACGGCTATGTCGGAGTGGTCGCCTAGCTCACTCCTCCGGTACGTCATCCCGCGCCGCCTGCGGCAGGCCGGCCGGAATTGCGCTGCGGCTGACCATGCGGGGAATCCACGGCCGCTCGCCCCGCACATCGCGGTCGGTGACAATCGTCACCCCCGATTTCGTCACCCAGGCGGCGTGGGCGCCGTGCCGCCACACGCTGAACCGGTCGATGTACGCCGGCGGAGTGGCGCAGTTGAACCGCAGCGGCTCGGGCGAGATCACCAGCGCCCCTTCGCATTGCGGCGAGCCGCGCAGCACCCGGATCGTCTGACCGCCGATCTGCGCGGTGCAGTCATTGCGGGCGCATTCCATGGTCTCGCCCGGCGACAGGCCCGCGGGCAGCGGCTTCGCCGGCGCGTCGGTGCCCCAGGCCTGCTGCCAGCTCTCCCGCACCAGCTTCGAACCGCCCTTGCCGGGGATGATGTAATGCCCCTCCGCCGTGCGCAGCCCGATCAGCCGTGCATCAGCGGACACCAGCACGTCAGGCGGCGGCGCCGTCAGCGGCGAGAGCAGCCCGGCCAGGATCGCGACAAGTCCGAGCAGCCGTAACCGTGTGCGCCAGATGCCGAGCCAGGCGAGGCCGAGCGACAGCACCAGCAGCCCCCAGGGCGCCATATGCGGCACCGCGATCACCGCTTCCGGCCAGGCGCTCACCGCGCGGCCGATGAACAGGATCGCCTCGATCCCCCATCCCATCGCCCACAGCGCCGGCCCCTCCGCGTGCAGCGGCATCAGCAGCAGCGCCAGCATCCCCGCCGGCATCACCCACAGCGCGGTCAGCGGCACCGCCACCATGTTGGCGAACACGTAGTAGAGCTGCGCATGGCCGAAATGATAGGCCCCGTAAGGTGCGGAGGCAGTGCCGGCGAGCGCGCTGGTCAGCGCCAGCGCCACGACATGGCCGAGCAGGCGGCGATGCCAGGCGCCGTTGCCATGCAGCCGAGCCAGCGCTGGCCGCAGCGCCTCATAGCCAGCGATCAGCGCCAGCACCGCGGAGAAGCTCATCTGGAAGCTCACCCCCATCACCTCGTGCGGTGCCAGCAGCACCAGCACCGCCATGGCGAAGGCGAGCCCGCGCAGCGACATCGCTCGCCGCCCGACGATGACGCCCAGCGTCACCAGGGAGGCCATGGCGAAACTTCTGACGATCGGCACATGGGCGCTCGTCAGCACCATGTAGAACAACCCGGCCGCCAAGGCGGCGATGGCGGCGATCGGCTTCAACGGCCAGTAGAGCGCCGCCCGCTCCGACAGCGCCAAGAGCAGCCGCGTGGTGCCGAACACCCAGAGCATCACCACCCCGATATGCAGCCCGGCGATCGCCAGCAAATGCGCGAGGCCGGAATCGCGGAACGCCGCGCGATCCGCCTCCGGGATCGAACTCGTGCCGCCGGTCAGCAGCGTGGCAGCGATCGCCCCGCGCACGGGCGGCAGGGCGGCATCGATGCGCGCGACGATCACCTCGCGCAGCCCCTGCACTCGCGCTGCCAACCCTTCCACCTCGCCCTGACGCAGCACCGCCACGGGCCGCAGGGCGAAGCCGAAGCCGCCAAAACCCGCGAAGAAGGCATCACGCTGGAAATCCCAGCCCCCCGGGAAGGCCGGCATCGCCGGGCGGCTCAGCATGGCCCGCACCTCGATGGCATCCCCGGTGCGCAACGGCGTTTCATCCCCACCACGCAGGCGGATGCGCAATAGGCGCGCCTGCGCTGGACCGCCATCGAGGCTGGCCTGCGCCACCGTCACCCGCCGGCCATTTGGCAGCTGCTCCACCGCCCGAATTGTGCCGGTGAGGATCGTCGCCTTGCTCGGTAGATCGGCCAACGGCGCCGCCCGCCAGGTGGCGAATTGCGCCGAGGCCATGCCGAGCAGCGCCGCCACGGCGAGGATCGCGGGAATGCGCAGCCAATCTGACCGCGCAATCCACGCCGCCGCCAGCGCCAACACCCCCGCCGCCGCCCCGCTCGCCGGCGGAATTTCGCTCTTCAGGCTGAAATACAGCGCCGCCCCAAGCGCCATGCACACCGGCAGCCACACGGCGAACCGCCCGCGCTCGCCCGCCACCCATCGGGTGAATGCGCCTGGCTCCGCCGGGCTGTCGCTCATGCCTGCCTGCATGACTGCCACGCTACGACGCAACGCCAGCCCATGATAGAAGCGCGGCCCTTCGACGAGAGACCAAGCCATGACCGTCCGCACCCGCTTCGCCCCGAGCCCCACCGGCATGCTGCATATCGGCGGCGCCCGCACCGCGCTGTTCAACTATTTGTTCAGCCGCCACCACGGGGGCGAATTCCTGCTGCGCATCGAGGATACCGACAAGGAGCGGAGCACCCAGGCCGCCACCCAGGCGATCCTCGACGGGCTGGCCTGGCTCGGCCTCGAGACGGACGCGCCGCCAGTCTACCAGTCCAAGCGCGCCGCCCGGCATGCCGAGGTCGCGCACGCCATGGTCGCCGCAGGGAAGGCGTACAAGTGCTGGCTGTCAGCCGATGAGCTGAAGGCGATGCGCGAGGCCAATCCCGGCCTCAAGGTCCGCAGCCCCTGGCGCGACCGCGATCCCGGCACCGGGCCAAACGACGTCGCCCCCGCCATTCGCCTGCGCGCCCCACAAGAGGGCGAGACCGTGGTGGAGGATCTCGTACAGGGCACCGTCCGCGTCGCCAATGCCGAACTCGACGACATGATCATCCTGCGCAGCGACGGCACGCCGACCTACCAGCACGCGGTGGTGGTGGACGACCATGACATGGAAATCACCCATGTCATCCGTGGCGATGACCACCTCACCAACACCTTCCGCCAGGCGCAAATCTATGACGCCATGGGCTGGGAGCGCCCACGCTTCGCCCATGTGCCGCTGATCCATGGCGCCGACGGACATAAGCTTTCCAAGCGCCACGGCGCCGTCTCGGTGATGGAGTTTGACGTCCAGGGCTATCTCCCCGAGGCCCTCTGCAACTACCTCATGCGGCTGGGCTGGTCGCACGGCGATCTCGAGGTGATCTCGCGCGACGAGGCGATCCGCCTGTTCGACATCGTCGACGTCAACCGCGGCGCCGCGAGGATGGACTACGCCAAGCTCAACAATCTGAACGGCGTGTGGATCCGCGCCGCCGAGGATGCCCGCCTCACCGAGATGGTGCTGGCCCGCCTCGCCGGGCGCGAGGGGCTCGATCTCACCGCCGGCGCGCCGCGCATCGCCGCACTGATGCCGGAGCTGAAGCAGCGGGCCAAGACGATGATCGAACTCGCTGATTCCGCGGTATTCCTCGCCCGCCCCCTTCCCTTGCCGCTCGACGCCAAGGCCGCCGCCGCCCTCACCGACGAGGGGCGCGCTTTGCTCGCCGGCTTCAAGACGATCCTGGCCGGAACCGACTTCGAGCGCGAGGCGATCGACGCCGCCCTGCGCGCCTTCGCCGAGGCGCAGGGCAAGAAGCTCGGCCAGATCGCCCAGCCGCTCCGCATCGCCCTCACCGGCAGCACGGTCAGCCCCGGCATCGACGCCACCCTGCTCGCCCTCGGCCGCGACGAGGCGCTGGCCCGCATCGCGGCGCTGGCCGGCTGATCAGCCGGTCTCGATGGCGTCGACCCGATCGGGGTAGAAAGCCAGGTAGCCGCGGATCGCCGATACTGCCTCGATCGGCGTCTCGTAGGTCCAGATCGCGTTGACCGTAGTGCGATCGCCGACGGTGACGCTGTAATAGCTGGCATCGCCCTTCCAGGGGCAATGGCTCGCGTGCGCAGTGCGCTGGCAAAGCTCCATGCGGACGTCGCTGCGCGGGATATACTGCACCGGCCCGTACGGCGACTCACGCAGCGTGAGTGCCGCAGTGGTGTCGGCGATGGTCACCCCGGCGAAGCTGACGTGCACGCGGCCGAGGGTCGACGCGATGCTGATTTCCTTGGTCGGCTTGGTCTCGGACATGGCGGCCTCCATGCGGCAGCCTAGCATGATCGGGCGCCCCCCTGTAACCTGCAGCCCCGTTACCGACGGGACCCCATCCTTTGGCCCTAGCACACCGCCACCTCCTGCAAATCGAGGGCATGCACCCGCCCGAGATCGAGTCCGTGCTCGATCTCGCGGAGAGCTACGCGCTGCTCAACCGCTCCGGCAAAACCCAGCGCGATCTCCTGCGCGGCCGCACGCTGATCAATCTTTTTTTCGAAGATTCAACGCGTACTCGCACGAGCTTCGAGCTGGCGGGTAAGCGGCTCGGCGCCGATGTGATCAACATGTCGGTCTCCACCTCCTCGGTGAACAAGGGCGAAACCCTGCTCGACACCGCGGCGACGCTGAACGCCATGAACTGCGATCTGCTGGTGGTCCGCCACGGCGACTCGGGGGCGCCGGCGCTGCTCGCCCGCAAGGTGGATGCCGCGGTGATCAACGCCGGTGACGGCACTCATGAGCACCCCACCCAGGCCCTGCTCGACGCCCTCACCATCCGCCGCCGCCGCGGCCGGCTGGAGGGGCTGACGGTGGCGATTTGCGGTGACGTGCTGCACAGCCGCGTCGCCCGCTCCAACATCTTCCTGCTCTCGGCCATGGGCAGCCGCGTGCGGGTGATCGGCCCGCCCACGCTGATGCCGGCCGAGGTCGCCCGCCTTGGCGTCGAGGTGTTCCACGACATGCGCGAGGGGCTCGAGGGCTGCGACATCGTGATGATGCTCCGCCTGCAGAAGGAGCGCATGACGCGCGGGCTGATCCCCTCCTTCCGCGAATTCTTCCGGTTTTACGGGCTGGACGCCGAGAAACTCGCCTTCGCCAAGCCCGATGCCCTGGTAATGCATCCCGGCCCGATGAACCGCGGTGTGGAAATCGCCTCGGACGTGGCCGACGACCCGATCCGCAGCCTTATAAAGGAGCAGGTCGAGATGGGCGTCGCGGTGCGCATGGCCGTGCTCGACATGCTGGCGCGGCGGAATCAGCGCAATGACTGACCTTATTTTCGAGAATGTTCGCCTGCTGGACCCCGCCAATGGCCTGGATACGCTTGGCGCCCTGCTGGTGCGCGATGGGAGGATCGCCGATCTCGGCCGCAGCATCGGCCGGCCCGAGGGTGCAAAGGTGATCGACGGTGACAGCGCCATTCTGTGCCCCGGGCTGGTCGACATGCGCGCCGAGGTCGGTGAGCCCGGCGGCGAATATCGCGAAACCATCGCCTCGGCGGCGGTGGCGGCGGCGGCGGGCGGCATCACCACGCTGGCCGCCCTGCCCGACACCAAGCCGGCGATCGATGACCCCGCCTTGGTGCGCCATCTGCGCGCCCGTGGCGAGGAAACCGGCAGCCTCACAATTCTGCCCTACGCGGCGGCCACCAAGGGCTGCCGCGGTGAGGAATTGGCCGAACTCGGCCTGCTGCGCGAGGCCGGCGCCGTCGCCTTCACCGATGGCGCCCGCGCCATCGGTTCGGCCCGGATGATGCGTCTGATCCTCTCCTACGCCAGAGCCTTCGGCGCCCGTGTGGTGCAGCACCCGGAGGAGCCGACGCTGGCCGAGGGCGGCGCCGCGACCTCCGGCGAACTCGCCACCCGCCTCGGCCTCCACGCCATCCACCCCGCCGCCGAAGCGCTGATGGTGGCGCGGGACCTTCGGCTGCTCCGCATGACCGGCGGGGCGCTCCACTTCGCCCATGTCTCGACCGGCGAGGCCATCGGCCTGATCCGCGCCGCCAAGGCCGACGGGCTCGACGTCACCTGCGACACTGCGCCGCCCTATTTCGACCTCAACGAGACGGCGATCGGCAATTTCCGCACCTACGCCAAGCTCTCGCCGCCCTTGCGGGCCGAGGAAGACCGCCTTGCGGTGGTCGCCGCGCTGGCCGATGGCACCATCGACGCCATCGCCTCGGACCACCAGCCGCGCGACGCGGATGACAAGCGCCTGCCCTTCGCCCAGGCGGCCGCCGGCGGGGTTGGCCTCGCTACCCTGCTGGCCGTCACCCTCGCCCAGGTGCATGGCGGCGCCATCCCCCTCGCCCGCGCGCTCGGCCTGCTGACCGCAGGCCCGGCCAATGTGCTCGGTGTCAAAGCCGGCACGCTCGCCAAGGGCGCCCCGGCCGATCTCTGCCTGTTCGATCTCGACGCCGCCTGGCAGGTCGAGGCCGGAGAACTGCCCGGCCGGGCGCAGAACACCCCATTCGACGGGCGGGCGCTGGAGGGGCGGGTGATCGGCACCTGGAAAGCCGGGCGGAGGGTTTTCGGATGATGGGAATGAGCAGCGAAACCGCGGTGATGCTGGCGGCCATCGCCGGCTATCTCCTCGGCTCCATCCCCTTCGGCCTGCTGCTGACCATGGCGGCGGGCCTTGGTGACGTGCGGAAGATCGGCTCGGGCAGCACCGGCGCCACCAACGTACTACGGACCGGCCGCAAAGGGCTGGCTGCCGGAACGCTGCTGCTGGATGCCGCCAAGGGCTCCCTCGCCGTGGTGCTGGGGGCGTCGATCGCGGGCGTGCCGGGTATTTTCTTCGGCGGTCTGGCGAGCCTGCTCGGCCATAACTACCCGGTGTGGCTCAAATTCAAAGGCGGCAAGGGCGTCGCCACCGGGCTCGGCATCATGCTGGTGGCGGATTGGCGAGTGGCCGTTGGTGCGGCCGTGGTGTGGCTGTTGACCGCGTTCCTGCTGCGCATGTCCTCGGCCGCCTCACTCGCCGCCGCCGTGGCCGCGCCCATTCTCGCCTGGCTGCTCGGCTCGCCGCAGCCGGTGCTGGGCCTGGTGCTGGCGGCCGTCGCCCTCGTGGTGCTGCGCCACAAGGACAATATCCGCCGCCTGATCGCCGGTACGGAGCCACGGATCGGCGCGAAAAAATGAGCGATGCGGCCGACGCCTTCCGTCTCGCGCGCACGGAGGGCGTCGGCCCCATCACGTTTCGCCGCCTGCTCGCCCGCTTCGGCAACGCCACAGCCGCGATCGACGGCCTGCCGGAAATCGCCCGCGCCGCCGGCCGCCGCGCGCCGCTCGCGGTGCCGGACCGGCGGACGGCCGAGCGCGAAATCGCAGCCGTCGAACAAATCGGCGGGCAAGTGCTGATCTACGGTACACCAGGATACCCACCACTGCTCGCCACCTTGCCCGACCCGCCACCGGTGCTCGCCGCAGTCGGGGAGCCGGTGATTGCCAGCCGCCGCGCGGTCGGCATCGTCGGCAGCCGTAATGCCTCGGCCAATGGCCGGCGCATCGCCGAGATGTTGGCCGCCGGGCTCGCCGAGGCCGGCTTCGCCGTGGTCTCCGGCCTGGCGCGCGGGATCGACACCGCGGCCCATCTCGGCGCCCTCTCCCGCGGCACCACCATCGCCTGCATCGCCGGTGGCATCGACACGTTCTACCCGCCGGAAAACGCCGCCCTACAACGCCGCATCGGCCGCGAAGGGGTGGTGCTGGCGGAAATGCCGCTGGGCACGGTGGCGCAGGCCCGCCACTTCCCGCGCCGCAATCGGGTGATCGCCGGGCTGTCGCTCGGCGTGGTGGTGGTGGAGGCCGCGCTAAAATCGGGCAGCCTGATCACCGCCCGCCTCGCCGCCGAGGCCAATCGCGAGGTGTTCGCGGTGCCCGGCTCGCCGCTCGACGAGCGCTGCCGCGGCACCAACGGGCTGCTGCGCGATGGCGCGCACCTCACCGAAACCGCCGAGGACGTGATCGCCCTGCTCTCCGGCGGGCTGGCCCAAGCGCCGCTCTACGAGGGCGCCGAAGGCTTCGCGGACGCCGCCCCGGAGGCCGAATTGCCGCCCGGCGCGCATGCCGAGGCACTTCAAACCATCGTCAACCTGCTCGGTCCGTCACCGACCGCAGTTGACGATCTCATCCGGCGCTGCCAACTACCGGCCTCCGTGGTCAATTCCCTACTGCTGGATCTGGAGATCGCGGGCAGGATCGAGACGCTGTCCGGGCACCGGATTGCGCTCATAGCCGGATGGGGCGCCTAGCCCGAAGAACGGAGCAAAATGTCGGACGTCGTTGTCGTCGAATCGCCTGCTAAGGCCAAGACAATCAACAAGTATCTCGGCGGCGGCTATACCGTGCTGGCGAGCTTCGGGCATGTCCGAGACCTGCCGCCGAAGGATGGTTCCGTTCGCCCGGAGCAGGACTTCGAGATGGATTGGGAGGCCGATTCCCGGGGTGACAAGCAGGTCACCGCCATCGCCAAGGCGCTCAAGGGCGCCAAGACGCTCTACCTCGCGACCGACCCGGATCGCGAGGGCGAGGCGATTTCCTGGCATGTGCAGGCCATGCTGGCGGAGCGGAATGTACTCAAAAACGTGAAGGTGCACCGCATCACCTTCAATGAGATCACCCGCAACGCCGTCCGCTACGCCATCGCCCATCCCCGCGAGCTCGACCAGCCGCTGATCGAGGCCTACCTCGCCCGCCGCGCGCTCGACTATCTCGTGGGTTTCACCCTCTCGCCGGTGCTCTGGCGCAAATTGCCGGGCAGCCGCAGCGCCGGGCGGGTGCAATCCGTGGCGCTGCGCCTGATCTGCGAGCGCGAGGCCGAGATCGAGGCGTTCCGGCCGCGGGAATACTGGACGATCGAGGCCCAGTTCCTCACGCCATCGAACGCCCCCTTCACCGCCCGCCTCACCCACCTCAACGGCAAGCGGCTCGATCAGTTCGACCTCAACACCCGCGCCCTGGCCGAGGCCGCCAAGGCGCAGGTGGAGGCCGGGGATTTCGCGGTTTCTTCCGTCGAGCGCCGCCGCGTCAAACGCAACCCGCCGCCGCCCTTCACCACCTCCACGTTGCAGCAGGAGGCGTCCCGCAAGCTCGGTTTCGGCGCCCAGCAGACGATGCGGGTCGCCCAGGGGCTCTATGAGGGCGTCGATATCGGCGGTGATACCGTCGGCCTGATCACCTATATGCGAACCGATGGCGTGCAGATGGCGCAGGAGGCGATCACCGCCATTCGCGGCCACGTGCAGGGCAGCTACGGCAATGACTATCTGCCGGCCGCGCCGCGCGAATACACCAGCCGCGCCAAGAACGCCCAGGAGGCCCACGAGGCGATCCGCCCGACCGATGTCTCCCTCACACCGGACGATGCCGGCCGCTACCTCAGCCCCGACCAGCGCCGCCTCTATGAACTCGTCTGGAAGCGCGCGGTGGCGAGCCAGATGCAGTCGGCCGAGCTTGACCAGGTGACCGTCGAGACCGCCGATCCCGGCAAGCCCGCCGGCCCCCGCCTGCGCGCCACCGGCTCGATTCTCGCCTTTGACGGCTTCCTCAAGCTCTACCGTGAGGACCAGGACGACGCGGCAGAGGGCGGCGAGGACGATAACCGCATGCTGCCGCCGATGCGCGAGCGCGATCCGCTGCGCCATGGCAGCGCCCCGCAGGGTTGGGTCAGTGCCGATCAGCACTTCACCCAGCCGCCGCCGCGCTTCTCCGAGGCCAGCCTGGTGAAGAAGATGGAGGAGCTCGGCATCGGCCGCCCCTCCACCTACGCCTCGATCCTGACCGTTCTGCAGGACCGCAACTACGTCAAACTCGACAAGAAGCGCTTCGTCCCCGAGGACCGCGGCCGCCTCGTCACCGCCTTCCTGACCAGCTTCTTCGAGCGCTACGTCGATCCTGGCTTCACCGCCGGGCTCGAGGAGCAGCTTGACGATATCTCAGGCGGGCGGGCCAATTGGCGGGCGGTGATGCGCGCCTTCTGGGAGCAGTTCTCCAAGGCGATCGAGAATACCCGCGAGCTGAAAATCAGCGACGTCATCACCGCGCTCGACAACGATCTCGGCCCGCATTTCTTCCCGATCCGCGAGGACGGCACCGACCCGCGCGGCTGCCCCTCCTGCAACAAGGGGCGGCTTGGCCTCAAGCTCGGGCGGCATGGCAGCTTCATCGGCTGCTCCAACTACCCGGAATGCCAATACACCCGCCGCCTCGCCATCGATGGCGCCGAGGAGGATGGCGGCACGCTGAAGGAGGGGATGCGCGAGCTTGGCCATCACCCCGAGAGCGGCGAGGCGGTCACGGTGCGGCGCGGCCCCTACGGCGTTTACGTGCAGCAGGGCGAGCAGGAGGCCGGCGCCAAGCGCAAGCCACGCCGGGCCTCGCTGCCCAAGGGCGTGGAGGGTGACAGCGTGACGCTGGAGCAGGCCCTCGGCCTGCTCTCACTGCCGCGCGAAGTGGGGCCGCACCCCGAAACCGGCGAGATCATCGAGGCCGGGCTCGGCCGCTTCGGGCCTTTCGTGAAGATGGGCGGCGTGTTCGCCTCGCTCGACAAGGATGACGACGTGCTGACCGTCGGGCTCAACCGGGCGGTGGATGTGCTGGCACAGAAGCTCGCCTCGGTGCGTACGCTCGGCCCGCATCCCAAGGACAAGGAGCCGGTGCTGGTGCGCAAGGGCCGCTTCGGCCCTTATGTGCAGCACGGCAACACCGTCGCCACCCTGCCGCGCGACCTCACGATGGACGACATCGCGATGGAGCAGGCGGTAGCGCTGCTGGTCGAGAAGGGCAAGGTGCTGAAACCGCGCGGCTTCGCGGCCCGCAAGGGGGCCAAGGCGGCCAAGCCGGCGGCGGTGAAGGGGCCGAAGGTGAAGGCCGAGAAGTCGGCCGCCGCCGCAAAGAAACCCGCGGCCAAAAAGCCGGCTGCCAAGAAGCCCGCCGTCAAGAAGAAGCCGACGGCCAAGGCCAAAACCTGAGATGAAACGCTCCGGCCGACCGGGCGCACGCGCCGCCGGTGGCAAGGACAAGCGGCCGGGCACCCGCGGCGCCGGCATGGCGCCACGTCCGAGCGGGGCACCTAGCCGCGAGGAGATCCGCCGCTTCATCGAGACCACGCCAGACCATGTCGGCAAGCGCGAGGTGATGCGCCATTTCGGCCTCGGCCCTGAGCATTCCAACGCCGTGCGCGGCCTGCTGAAGAGCCTCGGCGCCGGCGGGTCAGCGAATCGTGACGATGATCCGCCGCCCTCCCCGTCGCCCCGCGTGCGCGAGCCGGAGCGCGACGTGTTGGAAGTCCGCATCACCGGGATCGACTCCGACGGTGAGGCGCTGGCCCGCCCGGTGCAGTGGGAGGGCGACGGCCCGCCGCCAGTCATCGTCATGGAGGCCGAGCCGCGCGGCCGCGCCGCCCTCGCCCCCGGCGAGCGCGTGGTGGCGAAAATCCACCCGATCGGCCCCGGCCGCTTCGCCGGGCGCACCCTGAAACGCCTGACCGACGCGCCCGCCCGCGTGCTCGGCGTCTACCGCCCGGGCACGGGCGGTCATGGCCGCATCGAGCCGACCGATCGGCGGGTGAAGGCGGAATGGGCGGTGCCGCCCGGGGAGAGCGGCGGCGCGGAGGCAGGCGAAATCGTGCTGGGCGAGCCCCTGCCCTCCCGCGGCTACGGCATGAAGCCGGTGCGTATCATCGAGCGCCTCGGCAACATGGGTGATGCCCGCGCGGTATCCCTCATCGTCATCCACACCCACGACATCCCCACCGAATTCTCCGCCGAAGCCCTCGCCGAGGCCGACAAGGCGCGCGCCACCCCGGTGCGCGGTCGGGTCGACCTGCGCGACACCCCACTGGTGACCATCGATGGCGAGGATGCGCGGGATTTCGATGACGCGGTGTTCGCCGAACGCACGGCCAGCGGCTTTCGCCTCATCGTCGCCATCGCCGACGTCGCTCACTACGTCCGCCCCGGCTCGGCGCTCGACCGGGCGGCGCGAACGCGCGGCAATTCCTGCTACTTCCCCGATCGCGTGGTGCCGATGCTGCCGGAGGTGCTCTCCAACGGTTGGTGCAGCCTGCGCCCGGCGGAGGATCGCGGCTGCCTGTTCGTTGAGATGACGCTCGATGCAGCCGGCCGTAAAACCGGCCACCGCTTCGGCCGCGGCCTCATGAAGAGCGCCGCCCGCCTCACCTATGAGCAGGTGCAAGCGGCGCAGGATGCCGGCGAGGACCTCGGCCTGCCGATCCCCGCCCTCTACGACGCCTTCCGCGCCTTGCTCGACGTGCGCAACGCCCGCGGCACGCTCGATCTCGACCTGCCCGAACGCCGTGTGGTGCTGGATGAGGCGGGCAAGGTTGCCTCCGTGGCCCCGCGCCCCCGGCTCGACAGCCATCGGCTGATCGAGGAGTTCATGGTGCTGGCCAATGTCTGCGCCGCCGAGGAGTTGGAGCGGCTGCACCAGCCCTGCGTCTACCGCATCCACGCGCCGCCCTCGGAGGAGAAGCTCGAGACCCTGCGCACCTTCCTGCGCGGCTTTGACATCGCCTTGCCGCCGGGCGGGCAGATCCATCCGCGCGACCTTGACCGCGTGCTGAAGCGCGTCGCCGGCACCGAGGAAGGGCCGCTGGTGAACGAGGTGGTGCTGCGCAGCCAGATGCAGGCGGCGTATGACGTGGAGAATATCGGCCATTTCGGCCTCGCGCTGCCGCGCTACGCCCATTTCACCAGCCCGATTCGCCGCTATGCCGATCTCATGGTGCATCGCGCCCTCATCGCCGGGCTGGAACTCGGCGTCGGCGGGCTGGAGCCGGGCGATGGCGCCCATTTCGCCGAGACCTGCGAGCATATCACCGCCACCGAACGCCGTGCCGCCCTGGCCGAGCGCGACGCGACGGACCGCTACCTCGCCGCCTTCATGATGGACAAGGTGGGCGCCACGTTTGACGCGCGCATCTCCGGTGTCACCCGGTTCGGCCTGTTCGTCACCGTCGCCGGCAATGGCGCCAGCGGCCTGGTGCCGATCTCGACCTTGCCGGAGGATTTCTACATCCACGACGAGGCGACGCAGACACTGACTGGGCGGCGCAACGGCCTGGTGTTCCGCCTCGCCCAGGAGGTCGAGGTCAGGCTCTCCGAGGCGAGCCCGGTGACCGGCGGTCTGGTGTTCCACATCCTGCAAGGCCCCGGCGGCCGAACACGGCGCCAACCGTGGAAGCGGCGATGACGTGGCAGCATCCGGTTCTCACTTGACGGCGCGGGGCATGATGCGCAATTAGACGACTTCCATCGGCGCGCGCAGCCGCGCGCCTCTCTGTTCGCTAAGTATCTCGGAAAGTATCATGGCCAAGTCCAACACCATCCAGATCAAGCTCGTGTCAACCGCTGACACCGGGTATTTCTACGTCACCAAGAAGAACGCCCGCGCCCAGACCGGCAAGATGGAGATGCTGAAGTACGACCCCGTCGTGCGCAAGCATGTTGCGTTCAAGGAAGCCAAGATTAAGTGATCGGCGGCACCCCGGCCATCGGGGTGCCCTGTTGATCTTCCGATGTGAACGAGGTGACCGCGCAATTGCGGTCGCCTTTTTTACGTTTATGAGGGCGACCGGCGTTGGGGGACGTCAGTCTGTGCCGGTCCGCACCGCGTCTGATACGGCGGGGTTGGACAGCTGGGGTGTCGTCGGTTGCCAGAAAACCATGCGGTTTCGCCCGCTGCGCTTCGCCTGGTACAGCGCCTGGTCGGCATCGTGCAGCATGCGCTCCGGCGTGGTGGTCTCGTCCTGGCCGCAGGCGACCCCGATGCTCACCGTGAGGCTGTGGCGCAGGCCGGGCTCGGGATAGAACTGCATCTCCGCAATCGCCGTACGCAGCCGCTCGGCGGCCGCCTGGGCGTCTTCCGGTGTGGTGCCGGGCATCACGACGGCGAACTCCTCGCCGCCATAGCGCGCGATCGAGTCGAATACCCGGATGCGCCGGCGCAGCGAGTCGGCGATCACCCGCAGCGCCTGGTCGCCAACGGAGTGGCCCCAGCGATCGTTGATCGACTTGAAATGATCGACGTCGATCATCATCACCGCGAGCTGTTGCGGCTTGCCGGCACTCAGCAGGCCGCGCAGATGCCGCATGAGGTAGCGCTGGTTATAGAAGCCGGTGAGCGGATCGGTCAGCGCCATTTCGAGCGCGTGGCCGAGATCGGCGCGCAGCCGGTCCTGGTAGATCTTGCGGCGGATCTGGTTGCGGGCGCGGGCGCGCAACTCGTTCTCGTCGACTGGCCGCATCACCCAGTCATTGGCGCCGATATCGAAGCCGCGCAGCATGCGGTTCTTCTGATCGACGTCGGCGACCAGCAGCAGCGGCACGTTCTGTGTGCGCTCGGCGGCGCGCAGACGGGCAGCGAGGCGCAGCGGGTCGTCATTGGTCATGGAGAGGCTCAGCACCACGAGATCGAAATCCATCGCGCCGGCGAGTTGCATCGCCTCGGCCTCCGAGGTCGCCCGCGCGGCCAGCACGCCCTCGCGCGCCAGGCAATCCTGCAAAGCGATGGTGCTGGGCTCGAAATCATCCACTACCAGCGCCCGCGCCCCGTTGACTGAGGGCGGCGTCAGATAGTCGCCATCCACCCCCAGCGCCCGGGCCGTCTCGCCCCGAATCCGCCATTCATCGAGCAGGCGCTTGAGGCGCACGAGGGAGCGCACGCGGGCGAACAAGGTGTCGTAGTCAACGGGCTTGGTGAGGAAATCGTCGGCTCCGGCCTCCAGCCCTTGCAGGCGCTCCTCCGGTTCGCTGAGAGCGGTGATCATGACGACGGGGATATGCAGCGTCCGCCCATCCTCCTTGAGGTGGCGGCAGGTGTCGTAACCGTTCATCTCCGGCATCATCACGTCGAGCAGGATGAGGTCGGGCTGCCAGGTCCGCGCGATTTCGAGCGCCTCGGCGCCGGAGTGCACCGAGGTCACCTGGTAGTATTCCGCGCCCAGCCTCGCCTCAAGCAGGCGGGTATTGGCCGGGACATCATCAACGACGAGAATACGTGCGGTCATTGCCCGCTGAAGGTCCTTTCTGCCGCGCCCCGGCCATTAAGAGCGGGGAGCCCGCGTTGCAGCATAGAAGCAGCGAGGGCGTTAAGAAAGCACTCAGGCATTGCCTGACAAGAACTCAATGGCCGCCATGATACCGCCCGGCGCATGCGGAACGCCCGCGCTGCGCAGCCCCATCTCGATACCGCCGAGCGTGCCGATCAACTGGAGATCGCCGAAATCGCCGAGATGGCCGATGCGGAACACCCGGTCGTTCAATGGGCCAAGCCCGTTGCCGAGCGACATGTTGGACTTCGCGAGGATCACGGCGCGCAGATTGTTGGCGCTATGCCCCTCCGGCACCCGCACGGCGGTGAGCGCCGAGGAATAGTGGCGGGGATCGGCGCATTGGATTTCGAGCCCCCAAGCGCGTACGGCGCGGCGGGTCGCCTCGGCGTGCCGGTCGTGGCGGGCGAAGACGTTGGTCAGCCCTTCTTCCAGCAGCATGGAGACCGCGGAATCGAGCCCGTAGAGCAGGTTGGTGCCGGGGGTGTAGGGGAAATAGCCGGTCTCGTTGGCCGCCAGCATCGGCCGCCAATCCCAGTAGGAGCGCGGCAGCTTGGCCTTCTCGGCCGCCGCCAGCGCTTTGGCGCTGATCGCGTTGAAGGACAGGCCGGGCGGCAGCATCAGCCCCTTCTGCGAGCCGGCCACGGTGACGTCGACGCCCCATTCGTCATGCCGGTAGTCGATGCTCGCCAGCGAGGAAATGGTATCGACCAGCAGCAGCGCCGGGTGCTTGGCGGCGTCGATCGCCGCGCGCACCTCGTCGATGCGGCTGGTGCAGCCGGTCGAGGTCTCGTTGTGCACCACGCAGACCGCCTTGATGCGATGCGCCGTGTCCTTGGCCAGCGCCGCGCCGATCGCCTCGACATCGGCACCGCGCCGCCAGTCGGTATCGATGAATTCCGGCACCAAGGAGAGGCGTTCGGCCATCTCCTTCCACAGCGAGGCGAACCAACCGGTGCGGCACATCAGCACCGCGTCGCCCGGCGAGAGCGTGTTGGCGAGGGCGGCTTCCCAGGCGCCGGTGCCGGAAGCCGGGTAGATCACCACCGGCCCCGCGGTCTGGAAAACCTTGCGGAGATTGCCGAGAATGCGGGCGCCGAGCTTGCCGAAATCCGGCCCGCGATGGTCCATCGTCGGGTTGTCCATCGCGCGCAGCACCCGGTCCGGCACGTTGGTCGGGCCGGGGATCTGCAGGAAATGGCGGCCGGGCGTGTGGGTGGTTTCGTAATAGGCCATGCGGGGCTCCTGTTCGGCCCGCAGAATGCGACGGATCGGCATCGCTTGCCAAATCCGCCCTGCATTGCACTCCGCCGCATCCCAGCTAAAGGATGCGGGATGGAGGACTTGGCATGAACGCGATCATCGGTGACAGCGCATTGGCGTCTCGGCTGCGGCGGGAGATCGCCGGCGAGGTGCTGTTCGGGGCAGCCGATCGCGGCCGCTACGCCACCGATGCCTCGATTTATCAGATGGAGCCGATCGGGGTGATCGTGCCCAGGCGGATGGCGGACGTGATGGCGGCGCTCGCCATCGCGCGGGAGGCCGGTATCCCCGTGCTGCCGCGTGGTGGCGGCACCAGCCAGTGCGGGCAGACGGTCAACCGCGCGCTGGTGATCGATTGTTCGAAGCACCTCAATCGCGTGCTCGCCGTCGAGGGGGATCGCGCCTGGGTGGAGCCGGGCATCGTGCTCGCCCAGTTCAATGCGGCCATCAAGGGCACCGGCAATTTCTTTGCCGTCGATCCTTCCACCAATGCGCGCTGCACCATCGGCGGCATGGCCGGCAACAACTCCTGCGGGTCGAAATCCATCCGCTACGGGCTGATGGCGGATAATGTGAGCGCCATCGACGCCATTCTGGCCGACGGCTCGCGCCACCGCTTCGGCACCCCCGACGCCAACCAGGGCGACGCGCGCTTCGTCGATCTCATGGCCCGTATGCGTGAACTTGGCTTTTCGGAAGCGGACGAGATTGCCGCTAGGTTCCCCGAGCAGCTCCGCCGTGTCGGCGGCTACAACATCGACGCGTTGACGCCTGCCGCCCGCGCCGCCGGGCGCGATAATCTCGCCCGGCTGTTGGTGGGCTCCGAGGGGACGCTGGCCTTCTCGGCGGCGTTGGAGCTGATGTTGCACCCGATCAAGCCGAGGAAGGTGCTGGGCATCTGCCAATTCCCGACATTCCGCGCCGCCATGGCCGCCTCGCAGCATCTGGTGACGCTGGACCCCGAGGCGGTCGAGCTGGTGGACCGCACCATGATCGACCTCGGCCGCGCCATCCCGATCTACCGGTCGACCATCGACCGCATGTTAATCGGCGAGCCCGACAGCATCCTCATCGTTGAGTTCCATGGCCATGAGGACGCGCCGTTGCTCGCCAAACTGGCCGAGCTCGATGCGATGATGGCCGATCTCGGCTTCCCCGGTGCCGTGGTGCGCGCGCCTGACGCGGCGTTTCAGGCCGATATCGCCGAGGTGCGCGAGGCCGGTCTGAACATCATGATGTCCATGAAGGGCGACGGGAAGCCGGTCTCTTTCATCGAGGATTGCGCGGTGGATCTGCCCGATCTCGCCGATTACACCGAGCGCCTCAACGAGGTTTTCGCCCGCCATGACAGCAAGGGCACCTGGTATGCCCATGCCTCGGTCGGCTGCCTGCATGTTCGCCCGGTGTTGAACATGAAGGATGGGGCGGATGTCTCGCGCATGCGGGCCATCGCCGAGGAGTGCCTGGCGCTGGTGCGCGAATACAAGGGCAGCCATTCCGGCGAGCATGGCGACGGCATCGTGCGCTCCGAGTTCAACGAGACGATGTTCGGCGCCCGCATCGCCCGCGCCTTCGAGACGGTGAAGGACACGTTCGACCCCACGGGCCTGCTCAACCCCGGTCGCGTGGTGCGCCCGCCGCGGATGGATGACCGGTCGCTGTTTCGCTATCCGCCGGGCTATGGGGCGGCCCCCGGCTTCACCCCGCAGCTCGACTGGTCGGCCTATCCCGGCCCGCTCGGCGGCATGCTCGGGGCGGTCGAGATGTGCAACAACAACGGCACCTGCCGGAAAATCGACGCCTCGGTCATGTGCCCCTCCTTCCGCGCCACGCGAGATGAGCGGGACGTGACGCGCGGACGGGCCAACACGTTGCGCCTGGCACTTACCGGGCAGCTTGGGCCGGATGCCATGGCCGGTCCCGATGTGGCTGACGCGCTCTCCCTGTGCGTCTCCTGCAAGGGCTGCCGGCGGGAATGCCCGACCGGGGTGGACATGGCGAAGTTCAAGATCGAAGCCACCGCCGCCCGCGCCGCGCGGCATGGCGTGAAGCTGCGCGAACGGCTGATCGCCGGGCTGCCGCGCCTCGCGCCGCTGGCTGCGCGCATGCCGGCGCTGGCCAATTTCCGCAACCGCTCGAAGACGTTGCGCCGGCTGGGCGAGCAGATCGGGATCAGCGCCGCACGGGACCTGCCGGAATTCGTCGGCAATCTGTTCCGTGATAGCGAGGCGGATGGTGCCACGGGGGATGTGATCCTGTTCGCCGACACCTTCAACCGGGCTTTCGAGCCGGAGAACCTGCGTGCGGCGGTGAAGGTGCTGCACGCTGCCGGGAAGCGCGTGGCGATGCCCGCGACGGATCGCCCGCTGTGCTGCGGGCGGACGTATTTGGCCGCTGGGATGATCGACCGCGCGCGGGAGGAAGCGCGGCGCACGTTAGCCGCGCTGGCCGGTGACGCACCGGTGATCGGGTTGGAGCCCTCCTGCCTGTTCACGCTCAAGGACGAGCTCCCTGCCCTGCTCCCTGGGCCCGAGGCAGAGGCGCTGGCCAAGCGGGTGATGTTGCTTGGCGAATATCTCGCCCGTGAGAAGCCGCCGATCGCCTTCAGAAAGATGGACGCCATCGCGCATATCCATGGGCATTGCCACCAGAAGAGCTTCGGCGCGTTTCCCTCGGCGGTGGCGGCGTTAAAGCAGATTCCGGGGCTGACGGTGAAGCCGATCGCCTCCTCCTGCTGCGGCATGGCCGGCAGTTTCGGCTATCAGTCCGAGACCCAGGAGGTCTCGCGCGCCATGGCCGAGGCCAGCCTGTTGCCGGCGGTGCGCGCCGCGGCGGCGGAGGACCTCATCATCGCCGACGGCACATCCTGCCGCCATCAGATCAGGGATCTTGGCGGGCGGGAGGCGGTGCATTCCGTACTCATATTGGAGCGTGCGCTATGACGCCGAATGACATTCTCGCCTTCTGGTTCCAGGGCGAGCGCGACCTGTTCCGCGCCGATCCCTGGTTCCGCAAGAACCCGGAGTACGACGCCGCCTGCGCCCAATTCGCCGACGCCACCGCGGCCGCCCGGGACGGCGCCTTCGCGGAATGGATGGCGACGCCAGACGGAACGCTCGCCCTCCTGCTTCTGCTCGACCAGTTCCCCCGCAACCTCTACCGCGAAACCCAGCTGGCCTTCGCCAGCGACGCCAGGGCGCGCTCAGTCACCACTGCTGCCCTCGCATCGGGCATGATGCGGACCTGGACGCATGTTGAACGCATCTTCGTCTATCTGCCGTTTGAACACTCGGAACATCTCGTCGATCAGGACGTCTCGGTGGCCCTGTTCTCCGAGCTCGCCGACCACATGAAGATGCCGGGCATGCGCGACTCAGCCGAACGCCACCGCGACGTGATCCGCCGCTTCGGGCGGTTTCCGCATCGCAACGCGGCGTTGGGGCGGGCAAACACGGCGGAGGAGGTTGCGTATCTCGCCCAGCCCGGCGCCGGGTTCTAATGAAGCTGCACTCGCTTGAGGCATTGCGCGGGCTGGCGGCGTTGGCCGTGCTGATCCTGCCGTTGATCGGCCCGCTCGTGCTCGGCGGCTGGATTGCTGGCACTGTCATTCAAACTTGGTTCGGTGCTCCGCTGCTGCAAGACGCGGCCGAGCTGCTGACGGTGAATGCACTCACGCGCTTGTTCGTGCCGCTGTACCCCCAACCCCGCCGCCCATCTCTCGCCTGAGGCGATGATGGCGGTGGAGGTCGTCCGCCGCTTTGGCCTTCGCCTCGGCCCTTACCTGGTGGTTCGATCGCCCGATCCAGCGTCTGCGGGGTGGCAGGCACCCCTGGCGGAGCGCCGCAGAGCCCGTATGATCCCGGCAAAATGGGAGGCGTCGATGGATTGGTCCTTCATGGCGAATCGCCGGATTGTGCGGCTCAACGCGCGGCTATTCCCTGCCGGGCTTTATGAGCGGGCGCAATGGGCGCGCTTCGGGATGACACCGATCGAAGTTGAGGCAAATACGCCGGCCGAGATCATCCCCCATGTGGCCGAGGCGGAGGCGGTTTTCGTGGTTTCCACCTCGCTGCCCGCCGAGGTGATCGACGCGATGGGGAAATGCCGGGTGATTTCCCGGCTCGGGCTCGGCACCGACAAGATTGCGGTGGCGCATGCGAAATCGCGCGGCATCGTGGTGACGAACGTGCCGTATTTCTGCATCGAGGAGCAGGCCGACCACTCCATGGCCATGTTGCTGGGGCTGGCGCGGAAAATCCCGCAGACCCAGGCCGATATGAAGTTGGGCGCCTATCGGCACGCGCAGGACATCGTGCGCTCCAATCGCCGCCTCACCGGGCGGGTGCTGGGTCTGGTCGGGTTCGGGAATTCGGCCAAGCTGACAGCGCGGCGCGCCCAGGGCTTCGGCCTCAAGGTGATCGCCACCCGCAGGCGCATGAGCGCGGAGAACGCCGCGGATTGGGGGGTAGAGTTGACGGACCTCGATACGCTGCTGCACATGTCCGACTACGTGTCGCTGCATTTGCCGCTGATGGCCGAGACGTACCACATGATCGATGCTGCGGCCCTCGCCAAGATGAGGCCGGATGCCTTCCTCATCAACACCTCGCGCGGCGCGTTGGTGGATGAGGATGCGCTTTACACCGCGCTGGTTGAGGGCAGACTGGCCGGCGCCGGGATCGATACGTTCGAGCAGATCGATGTGTTCGCCGAGGAGAGCGTGCCGACCCTGCCTTTGCTGTCGCTGCCCAATGTGATCGCCACGCCTCATGTTGCCGCGGGCTCGATCGAATCCGGGCAGGATGTGTCCCGCGGCGGGGTGGAGAACCTCGCGACCATCCTCGCTGGTCATTGGCCGATCGGGGAGAATATCGTCAACGCCGGGGTTGAGCCGCGCGTTTCGCTGGCGCCGTATGAGCCCGGTCTGCTCGGATAGGGCGCAATCGGAGCGAATCCCTTTTATATCGGATCCGAACATGAGAGAAAAAGACCGGTTTCGATTTGTTTGACAATTCCCATATCACCTGTTGGAGTAACGAAGGGGCCGGATAGGGTGCTGTGGCGTCGTAAGCCACCTGACGGCGCCCCCAAGGGGGATCAGGATGACCTGGAAGATCGTCGTGTCGCTGGGCGGTACTGTCACCAACACCGCGGACATCGTAACGCCTGCAAGCTTCTATGGCAGATACGGCGTAACGAAGGTTTATTATGACACCAACATCCTACTTGCGGGCGGCAGTTCGACATTCCTGACCAACACCGGCGTCATCAGCAATGCCGCCGGCCCCGCATTCGCCAACACCGGCTTCGGTGTCGCGTCCTATTCTGGCGGCACCGGCAACCGTCTCCTCAATACCGGCGCCATTTCCGGCAGCATCGACGCCGTTCGCAGCGTCTCCACTGTCGACAACGCCGGAACTCTGACCGGCGCGGTCGTGGGTACCGACCTCGTGCGCAACGGCTACGGTGACACCACCCTCGCCCGGATCAATGGGTCCGTGATCGCATCATCGTCGATCACGAATCTCGGCACCATCCTCGGCGTCGCCAATGTCACCATCTCCGGCAGCGGCATCACCAACGGCTCGCCCACCTCCCATGCCGCCCTCATCCGCGGCCCCGCTGGCGCCAGCTTTGCGGTGAAAACCGGCGGCATCGTGCTCAATTACGGTACCGTCGAAAACCCCAACACAGTTTTCGGCGGCCAATATGCCGCGGTCGACGGCTACTCCGGCAGCAACGTCACCAACGCGTCCTCCGGCGTCATTCAAGGCGCCACTGGCGTCAACGTCGACGGGGATGGGGTCGCCGGCAAACCCTTCACCCTTGCCAACGACGGCAGCATTGCCGGCACGGTTGCTTCTGCCGTCCGCCTCTCTGGCACCGGTGCGTCCACTGCCAGTGCCGGGAGTATTGTCAACGGTCTCGCGAACACTACCGCGCTGATGGCCGGTGCCAAGTATGGAGTACTCGTACAGGTCAGCGACATCAAGATCGACAATCGCGCGACGATCGCCGGCACCGGCGCGTCGGGCGCCGGCATCGCCGACAACACCCGCTCCTTCGTGACCAACGCCACGTCCGGCACCATCACCGGCACCCGCTACGGCCTCCTGCACCCCAGCAACGCCGCCGGGACGCTCGCCAACGCTGGTCTGGTCACCGCTACAGGCTCCATTGGCGTTGGCGTGTCGGTCTTCCTCAATGGCGGCTCCGCGATCGAGACCATTACCAACACCGGCAGCATCATCGCCATCGGTGGAACTGCCGCCTATGGCGTGCGGCTCGCCGGGAGCCTCGACAACAGCGGCCTGATCGAGGGCATGGCCAACGGCGTCCACACCCAGGGCGCCACCATCACCAACAGCGGCATCATCCGCGGCGACGCTGTTGGCAGCTATGGCGTCCTCGTCAACAGTGTCACCACAATCCATAACCTCGCCAGTGGCACCATCCAGGGGGCCGGTGCGGGTATTCACGTTGAGGGCAGCAACGTCTCCATCGACAATGCCGGCCTGATCACCGGCGCCATCGGGATCTCGGCCAACTTCACCACCACCACGAAGCTCGTCAACAGCGGCACCATCGTAGGCACCAGCGGAACGGCGGTCGCGGCCACCAGTCCGCTCGACCTCACTCTTCTGCCCGGCTACGCCTTCATCGGGACCGTCGTCGCCCCAACCGCCCCCAGCTATGGCGCCGCGCTCCATCTGTCGTCCGCTACATCCATCGGCACCATCACCGGTCTCGGCACCGAATTCCGGAACTTCAAGTTCCTCGGCGTCGATGCGGGCGCCACGTGGCGTATGGTTGGCGACAACACGATCCCCAACGCGTTCAGCAACTCCTACGCGCAGATAAGCGGCACCCTCCAGCTCGCCGGCAACCTCAGCGGCCCTAATGCGATCAAGATCCAGGACGGCGGCACCATCACCGGTCATGGGACCATCGGCGGCTCGATCTCGCCCACTGGCCTGCTCGAAGCCTCAGGCGGCACCCTCGTGCTTGCCGGACGGGTGGCAGCCGGCACCGCGATTAACATCGCCGCAGGCGCCACCGCCGAGGCCACCGCCGCCTTCGCCGGCTTCTATCAGCACGATGCCTTCGCCTTCAGCGGACCCAACGCCACGCTGATCGTGGATACCCCGACCAATTTCACCAACAAACTCACCCACCTCGCCCAATCCGACCGCGTCGATCTCGCCGGTATCGGCGTTGCCTCGGCCGCCTTCGTCGGCTCCAACCTGGTTGTCCATCGTAGCGGTGAGCCGGACCTCGCATTTCCCGTCGCGGCTGTGGACATGGTCAACCCGATCGCCCTCGTCGCCCCTGACGGCAGCGGTGGCTCGATGCTGACATTTGCAGGGGACGACACGTACTTCGTCAACGCACCCACGGATACGTTCACCGAAGGCGTCGGCTGGGGCACTGACACGGTGATCGCCTCGATCAACTATGTGCTGCCCGCCAATGTCGAGAACCTCACCCTCACTGGCGTGGCGCAGAAGGGGTGGGGCAATGGCCTCGCCAATGTCATCACCGGGGATGGCGCCGCGAATGATCTGCGCGGTGGCGGCGGCGACGACACGATCTATGGCGGTGGCGGCAATGACTCGCTGAATGGCGGGGCAGGGAATGATACGCTGACCGGCGGAGCGGGGGACGACACCATGACCGGTGGACCCGGCGTTGATCGGTTCGTCGTGGACGCGGGCAGTGACACCATTACCGACCTCGGCCGGGGTGGGCCCGACATTGTTCAGGTATCGGCCGGTGCGTCGGTTCGGGCCACATTGGCGCAAAGCTGGATTGGTGGCGCAGCTTCATCGAATGACGGTAGCGCCACCATATTTGCCGCCGGTTTCAACGCCAACGTCGCCGCGACGATGGGTGCATCAGGCTGGACCATCAGCAACGCGGGCAGCAGCACGGGCGCGACGCTTACCGGTTCTGCCAAGCCTGACAGCATCATTGGTGGTGGCGGGAATGACATCATCGTGGGCGGCGGCGGAGGGGACATTTTGACCGGTGGTGGTGGGGCTGACCGTTTCATTTTCACCGTTGGCACAGCGGGTGGCGCCACTATCACCGATTTCGTGCCTGGGATTGATCGGATCAAATTCGCCGGCTTTGGTCAGCCTGCTGGCGGCGCCAGCTTCGTCAAACTGGATGCGACGGACTGGCGGGTTACGCCGGCCGGCGGGGGAGCTTCGGAGATGATCCACTTTTCCAATGCCCCGATGATCACCCTGCGGGACTACCAATTTGTGTAGCTGGAGCCCGGCCGGGCGCTAAACCAGCTCCCCTGCCCCGCTGCCCTGCCATGCTGTTGCCTGCGGCCGACGACGCTGAAACACCTTCCACCAAATTGGTCATATATGTTTCAATATCGATATAATATTCGTCTGTAGTATCACTGATTGCAACCGACCTCCTCCTCGAACGCGGCCACGAAATTCGTGAGCACGCGGGTGCGCTCCTGGGCCATGCGGGCGCCGGTGGCGGACTGGAAGCCGTCGGAAAGTTTCAGCAGCTTGGCGCGGAAATGGTCGAGCGCGTAGTTGCGGTCATCGAGTGGGCGGTTCGTGGCGGCAGGGTCTTCGGGATGGTAGAGCGCTGAGCCCATGCGTCCCGCCGTGTAGAAGCAGCGGGCGATGCCGATGCAGCCTATGGCGTCCAGCCGGTCGGCGTCCTGCAGGATTTTGGCTTCCAGCGTCTCGGGGGTGAGGCCGGCCGAGAAGCTGTGGGCGGCGATGGCGTGGGCGATGGCTTCGATGCGATCGGCTGCCCAGCCGCGGGCGGTGAGGAGGGAGGAGGCGCGCTCGGCGGCCAGGCGGGAGGCCTGGCTGCGCAAGGGCGAGGATTTCTCGACATGCACGCAGTCATGCAGCAGCACGGCTGCGGCGAGCAGGGCGATATCGCCGCCCTCCCCGGCGGCGATGCGCCGCGCATTGGCCCAAACGCGGCCGATATGGGCCATGTCATGCGCACCGTCGTCGCCGGCCGGCAGATCAGCGGCGAAGTCGGCTACCAGGGTGGCGAAGGGGTCGCTCATGTGCGCCGGCGCAGTTCCAGCAGCGCGGTGAGGAAGGCATCGCGCCGCGCCGCCAGTTCCGGGACCGTCTTGCCGTCGACTTCCTCGGCCACCCCCGCGACGAGTTGGGCGGCGAGATCGGGGGTGACTTTGGGTTCGCCGAGATCGGCCCACCAGCTTGTCACCGCGGGCATCAGATGGTCCATGAAATGGGCCATGCCGCCTTCACCGCCGGCGAGGTGGAAGGTGGCGTGGGGGCCCATCAGCGCCCAGCGCAGGCCCGGCCCCTCGCTGATGGCGGCATCGACGTCGGCCACGCTGGCCACTCCGTCGGCCACCAGATGCACCGCCTCGCGCCACAATGCGGCCTGGAGGCGGTTGGCGAGGTGGCCCGGCACCTCCTTGCGGATCTCGATCGGGTATTTGCCGGCGGCGCGGTAGAATTCCATCGCGCGGGCAACGGCTGCGGGGTCGGTGCCCGGGCCGCTGACGACCTCGACGAGGGGGATCAGATGCGGCGGGTTGAAGGGGTGGCCGACCAGGACGCGGCCGGGGTGGCGGCAGCCCTCGCGCAGGCGGGAGCCGAGCAGGCCGGAGGAGGAGGAGGCGATCACCACCTCCGGCCCCAGCACCGCGGAGATCGGCGGCAGCAGGGTGGCCTTTACCTCGTAGCGCTCGGGGGCGCTCTCCTGCACGAACTGGGCGCCCACGACGGCGCGCACCGGGTCGGTCTCGAAGCGCCATTTCGTGGGGTCGGCGCCTGGGGTGGCGCCGAGGCGTAGGAGGATGGGCCAGGCGGCATCGATGGTGCGGCGGATCAGGTCCGGCGCGTTGGGCGAGGGGTCATAGGCGACGACCTCGAGACCGCGGCTGAGGAAGGCGGCGGTCCAGCTGGCGCCGATGGTGCCGGCGCCGATGACGGCGACTTTTGTGATGGGTGACTCGGGCATGGCAATTCCTCCGCGGGCAGAACGCGATGATGCGGCGGCGCCGGGTGGGGGAAAAGCCTTTGCTCACCACGCCATGGCGTTGGCCGGTTTGCGCGGGGCGCCGCCCTGGCGGAGCGAGTTGAAGTTGGGCCATTCGCTGACCGGCAGATAGCGGCGGGCGAGGAACTGGTAGGTTTCCTCGATGGCGTGCCAGTGGTCGGCGCTGGCATCGCGGGATGCCTTGGCCCATTGGGTGAGCAGCGGCTCCCAGGCGCGCAGGCTGCGGTAGATGGCGTCACGATTTGAGCGGATATAGGCGATCTGGCTGTCGGCGTTGCGCAGGGTGGCGATGATTTCGCCGGTTTGCGCGTCGATATCCTCGAAGCGGGCGCGGAACTGGGTGATGGCGGTGCGCATCAGGCGCTGCACCTGGGTCAGCACCTCGCGGCGCTTGGCGTCCTGCCGGTTGAAGCCGCGGCCGATCAGGCCGAGGCGGGCGCCGAGATCGGTGACGCGGGCGAGCAGGCGTTCGCGCAGGGCCTCGATGAAGGCGAGCTCCTCGGTGAGGCGGGAGACGATGGCGATGACGGCATCGCCATCGGGGAGGTCGAGCGCCTTGGCGGCCTCGCGGAAGGCGGCCTGGATGCGGGATTTGAGCGCAGGGTCGGTCTCGATGCGCGCCTCGATGCCGCCGGCGCGGGAGGCGTCGCGCGCCATCTCGGGATCGAGCCAGGCGAGGAGTTGCAGGCGGATGCGGGTGCCGGCGGTGTGGCGGTGCGCCTCGCTCGGTTGCCAGCTGGCGCCGCCAGTGGTGACCTCGTCCGGCAGCGCGTCGCCGATATGGAGGCTGGTGATGTAGTCGAGGCTTTCGGCGATCAGGCCGAGCATGCGGCCATCCTCGCTTTCATCGGGGATGGCGAAGGCCTGTTGCAGGCTGCGCAGCGGCAGGCCGGCCTCGCGCTCGCCGAAGGGCACGATCATCAGCGGCGTGCCGTCGGTATCGGCGCGGCGGAAGGCGATGTTGCCGAGGCGGTTGAACAGGGGATGCGCGAGGATGCACAGCACCGGGCCGGGCTCGGCCTCGGCCGGGGGGTCTTCGAACGGGGTGTCTATATCTGCGTCGGGGGCGTGCATGGCCGTTCCGATAACGTGACGGGAGGCGGGAGCATGGCGCGCAGCGGTAAAGACGGTCTTAAAGCCGGGCAACCCGGTCTCACCAGCGGCGGCGCTGTGCCAGGCGCTGGCACGGTGCCGATCTCGTGAGACTGGCGTTCATACTTGGTCAAGCTTCATCCCGGAAAAATGGACGCAGGTTCAGATTTTGAGAGATGCCATGATCGCCATTTCGCCGCGTGCCCCCCTTCCCTCCCAGCCGGACCGTGTGCGGCGGCCGGGGCGGCCGCATGCCGCCTATGCCATGGCGGATCGAATGTCGCCGGAGCCGATGGCGGGCGATGCGGCGGTGCAGTTCCTCCGGCGGCACAGCCTCGCCGATGACCGGCCGGCTGGGGCGGAGGCGGTGTGCACGCGCCACGCCGCCCGCCAGCCGCCGCTGGCCGGGCTGATCCAGGCGTTTCTGCACCATGGCGGCGCGGGGCCGCGCGAGGTGCTGTCGGTGGCGCTGGCGGAGGAGATCACCCGGTCTGACCGGCTGCTCGGGCTGGTGGGGGCGGCGCTGGCGGCGACGGGGCTGCCGGGGGATCGGCTGGAGTTGCTGCTCGGCGAGGCGATGTTGGTGGAGATCGACGCGGACGGGCTGCTGGTGCTGTCGGCGCTGCGCGATCTCGGGGTGGGGTTGTGCATTGATGGGTTCGGCGTGGGGGTGAGCAGTCTGACCCTGCTGCGGCGTCTGCCGCTGACCGCCGTCAAGCTCGCCCGGACCTTGGTGCGTGGCCTGCCGGGGGACCGGGAGGATGCCGCGATCGCCCGCGCCGCCATCGCCACCGCCCATACGATGGACCTCGCGGTGATTGGCGACGGGGTGGAGAGCGAGCATCAGCGCGCCTTCCTCGCGCATTGCGGCTGCAATCTCGGCCAGGGGCCGCTGTTCGGCCCGCCGCTGCGCGCCGCGCTGCTGCCGCGGCAGGGGGTGCTGGTGTGAGCCATCGTTGCGCGGCGCTTGCATCGGCGCGCGGGAGCGACACATAGAGGGGTGTGAGCGATACAAAACCCATCGATGACGCCATTCTCCGCCTGACCGCCGCCTGCGGGCCGGCGCGGTCGATCGATCCTGCCGAAGTGGCCAAGCATTTGGTGCCGGAGCCGCCCGAGGCGTGGCGCCGGCAGCTCTCCGCCGTGCGGCGCGCGGCGTGCCGGCTGTCGGACGCGGGCGCCATCGATATTCTGCGCAAGGGCAAGCCGGTGCCATCCGCCGAGGCGCGCGGCGTGATCCGGCTGCGTGCGCGCGCGGCCGAGGAGGCGTGATGCGGCTGTTGCCGATGCTGCTGAGCCTGGTGTTCCCGGCCTGCGGTGGGGAGGGCATCGAGGGATTGCCGGTGCCGACGCCGATGGACATGGCGCGGCTGGAGCGGCCGGCGACGCCGAACACCTATCTTGCCGCTCCCGCGGGTTTTGCGCCGGCGCCCGATCGGGTGACCGCCTTCAAGGCGCCGCCGGATGCGCTGTATGCGGCGGTGAAGCGGGTGGCGATGGCGCAGGAGCGGATGTTTCTGCACGCGGAATTCGCCGATATCCGCCAGATCCATTTCGTCGCCCGGTCCGCGATGGCCAATTATCCCGATCTTATCGCCGTGCAGGTGACGCCGGAGGGCGGGCTGATCCTGTGGTCGCGCAGCGTGTATGGGCGCAAGGATTTCGGCGTCAACGAGGCCCGCGTCATCGCCTGGCTCGCGGCGATCGAGAATGACATCGCGGCCCACTGAGGCAATGATCGGCCCTGGGCGGATACGGCACCCAATAGGCGCCACCCTCACCCCGGCCCTCTCCCGCAAACGCGGGAGAGGGAGATATTGCCGAGCAGCGGACTGATCATTCAGGAGAGATAACATGCGCGGCCTCGCTCCCTTCCTGCGTGACGCCTGGCGTCTCGCCAAGCCCTATTTCGCTGCCTCCGAGGAACGCTGGTCGGCCCGCGGGTTGCTCGCGGCCATCGTGGTGCTGAACCTCGCGCTGGTCGGCATGTCGGTCGTGCTGAATTTCTGGAACCGCGCCTTCTATAATGCGCTGCAGGACAAGGACTGGCAGGGCTTCGTTGACCTGCTGTTTTTCTACCGGGTGGACAAGGAAGGCTTCATGCCCGGCTTCTGCGTGGTGGCCGGGTTCTACATCGTGGTCTCGGTCTATCGCACCTATCTCAACCAGTGGCTGCGCATTCGCTGGCGGCGCTGGATGACGGAGCGGCTGCTGGCTTCCTGGCTCGCCGAGCGGGCCTATTACCGGATCAGCCTGGAACACGCCGGGGACGCCAAGGGGATCGGCACCGACAACCCGGATCAGCGCATTGCCGAGGATCTCTCGAACTTCGTCACCGACTCCCTCGCCCTCAGCCTCGATCTGCTGTCCAACGTCGTCACTTTGGCGAGTTTTCTCGGCATTCTCTGGGGGCTGTCGGGCGCGATGACGGTGATGGGCTACAGCATCCCCGGCTACATGGTGTGGGTGGCGCTGGTCTATTCGGTGTTGGGCTCATGGGTGACGCATCTGGTCGGGCGGCCGCTCGCGGCGCTGAATTTCCGCCAGCAGCGGGTGGAGGCGGATTTCCGCTTCGCGCTGGTGCGGATGCGCGAGAATGTCGAGGGGATCGCGCTGCATGGCGGCGAGGCGGAGGAGCATCGCGGGCTCGAAGGGCGGTTCGCCGCGGTGGTGGCGAATTGGTGGCAGATCATGCGGCGCACCAAGCTGCTGAACGCGCTGATCGCCGGGTATAACCAGGTGGCGATCATTTTCCCCATCGTGGTGGCGGCGCCGCGCTATTTCTCGGGCGCGATGGCGCTGGGCGATTTGACGCAGACGGCGGACGCGTTCGGCAATGTGCAGGGCGCGATGAGCTGGTTCGTCGGTGCCTATTCGTCGCTGGCGAGTTGGCGGGCGACGGTGGAGCGGCTTGCCACCTTCGAGCGCGCCATTATCGCGGCGCGGCGTGCCCATGGGGCGCTGGCGATCGCCGATGAGGCGGAATTCGGGCTGGCGGGCGCGACGCTGGCGCTGCCGAGCGGGCAGACGCTGGCGGAGAGCGCCACGCTCGCCTTCCATCGCGGGGAATGGACCGTCGTCACCGGGCGTTCCGGCTCCGGCAAGTCGACGCTGTTCCGCGCGCTGGCCGGCATTTGGCCGTTTGGCGCCGGCACCGTGCATCGGGGCGGCGGGACGGCGCTGTTCCTGCCGCAGCGGCCCTATTTGCCGCTTGGCACGCTGCGCCATGCGCTGGTCTACCCGATGCGCGCCGACAGCGTCTCGGACGGCGAGGTGCGCGCGGCGCTGGAGGCGGTGGGGCTGGGCCAGCTCGCGCCACGGCTCGACGAGGAGGATGCCTGGGCGCAGCGCCTCTCAGGCGGCGAGCAGCAGCGCCTGTCGATCGGCCGCGCGCTGCTGGTGAAGCCGGACTGGCTGTTTCTCGACGAGGCGACGGCGAGCCTCGACCCCGCCAGCGAGGCGGCGCTGTATGGGCTGCTGCGGGCGCGGCTGCCCGGCACCACGGTGATTTCCATCGCCCATAACCCGGCGGTAGCGGCGTTCCATCAGCGCCATGTGGAGTTGGACCGGCCGAGTGATGCGCCGGGGGTGTTCCGCGACGCGGGGATTGCGGCAAGATAGCCGCAATGGCGGCACACACGCCGCCGAGGAGACGCGCATGACCCATGGAATGGTTTCCGCCGCCCAGCCCGAGGCCGCCGAGGCCGGCGCCGATGTGCTGCGCGCCGGAGGCAATGTGGTGGATGCCGGCATCGCCGCCGCTTTGGTGCAAACCGCCGTCGATCCGCAGATGTGCGGCATCGCGGGGATGGGCAATATGCAGATCCTGCTGCCGGGCCGGGGGATCCATACCACGCTCGATTTCCATGGGCGTTCGCCTTTGGCGGTGCGGCCGGAGATGTGGGAGAACCGCATCATCCGCGAGGCGGATGATGGCTGGGGCTTCATCCTTGAGGGGCGGGTGAACGAGTTCGGCTATCAGGCGATTACCTCGCCGCGCACGCTGGCGGCTTTCGATACCGCGTTGACGCGTTTCGGCACCCGCTCGCTGGCGGAGTTGCTGCCGGCGGCGATCGACTATGCGCGCAGCGGCTGCCTGGTGCGGCCGCATGTCGCGCAATGGTGGAACCAGCCGCCGACCAATGGGCGGCCGGCCAATATCGATGTGGTGCTCGGCCTGCCCGCGGCGCGCAAAATCTACGGCAAGCCCGGCGGGGGCGCGCTGGGCGTGGGGGATACGCTGGTGAACCCGGACATGGCGCGCACGCTGGAGCGCATCGCCGCCCATGGCGCGGCCGATTTCTACCAGGGCGGCATCGCCCGGGAGATCGTGGCGGACATGGCGGCGAATGGCGGGCTGCTGACCATGGCGGACCTCGCCGATTGCGGGCCGGAGGAGAATGCGCCGCTGTGGGGGACTTATCGGGGCCTTGGGATTGCCACCAATCACCCGCCGGGCGGGGGCGTGATGCTGATCGAGATGCTCAATATCCTGGAGAATTTCGACCTGCGGGCGATGGGGCATAACTCGCCGGAGTATATCCGCGTGGTCTCGGAGGCGATGAAGATCGCCACCGCCGACAAGGACGCGAAGGTGGGTGATCCCCGCTTCTTTCCGGTGCCGATGGCGGAGCTGACCTCGAAGGAGTACGCCGCTGCGCAGGCCGAGCGCATAAGGCGGCACGAGAAGGCGCATGTGGCCCGCTTCAATTCGGGGGGCGCGGAGAGCAAGCACACCACGCATGTGTGTGTGATGGACGAGGCAGGTAATGCCTTCACCATGACCCATACGCTCGGCCAGCCCTCGGGCGTGGTCACCGAGGGGCTGGGCTTCATGTATAACGGCGCGATGTCGGTGTTCGATCCACGGCCGGGCCGGGCGGGCTCACTGGCGCCGGGGAAGGCGCGGTTCTCGGCGCTGTCGCCGACCATCGTGTTCAAGGATGGGGCGCCGTTCCTGACGCTGGGCTCGCCGGGGGCGACCTACATCACCATGGGCAATTTGCAGGTGATGCTGAACGTGATCGAGTTCGGCATGACGGCGGAGCAGGCGGTGGGGGCGCCGCGCTTCGCCGCGGTGTCGGACACGATCGAGATTTCGAACCGCATTTTGCGCGCGGCGGAGCGGGATTTGCTGGCGCAGGGGTATCCGGTGAAGCGGGTGGCGCACAGCTATACGTTCGCCTGGGTGCATGCGATCCGCTGCGTGAATGGGGTGCTGGATGGCGGGGCTGATCCGGCGACCGGGGGGTTGGTGGTGGGGGTTTAGGGATGGTGGGGCGCGGGCGGGGCGGTGGCACCACCCTCCCCCTGCCCCTGCCCCTCCCGCGAGGGCGGGAGGGGGGTTTCATCAAGCTCGGATTAATTCCCTTCATTCTAGATTTGTTCTTGACTTCTTGCCTTGGTTGGGTATGATGGGGGCTTGATCAACCCAGGCCGAGGAGCCCCTGTGATGTCGCCCGCTTCCGCAATTCTGCTCACCCTGCTGCGCCATGTCGCGCTGCTCCTGGCGTTGATGCTGGGCGGGGTGGTGGAATTGAGGGAAGCGCGGATGCGGGCGCGGCTGGCGGGGATGGCGGTGGGGCATCGGCATCGGGCGCGGTTGTTGCGCGAGCTGGCGAAGATGGGGCGGGTGCGCGCATTACTGGCCGATCCCGCGTTTCATGAGGACGCGCGGACGATCGGCAAGGCGGCGGAGGTGGCGCGTTGCGTGGGCGATGCCGGGCGGCGGGCGCTGGCGCGGCGCTACACATGGCCTACGCGGGTGCGGCGGGCGCGTGCGTTCCTGCTGGCGGCAGAGTCTTGCGCGGAGGAAGGGCGATGTACCGGCGGGGGTGGCTTCGCGGGTTTGATCGCGGCTGCCCCCCTCACCCAACCCTCTCCCCCCGATGGGTGCAGAGGGCTTTTCTTTGCGAGGTTCAATGGGCAGCGGCGGAGGGGGGCTTCCGGCGGTGAATTCGCGTGGGCGCGGTCAGGGCGCGCAACGGCACACCGCGCAGAGGCCTTCGGCCTCGACCGTGGCGCCGCTGATGGTGAAGCCGACCTTTTTCGCCGCATCGGCGAGCGCGTGGGCGAGGTCGTGATCTTCCAGTTCCGTCACGCGTCCGCAGGTGCGGCAGATCAGGAACTGGGCGGGGTGGCCGTGCCCGTGGCCATGCGCCTCGACGCAGCCGACGAAGGCGGAGAGGCGTTCGAGGCGGTGGACCAGGCCGTGTTCCCGGAGGAATTCGAGGGCGCGGTAGACGGTGGGGGGTGCTGCGGGGCCGCGGCGTTCGCGCAGGCGCTCCAGCAGGTCATAGGCGCCGGTGGGGTTGGGGGATTCCAGGATCAGCCCGAGCACCTGGCGGCGCAGGCCGGTGAGGCGGACATTGCGCGCCTCGCACATCGCCGCCGCGCGGTCCAGCAGCGCGTCGGTGTGGGGGGAAAACGCGTCAGTTGCCATGGACATCACTGCGGCAGGATAAAGCAGGCCGCGCGATGATGGAAAGGCCGCATTCGGAGATGGACGCACAGATGCTCGACAGTCTGAGTTTCGACGGGAACGGGCTGATACCCGCCATCGCGCAGCAGCACGATACTGGCGAGGTGCTGATGATGGCGTGGATGAACCGCGAGGCGGTGGCGGAGACGCTGGCGACCGGGCGGGTCTGCTATTTTTCGCGCAGCCGCAACCGGCTGTGGCGGAAGGGGGAGACATCGGGGCAGCAACAAATTCTGATCGATCTGCGGCTGGATTGCGACGGCGATACCATCCTGCTGCTGGTGGATCAGACCGGGGTGGCGTGCCATACCGGGCGGCGCAATTGCTTCTATCGCGCGGCGCGGGATGGGGCGTGGGTGGAGATCGCGGAGCCGGCCGTCTCGCCCGAGGCGCTTTACGGGCATGGGCACAGCCATGGCTGAGGCCGCGCCGCTGACCGTGCTGACCGGCTTCCTCGGGGCGGGGAAGACGACGCTGCTCAACGCCCTGGTGCGCCGGCCGGAGATGAAGGGCACGGCGGTGCTGGTCAATGAGTTCGGCGAAATCGGGCTCGACCATATCCTGATGGAGAAGGTGGAGGACACGACGATCCTGCTGCCCTCGGGCTGCCTGTGCTGCGCCATCCAGGGCGATCTTTCTCGCGCGCTGCGGGACTTGCTGCCGCGGGTGCAGTCCGGCGAAATCCATCGCGTGGTGGTGGAGACCACCGGGCTCGCCGATCCCGCGCCGATCGTGCAGCAGCTGATGAGCGATATCTCGGTGGCGCTGCGCTATCGGCTCGACGGCATCGTGACGGTGGTGGATGCGGTGCACGCCATGGGGCAGTTCGATGACCATGCTGAGGCAGTGCGGCAGGTGGCGATGGCGGATCGGATCGTGCTGTCAAAGACCGATCTCGCCGGCGATCTCGCGCCACTGCGCGCGCGGATGCGGCAGTTGAACCCGGGTGCGCCGGTGGTGATCGCCGAGCATGGCGTGATTGATCCTTCCGCGATCCTCGAGTGCGGGTTGTTCGATACGTCAGGCAAAATCGGGGATGTACGAAAATGGCTCGACGAAGCGGCCTTCGCCGCGGTGCCGACCGGGAAGCGCGACCCCAAACGGCATGACGCGCATATCCACAGTTTCTGCCTGACGTACGACAAGCCGCTGCATTGGCAAGGGGTTGGTACGTGCCTTGAGATGTTGATCGGCACGCGGGGCGAGAGCCTGCTGCGGGTGAAGGGCATACTCAACCTGGTGGGCCAGGACCGGCCGGTGGCGATACACGGCGTGCAGCACATGTTCCATGAGCCGGTGCTGCTTGAGAAATGGCCGGAGGGTGATCCGCGCACCTCGCGCATCGTCTTCATCACCCGCGACCTCGACCGCGCGACCATCGAGGCCGGGCTTGCCGCCTTCGAGGCGGCGGCCGCCGTATGACCAAACAGGAGCCCGCCATGGACGATTTCGAACGCCACCTCATCCACTACGGCATGCCCTTCGTGCCACGGCTGATCGCCCGGGCGCGGGGCACGCTGCTGTGGGACACTGAGGGGCGGGAGATCCTCGATTTCACCTCCGGCCAGATGTGCGCGACCATCGGGCATAATCACCCGCGCATCATCGAGGCGATCGGGCGGGCCTGCGAGAGCGTGCTGCATCTGTATTCCGGCATGATTGCGCCCTCGGTGGTGGAACTTTCGCGCCGGTTGGCGGGGTTGTTGCCGCCGGAGTTGACCCGCTCGATGTTCCTCTCCACCGGCGGCGAGGCCAATGAGGCGGCGATCCGCATGGCCAAGCTGGTGACCGGGGGTTACGAGGTGGTGGGGCTTACCGGCTCCTGGCATGGGGTGACCGCCGGGGCGGCGGCTTCGACCTATACGGGCGGTGCCCGTAAGGGGTATGGGCCGACCATGCCGGGGACGCTGGCCATCCCGGCGCCGAACGCCTATCGCTGCCCGATCCGCCATTGCACCGGCACGTGTGACACGACCTGCATGGATGTCGGCTTTGAGATGGTGGACGCGCAATCCTCCGGCGCCGGGGCGGCGGTGATTGCCGAGCCGATCCTCTCGACGGCCGGGATGATCGTGCCTCCGCCGGGCTATTTCCCCAAGCTGAAACAGAAATGCGAGGAGCGCGGGATGAAGCTGATCCTCGATGAGGCGCAGACAAGCTTCGGCCGGCTTGGCACTAATTTCGCGTTTGAGAAGATGGGGGTGGTGCCGGATTTCCTCACTTTGTCCAAGGCGCTCGGCGGCGGGACGGCGCTGGCCTCCGTCTCGACCTCGGATGCGATCGACGAGGATTGCCGATCGAAGGGGTTCGTTCATGTGACCTCGCACGTTTCCGATCCGCTACCGGCGGAGGTTGGACTCGCGATGATCTCGGTGATGGAGGAGGAGAATCTTGGCGCCCGCTCGGAGCGGATCGGCGCGCGGCTGCGGGCGGGGCTTGAGACCTTGCAGCAGCGCTACGAGATCATCGGCGATGTGCGCGGCATGGGGCTGCTGCTCGGCGTCGAGATCGTCAAGGACCGACACAGCCGCACGCCGGATGCGGCGACCGGGCGGGCGATCACGTTGAAGGCGATGGACCTCGGGTTGTCGATGAATATTTCAGGTTCGTCGAGCGCCGGGGGATTGTCGGCGGTGTGGCGGGTGGCGCCGCCGCTGACCACGACGGAGGAGGAAATCGACCGCGGCCTCGCCATCATGGATGACGCGATCCGCGCCGTGCTGGCGGAGGGGATCGGCTGATCGCCCCCCGCCGGGACGCGTTACTTCTTCTTCTTCACCGCGGCGCCGTAGCCCTGACCGGCCATGGCGGCGCGGACTTCGGCTGCGGTTTTCGCGGCGCGGAGGGCGGCGATCTTCTCGGCCTCATCGGCCAGCATCGCCTGGGCGTTGGCGAGCACGGCGCCGGCCTTATCGGCTGGGAACTTCACCGCGCCGTTCTCGTCCATGTGGATGAGCTCACCGGGGGCGACATCCATGCCGCCGACGGAGACCGGCACGTTGACCGACTGCACCGCCATTTCGCCATGGCCGGCGGTGACGCCGCCGAGCAGCATCTGGAAATCGAGCCGGCGGATGGCATCGACGTCACGCGACGGGCCGTTGGAGAGCAGGCCCTTGCAGCCGACCGCCATCATCGAGCTGACCATGATCTCACCGGCGAGCCCGGCCTTGGACATCAGCTCGGCGGGCCATTTCTGCTGGATGACGAGGATGGTCGGCTTCTTCATCGCATCCATGGCGTCCACCACGTCCATGAAGGAGAGCCGGCCGGCGTAGTTGGGGTCGGGCAGGCCGAATACGCAGGTGACGGCATAGCCGATGATCGCGCCCTTCTCGGGGTAGATGCAGCGGATCGAGGTGTCGGTGTACCAGTTCTCGGTCCAGGGATTGTAGAGCCCGAGGCAGAGCGGGTTCTTCGGGTAGGTGGCGACCACGTTGGTGATGGTGGGCGTATCGATCTTGCGCAGTTCGGCGAAGAGTTTGTCGTCGGAGTTTTTGGCCATGGTTCGCGTTTCCTCGCTTGGGGGGGCGAGGGTCATTCAGGTCAGGCCATTTTGCAAGAGGGCCGGCCGCCGTGGTTACCTGGCGCGGTCACCGATGATCAGGCAGGTGGACTTGCGCGTGGGCTTCCAGCCGCCCCACTCCACCATCCAGGAGAAAATGACCGGCGCGATCTCGCCGAAGGGGGCGCGCTCGAGCCGCAGCGGCCGCCATTCGCCTTCCGCGATATCGGTGTTGGTCATCGCCTCCGCGGGCCAGTCGTCATTCGTGATCAGCAAGAAGCGCGCTTGACGCTTGAATGCCGCGAGGTAGGTGCTGATCTGGCCGTTCGTCAGATGCTGAAGGACGTCCTTGCACAGGATAAGGTCAACCGGTGGAATGTCGTCAACCCCACGGAACAGCTCGAAGGTCACCCGCTCATTCGCGAACAGCTTGCGGTTGCGCGCGATAAGGGGTTCGACGACGTCAAATCCTGTATAGGTGGCGGCGCCCCACTCAATAAATCGCGAGAACTGCCAGTCGCCGCAGCCGAAATCGACAACAGATGTAATCGCGTTGGCCTGAATGAAGGCTTTCAGGAGGCGGATGTATTCGACGTTATTGAGCGGAAGCGAGCCGACGCCGGAGCCATAGCCCCAGTCATTTTTCTCGTAGATCTCCGAAAACCGCTCACCCATCGACCTATCCCCCTAGCAGTGGCTCCAGCGTCTCTTGAAGCCGCCGCCAGCGCAAGGTCCCTACTTCGCGACCTCCTCCAGCACACGTTGGGACTGCTTGATGCCAAACAGCTTGATCAGGATGCCCGGCAGCAGGGCCCCGGGGATGACGATGAAGGCGATCCAGCCGAGATGGTTCGGCCCGATGCCGTAGAGCGGCCCGAGCGAGGTGACGCCGGCCCAGGCACCGAGATGGCCGAGCCCGTCGGTCCAGGCGAAGGCGACGGAGCGGATGCGGGTGGGGAAGGCGATCGCAGTGTAATTGTAGAGGTTGAAGAGGAACAGCGAGGTGCCGATGCGATACATGCACACGCCGATGATGAAGCCCGGCACCGTCGGCGAAATCCACATGATCGCCCAGGCCACCGAGAACAGCACGGCGGCGACGAACAGCACGTCTTTCCGCTCCACCCGCTCACCCAGCCATGCGTTGAACATGAAGGCGCAGAAGGTGACCATCGAGGCAAACATCGAAAGCTGGAAGACGTGCTCGCCCTCCCAGCCATGGTCCACCATGTAAACCAGCAGGAAGGCGCCGGGGCCGTAGACGATGCCGGGATAGGCCAGCAGCCAGCACACCAGGATCAGGATGCTGCGGCCGCGGTATTCGGGGTTGGTGATGATTTCGAGCAGCTGCCCCTTGGCCGCGCGGCCGACGACGCGCGGCGTGGGGTCGGCTGGCGGGAGGGGGCCGGTGATGGCGGCGATGCGGCGCTCGAGCTTGCGCAGCACGCTGTCCGCCTCGTCATGCCGGCCGTGCGCCTCAAGCCAGCGGGGAGATTCGGGCAGGCGGAAATAGAGCAGCGGCAGCAGGATGAACACCTGGATCACCACGCCGAGCCAGACGAACTCCCGCCACAAGCCGAACTCCTTCGGCATCATCTTGCTGGCGGCGAGTGCGATGAACACGCCGACGATCGCGGTGCTGGCCTGGGAGGTCAGCATCGTTTTGTTGCGCACGGAATGCGACGTCATCTCCGAGAGATACACTGCATGGGTGGCGACGATGCCGCCGACGCCGAGCGTGCTGAGCACGGAGAACAGCACGAGGGGGACGAAATCGGTGACGAAGGCGAAGGGGCACAGGCAGATGCCGGCGAGTGCGGTGGAGAGCAGGATCGCCGGCCGCCTCCCGTATTTGTCGGCGACGAAACTCATCAAATAGGTGCCGAGCAGCACGCCGAGGCCGACCTGGAGGGCCTGGATCACCGCATATTGCGTGTTGCTGATCAGGCCCAGTGGCCGCCAGACGAAGGGGTAGAGCCGCGCCCCGATCCCGTCGGTATCGACGATGATGAAACCCCAGGTGATCTCCACCAGGATCGCGAGTTCCCAATGCACCCGGGTAAGGGGCAGCCGGTCGATGCGGCCCGAAATGAGATAGGCCCCGGCATCATTGCGGGCATCTGCTGCGGCGTCGGCGTGACCGTTTGCGGCCATCGTTATCCTCCCGGCATTTGCCGTGCTCAGGGAGGCAAAGCGAGCCATGCCGCCACGGCACGATCGTTGATTGCCGAAATCCTAGGCGCGCCGGGAACGGTTTGGCAAGCAGCCTCGATCAGGTGCCGTCCGTCGACATCATCTGCTTCATCAGCAGGTCGCGATAAGGGCCTGGCCGATTGGACAGCACGTCGGGCGGCCCGTCGTCGATCACCTGGCCGTGGTCCATCACCACGATGCGGTCGAAGTTCTTCAGCGTGGACAGCCGATGGGCGATAGCGATTGTGGTGCGGCCGCGCATGAGGATATCGAGCGCCTGCTGGATCGCCTGCTCGGATTCGCTGTCGAGCGCCGAGGTGGCTTCGTCGAGCAGCAGGATCGGCGCGTCCTTCAACAGGGCGCGGGCGATGGCGAGGCGCTGGCGCTGGCCGCCCGAGAGCTTCACGCCGCGATCGCCCACCATGGTGTCGAACCCTTCCGGCAGCGCCTCGATGAACTCGCGGCAGCGCGCGGTGGTGGCGGCGGCCAGCACGTCGGCCTCGATGGCGTCGGGGCGGGCGTAGCGCAGGTTCTCCAGGATGGTGCGGTGAAACAGCGAGATATCCTGCGGCACGATCGCCAGCATGGCGCGCAGGCTTTCCTGGGTGATCTCGGTGATGTCCTCGCCATCGATCCGCACGGCGCCCTTCTGCACGTCATAGAAGCGTTGCAGCAGGGCGATGATGGTGGATTTTCCGGCGCCGGACGCGCCCACCAAGCCGACGCGCTGGCCGGGCTCGATGATCAGCGAGAAGTCGTTCAGCACTGGCTCGCGGCCGGGATAGCCGAAGCGGACATGCTCGAAGGTGACGCGGCCCGGGCCATGCGGCAGGGTGAGCGCGTTGGCGGCATCGGGCAGTTCATGCGGCGTCAGCAGCGAAGTGATCGCCTCCTCCAGCCGCGCGACCTGCTGGGTGAGATCGACCAGCGAGACGGCGAGGTCCCGCGTGCCGTGCAGGATGGTGAAGCCGAGCGAGCAGATCAGCACCATGTCGCCAGCCGAGGCCTCGCCGCGCTGCCACATGATGACGCCCCAGGCGAGCAGCCCGGCGGTGATCAGCGCCGTCATCACCGCGTGGAGCAGGCGGAGTTTTTCAAGGTAGAACAGGCTCTTGCGCCGGGCGGCCATCTCGCCGTCGATCCGCCCGTTGAGGCGGGTGTGCTCGCGGAAAGTGGCGCCGAAGGCGCGGACCACGTGCATGTTGGAGATGATATCGACCATTTCGCCATCGACGCCCGCGGCATGGGTGGCGAAATTGCGATGGATCGGGGTGCCGCGTTCGGCGAGCCAGAACACGATGCCGGCCATAATGGCGCTCACCCCGGCCAGGGCGGCGGCCATCAGCGGGTTCACCGAGGCGATCAGCACGATCGCCAGCACGACGGCGAGGCAGGGGGGAATGACGTTCCAGGTGCCGGTGCTTTCGGTCTGGAAAATCGCGTTGGAGGTGGCGGTGATGCGGCTGGCCATGGTGCCGGGCAGGCGTTCGGAGAAGTAGCTCGGCGAATGGCCGGTGAGGTGGAGGAACAAATCCGCCCGCACATCGCCGGTGACGCGCACGAACACCCGGGCCACGGTGAAGCCGGCGATGCGCCAGAGGAAATTATCCGCCGCGATCAGTCCGCACAGCACCGCGAAAGCGCGCCAGGAGGCCTCGATCACGCCAGGCGCCTCGCGGCCGCGCGAGACCACGTCGATCAGCGCCTTCAGCCCGTACTGGGTCAGCACCGAGCATACCACCGCCTGCACCACGGCGGTGAGGATGATGACATGGCCGAGCCGATGGCGGTTCACGTAGTGGAACAGGAAGGCCAGCGGACGGGCCTGGAAGCGGGTCATGGAGACGGTCACGGCTTGCCTGTCTGCGGGGGGAGGGCGTGGTATCGTCCATCATCATGGCGCAATCTTGGTGGGGCGGGAATGACGTGGGTCAAACATGCGTAATGTGCTGATGATCTTGGTGCTGCTGACGGCGGGTGCGGCGCGGGCGGAGCCGGTGAGCTTCCCGGGGCCGCAGGGCATCACAATTCAGGCCGAGCTGTTCCGGCCCGAAGGTGAGCCGCGCGGCCCGGCGGTGGTGGCGCTGCATGGTTGCGGCGGCCCCTTCCCGTCCCGCGATGCGATGTGGCGCAAGATCCTCACCGATGCGGGCCATGTCGTGCTGTTCCCCAACAGCTTCGCCTCGCGCGGCCTCGGCTCGCAGTGCCGGGAGACCAAGCGGGTGGCCACCGCCTCCGGCCTGCGCCGGAAGGATGCCATCGCCGCCGCGCAGTATCTCGCCGCGACCGAGCCGAGTGCGAAGGCGGGCGTGGTGATGCTCGGCTGGTCCGATGGCGGCTCGACGGTGCTGGCCACCGCGAGCGCCGGGCGGGCGGATTTGCCTTCCGGGCTGATCCGCCGCTTCATCGCCTTCTACCCGGGCTGCCGCGGCTTCGCGGCGAGTTCAACCTGGGCGCCCGCCGCGCCGCTCGCCATCCTCCATGGCGAGGCGGATGACTGGACGCCGATTGCCCCCTGCCGGGAGTTGGCCTCCCGCGCGCCCGGCGTCAGCCTCACCGGCTTCCCCGGCGCCTATCATGATTTCGACGCCCCGGTGCCAATTCGGGTGATGCAGAACATCCCCACCAGCCAGAACGCCGACCACACCGTTCATGCCGGCGGCAACGACGCGGCACGGGCCGAGGCGGTGCGGCGCGTGCTGGCCCTGGTGGCGCAACGTTGACCGCCGCCATAACTCAGGCGTAGCCAGCATCCATGCGCATCGCCCAAATCGCCCCGCTGTTCGAATCCGTGCCCCCGCTCCGCTACGGCGGCACTGAGCGCGTGGTCCATTGGCTGACCGAGGAACTGGTCGGCATGGGCCACGACGTCACCCTGTTCGCCACCGGCGACAGCCGCACCTCGGCCAAGCTGGTGCCGATGCGCGCCCAGGGCGAGCGCTTCGCGCGCAATTTCGAATACAACAACGCCCCCTATGCCCGCATGATCGAACTGGTGCGCCGCCAGGCCGACCAGTTCGACGTGCTGCATTTCCACATCGATTTCCACCCCTTCTCCGTCTTCACCCGGCAAAGCACGCCGTTCCTCACCACCCTGCACGGGCGGCTGGATCAGGGCTGGATTCCGCAGATCTATGACCTGTTCCCCGAGGTCCCGCTGGTCTCGATCTCCGACCGCCAGCGCGCCCCGATGCCGCATCTCAACTACGCCGCGACCATTCTGCACGGCATGCCGCGCGATCTGCTGCGCCCGGTGGCTGACGGGCAGGACTACTTCGCCTTCCTCGGCCGCATCTCCCCGGAAAAGGGCATCGAGGCGGCGATCCGCATCGCCTCGGCGGCGGGGGTGAAACTGGTGGTGGCGGCCAAGGTGGGCGAGGAGGACGCGCCCTACTACGCCGAGGTGATCGCCCCGCTGCTGGAAGGCGACGCGGTGGAGTTCATCGGCGAAATCGACGACAGCCAGAAGCCGGCCTTCCTCTCCGACGCCAAGGCCCTGCTCTTCCCGATCGACTGGCCGGAGCCCTTCGGTCTGGTGATGATCGAGGCGATGGCCTGCGGCTGCCCGGTGATCGCGTTCCGCAAGGGCTCGGTGCCCGAGGTGATCGAGGATGGCCATACCGGCTTCATCGTCGATACCGTCGATGAGGCGGTTTCCGCCTGCGCGCGCCTGCCGGAACTGGACCGCGCCGCCGTGCGCGCCCGTTTCGAGGGGCGCTGGACGGCGGAACGCATGGCGCGGGATTACGTGGCGCTCTACCAGAAGCTGATCGCCGGCCAGGGCTGACCCCAGCCGGCGATCCCGCCGATCAGTTGTCCGACGGCGGCTTGGCGCCCATCGGGCCGTGGCCACCCATCATGCCGTGCATCTTGCCGTCCGGCCCATGCATGCGGGGCATCGCGACATCGGCGAGCTTGGTGCGGTCCGCGCCGATCTGCCGGGCCAGCACGACCTTACCGAGCGGCGAGGTGACGCCCATGCCGCGCACGTAGAGCGGCTGACCGACGGCGAGCTGGGCGGCGAACTTCTTCGCCTCCGACGGCGGCAAACGCACCACCGTGCCGTTATCGAGCAGCACGCCGTTGATCTCGCCGCGCGGCTCATGCAGCGCCGCCTTCACGGTGCCCTCGGCCTCGATATTGGCGCCACGCTCATGCATGCCATGGCCCATCCGACCGGCCACCGTGGCGCCCGAGGCATCATTGGTGATGGCGGCGGCCGCAATCATCGGGCTGTTCTTGGCCTTGAGGCCGCGGATGGTGACGCTGTCGCCGGGCTTCACGCTGAAGGCAAGCTCGGTGGAGAGCATCGGGTTGATGTGCACCTCCGTGCCATCGGCGAGCAGCAGGCCTTCGATCTCGCCGCGCGGCGAGAGCAGATATTGCGCCACGACGCCCTTCGCCGAGGGAAGCTGTGCCGGGTCATAGGTCGGCCCGGTCTGCGCCGCTTGCGCCGGGGTCGGCACCGCCGGAGTGGCGGCTGTCTGGGCGCCGGCGAGGCCCGCGGTGGCGAGCAGGAGGCAGCCAGCGGACAGGGCGGTCTTGAAGTTGGTCATCTCAGGTCTCCGTCAAACTCGGACAGAAGGGGTCCGCACCGTCCTCATACGCATCCGCCGTGCCAGAGATTAACGTGTTGATTTAACGGCATTCCGATCTCGGCGAAACCGAGTATCCGTCCGGCTTCGCGACGCCCTATGTCCGGATTTCGGACGTCTCCAGCCCCAGCCGCTTCATTTTCTCGTAGAGCAGCTGGCGGTGAATCCCGAGCCGCCGCGCCGCTTCGGCCCGGTTGCCGCCGGTCTCGGCCAAAGCGCGGCGGATCATCACCCCCTCCAGCCGGGCGACCGCGGTGGGCAGATCGCCCGCCAGCAGGTCGGCATCGACGGCGGCTTCCGCCGGCGCGAGGAAGCCGAGGTCATCGGCGTCGATCACCGATCGCCGGGCCAGCGCCGCCGCGCGCTCCATCGCATTGCGCAGCTCGCGCACATTGCCGGGCCAGGGATGGCCGAGCAGCCGCGCGCAGGCGGCGGCGGTGAGGCGGCGGGGCGGGTCGCCGAGCCGGGCCAGCACATGCTCGGCCAGCGGCACGATATCGGCCAGCCGCTCACGCAGGGGCGCGAGATGGATCGGCACCACGCCGAGCCGCCAGAACAAATCCTCGCGGAACCGCCCCTCGCGCACAAGCGCCGCGAGGTCCTGATGCGTGGCGGCGACGATGCGGACATCGACGCTGACCGGCTTTCCGCCCACGGGGGTGATCACCCGCTCCTGCAGCGCGCGCAGGATTTTCGCCTGCAATGCCAACGCCATGTCGCCGATCTCATCGAGGAACAGCGTGCCGCCATCGGCCTCGCGGAAGGAGCCGATGCGCTCCGCCACCGCGCCCGTGAAGGCGCCGCGGGCATGGCCGAACAACTGGCTCTCCAGCAGATCGGCCGGGATCGCCGCGCAGTTGATAGCCACGAACGGCCTGGCCGCCCGCCGCCCGTGGCGGTGCAGCGCACGCGCCACCATCTCCTTCCCCGTGCCGGTCTCCCCGGTGATCAGCACGGTGGTATCGGCGTCGGCGAGCATGCCGATCGCCTTCTGCACCGCGCGCATCGGCTCGGAATTGCCGACCATCTCGCCCTCTTCCTCCACCCGAATTGGCGGGGGCGGTGGCACGGCGGCGAGCATGCGGCCGATGAGGTCCACGAGGGCAGCACGCCCGATCGGCTTGGCGAGATGGTCGAAGGCGCCGAGGCGCATCGCCTCGATGGTATTGGCCGCGGTCGGCACCGCCGTCAGCACCACCACCGGCGGGGGCGCCGGGCGGGCGCGGATGCGGCGCAGCACCTCGATCCCGTCGAGCCCGGGCATGCGGAGATCGAGCAGCACGGCATCCACCGCCTGCGTCGCCAGCGCTGCCAGCCCCGCGGCGCCGCTCTCCGCCTCGATGGCGTGGTGGCCGAGATCGCCGATCGTCTCGGCCAGCCCCGCGCGCAAATCGGCGTCGTCATCGATGATCAGGATCGTGGGCATGGCACCTCGATGCGGAAATGGCCACCGGCGGCGGAGGATTCCAGGTCCAGCCGCCCGCCCATCGCCTCGACCATCTCGCGCGCGATGGCGAGCCCAAGCCCGGTGCCATCGGGCCGGCCGGTGACGAAGGGTTCGAACAGGGTATCGCGCAGCGCCGGCTCCACGCCCGGCCCGGCATCCCGCACGGTGATCACGGCGCGGCCGTCGTCCACCGCGCCCGCCAGCGTGATCCGCCCGCCGGGCGGGCTATGGCGCACGGCGTTACGCAGCAACTCATCGAGCGCGCGGCGGAGCAGATCTGGGTCCAGTAACACCGTCACACTCGGCGCCGAGACATCGATGGCGGCGCCGTGGTCGGCTGCGCAGGCCGTGAGCAGGGTGCGCAGATCGGTCGGCACCGGGGCGGGCACGCGCTTCTGCGTCATCGTCAGCAATTCGCCGGTGAGCCGTTCGAGCCGCGCGACATGGCCGAGAATAGCCTCCAACGCCACACGCCGGCGGGCATCGTCACCGGCCAGCGCGTTCTCGGCGCGCAGCCGCATCGCGGCAACGGGGTTGCGCACCTCATGCGCCACCCCCGCCGCCACCCGCCCCAGCGCGGCGAAGCGCTCGGCCTGGGCGATGCGACCCGCCAGCCCGGAGGCCTCGTTCAGCGCGGTGACGATGCGGTCGAGATCGCGCTCGCCGCTGAGCGCCAGCCGCGGCAGGGCGGCCAGTCCACGCCCGCCCAACGCATCGACGATGGCGCCCAACCGGCGCGACCAGAACAGCGCCGCCCAGCCGAGCAGCACCGTCATCGCCAGCACCAGCGCCAGCAGCGCGCCGACGCCGAACAGCAGGCGGTTCTGGCCGGGCGTCTCGGGAATGCGGGCCAGCGCATAAGCGGCCAGCCCCGACGGTGCGGGAATTCGGCAGGCCGTCAACAACACCGAATCGCCGCCATCGAGCAGCCGGGCGGAAGCGACGTGTTCGTCGGCGGCAAGTGCTGCCAGTGCCGCGATACTGTCGCGCAGCCCCTCCCCGCCTCCCCCCGCCAGCGGCGCAGTCCCACCGGAGCGCCAGATACCGCCCTCGATCCCCGGCCGCTCACCCAGCGCGGCATCCAGCACGGCGGCGAGATCACGCCCGAAGGCGGCCGCCTCGGCACTGCCCGCCTCCGGCAGCGGCCCGGCCCAACCGGCGGCGTAATAGGTGAAGCGATCGACGATCGCCGTGCAGGCATCCGCCACCGCATCGCGCGCCCGCTCCTCCTGCGCCCCCGCGGATTGCTGGTAGAGCCCCACCAGCACCACGCCGACCACGCCCGCCACCAGCAGCGAGACGACCCAGACGGCGAGCAGGCGGGAGCGGAGGGAGCGCATGCGCCAGGATAGCAGTCCCCCCGGCGCGGCGCACCCGTCAGCGTTGCGTCAGGTCAGAGCCCCAGCGCCTTGCGCACCTCGGCCTTCGCCGTCTCGAAATCGGCGCGGAAGGCCGGGTCGGCGAACATCACCGCGGCCATGGCGGTGCCGGCGCGGCGGCCGACTTCAAGGTCAAGCGGGTAATGCATGCCGATGATCACCCGGCTCTCGGCGTATTCCGCCGCCCGCGCCCAGATCGCGTCTCGGCGCTCCGGTAGCATCGCGGCCACGATGATCGCCTCCATGGTTACCCGCGTGGTGTGGCCGGAGGGCCAGGAGCCGCTCTTGGTCGAGGGGCCGAGCACTTTCACGTCCGTCGAGGTCATCCAGGGGCGGACGCGAGCGAACACCTTCTTCGCCGGATCGACCGTCTCATCCTCGCTATCGCCGACCCGGGCAAAGAACACGCTGGCCACCGGGAGATTGCCGGCGACGAACTTGGCGCCGAGCGTCGATGTGAACATGGTGAACACGTCCTCCTCGGCGTCATGCGCCGCAAGGGCGATGCGCTCCGGGCTCGCCGCCTTCTGGGCGGCGATCACCGCGGCGATCTCGGCCTTCTCGATGTCACCGCCCTTGGGCGGCGCGGGCGGCAGCATGATCGTAAGATCGAGCTGCTTCGCCGTGAGGTAGGGCGGCGGACCGGCGGCAAAAGCGGGGCCGGCGGCGAGCAAGGCAATGGCGAAAAGGACGTGGCGGCGCATGGGATCGACTCCAAAGTATTCCGCGCAACACGAACCGCCGCGACGGCGCGGTGCCAAGCGAAACTTGCGTGACAACGCGCCCCGTTGGACGGTTACTCGGCCGCCGCCGCGGTCGCCTTCGCACCCGAGAGATGGAATCCGGCATAGCCCGCCGCCGCCACCTCGTCGCATTTCACTCGATAGGCGCCGACACCGCCTATATAGGGCATGAACACCTGCGGCTTGCCCGGCACGTTGGCGCCCATGTACCAGGAGTTCGCCTGGGGGTAGAGCGTGCGGAACGCTACCTCGTTGACGTGCTCCACCCAGGCATTCTCCGCCGCCAGATCGGCTTCGATGGCGGTCTTGCCATTGGCCCGCATCCAGTCAACGCACTGCACGATCCAGTCCACATGCTGCTCGATCGAGACCATCATGTTGGAGAGCACCGAGGGGCTGCCCGGGCCGGTGATCATGAACATGTTGGGGATGCCCTCGGTCATCAGCCCGAGATAGGTGCGCGGCCCGCCATGCCATTTGTCGCGCAGCGTGGTGCCGTCTCGCCCGATGATGTCGATCTTCAGCAGCGTGCCGGTCATCGCATCGAAGCCGGTGGCGAACACGATGTCATCCACCACGTAGGTTTCGCCGCTGGTCTGCACGCCCTCAGGCGTGATGCGCAGGATCGGCGTCTCATGGATGTCGATCAGGCTGACGTTTTCGCGGTTATAGGTCTCGTAGTAATTGGTATCGACGCAGATGCGCTTGGTGCCGATGGGGTGGTTGGTCGGCAGCAGCTTCTCGGCCACCTTGGGGTCCTTGACGATCTCGCGGATTTTCTCGTGGACAAACGCCACCGCGGTGTCGTTGCTCGCCTTGTTGAGCGCGAGGTCGTTATAGGCTTGCATGAAATAGGTGCCGCCGAGCTTCCAGCGCGCCTCGTAGTTTTCCCGCCGCGCCGCCGCGTCATCGGCGAGCGCCGATTTGTCGTTGAGCGGCGACAGCACGCCGGAGCGCATGGTCTTCGCCTCCGCGCGGCGCCTGGCATAGTCCTGCTTCCAGGACTGCTCGTATTCCGGCGTCATCTTCCCGTTGCGCGAGGGGATGGAGAAGTTCGGCGTGCGCTGGAACACGATCACCCGCCCGGCCTCCTCGGCGATCACCGGGATGGACTGGATGGCCGACGAACCGGTGCCGATCACCGCCACGGTGCGGCCGCTGAAATCCACCTTCTCATGCGGCCATTGGCCGGTGTGGAAGGTGCGCCCCTTGAAGGACTCGCGCCCCTCGATGTCCGGCATGCGGGACGAGGAAAGGCAACCAGTGGCCATCACCACATGCCGCGCCGTCACCGTCTCGCCGGTATCGGTGCCGACCGTCCAGGTAGCGGCGCCGGCATTCCAATGCGCCGAGGTCACGCGGGTGTTGAAGGTGATGTCGCGCTTGAGGTCGAACCGGTCAGCCACGTGGTTGGCGTAGGCGAGGATGTCCGGCTGGGCGGAGAAGAGTTCCGGCCAGTGCCATTCCTGCTGCAACTCCTCGGAGAAGGCGTAGGAATACTGCATGCTTTCCACGTCGCAGCGCGCGCCGGGGTAGCGGTTCCAGTACCAGGTGCCGCCGACGCCGCTGCCGGCCTCGAACACCCGCGCGGTCAACCCGAGCTTGCGCAGCCGATGCAGCAGATACATGCCAGCAAACCCGGCACCGACCACGACGACATCAACCTCGCTGGCCGATCGCCCGATCGATAAGGCGGAATTGTCCTGGGGCATATGTCTCTCCTGCGCGTTCTTGATTTGCTGGGAGCAAGTCAAGCGCCGGCAGATTGGCCCGTCAACCGCTACGGCCTAATGGCCGCGCATCATTTTCCACATGCGCCAGCGCCAGGCCAACCAGGCCACCACCCCGGCGGCGAGCGCGACCGGGATCAACATCAGGGTGAACCAGATCGCCAGCGCCGCGAAACCAAGCGCGGCGCTGGCGATGGCGACCAGCAGGGCATAGCGGAAAATCGTGCTGGCGACCGGCGTCGGCGGCGGATCGATGAAGCGTCCATCGGCCGTCATGCGGATCTCGTCGTCGGCGGGGAAACGCTGGATGATGAATTTCATGGTGCGCCGAGGTTGCCGGGCCGCGGCCTGACTTTCAATAGTCCACCGGATTACGCTTCCGTCAGGAGCCCGGCGGCGCCATTTCAAGCGCGGTGTGACAGATGCGCGTCCATAGGTCGAATGAAACGTCATACGCCCGGTCGCCAGGGGCGAAGCGGTCGATATACCCGTGCAGCAGTCCGGGCAGATGCGCGATGACCGATCCCGCCGGATGCGCGTCATCGGCCAGCGACACGACCAGAAGCCGCGCCGGACCGCGCTGGCGCAGAACGGAGAAGAGGTGTGCGATTTCTCGGGGGGTGAGCGCGTCCGTGAACTTATGGAACACAAACATCCGCTCGCCCGACGCGAGATCGGCGCGAAAACGGCCAAGCTGCTGCATGACCTTGCCCGCCTCGAAGCGGTGGATATCCCGGCGGTCCTGCTCGGACTGGCGGAACATGAAACCCGCCCCGACCCGGACACTGTTCAAGGCCGAATGAAACGCGATCCCAAGCCGCTGATCCAGAACCATTCCGGCATTGTACGGCACCAGGCTCTCGAAGTCGTACAAAGCGGGGAAATCGGTCTGGATCGCTGCGATCAGGGCGCGCGGCGAGGTGACCATCGACCAACGCAGGAGTCCTGCCGGTTCAATGCCAGCCGCACGCTGCACGAAGCCGAATTCGCAATTGGCACCGAGGCTCTCGAACTGGGCGAACAGGTGTTGCATAGCCTCGGTTAGAGAATCGCAAACGTTGCCACGTCAAGCCTGCTGGGCAATGCTGACGGCCCAAAGCGTCAGGAGGGCATCTTTGCACGTATTCGCCGCCCTGCTGACCCGCGCCCGCACGACGCCGAATGCAGTGTTCTGCCATTTGCTGCGGGGCGGCGAGGCGCAGATCATCACCGTGGCCGAGATCTGCGCCGAAGCCGGCAATATCGCGCTGCAACTGCGCGCGGCGGGTGTGCCGCCAGGTGGTGTGGTGCCGATCGTGCTGGAGACGCGGCGCGACGTTTATTCGGCCTTCATCGGCTGCAGCCTGGCCGGCGCGCTGCCGAGCCTGCTGCCGCCGCTGACCACACGGCAGGATCCTGGCCTCTTCGCCACCGCCACCGCGCACCTCCTGGCGCGCATCGACCCGCCCTGCGTCATCGCCTCGCATCAGACCCTGCCCGTCGTGGCGTCGTCCGGCCGCGCGGTGATCAACGTCGATGCGTCAGGCGAACGCGCCGACGGCCTGCCGCCACTGCCGGACGCCGAAGCGGATGCCGGCGCCTTCCTGCAGCACAGCTCCGGCACAACCGGATTGAAAAAGGGCGTGCTGCTGTCCCACGGTGCCGTCCTGCGCCAGATCCATCACTATGCCGCAGCGATCGGTGCCGGTGCCGGCGACAGCGTCGCGAGTTGGTTGCCGCTCTATCATGACATGGGGCTGATCACCGGTTTCCTGCTGCCATGCGTGCTCGGCCTGCCCATCGTCAGCCTCGACGCCCAGGAATGGGTTTCCCGCCCGACGCTGCTGCTCGACGCCATTGCCCGCCACCGTGCCAGCCTTTGCTGGATGCCGAACTTTGCCTTCGCCCATATCCTGCGCACCGCCCCGCCGGATCAGACATGGGATCTCGCGAGCCTGCGGCTGCTGGTCAACTGCTCCGAGCCATGCCGGATGCCGGTGGTGGAACGCTTTATCGCTCGCTTCGCCACCAGCGGGCTTCGTCCAGGCGCCGTGCAGGCGAGTTACGCCATGGCCGAGGCCGTCTTCGCGCTTACCCAATCGCCACCAGGCCAGCCCCCGCGCGGCAGCTGCCGGCCGGGGTTTGCCGAGTTTCAGTCCAGCGGCCCCCCGATCGCCGGTGTGGAAGTGCGGATCGCCGGGCCCGAACCAGGCGAAATTCTGGTGCGCAGTGCATGTCTGTTCGACGGCTATTTCCGCCAACCCGAAGCCACCGCTGCCCGCCTGCGGGACGGTTGGCTGCATACCGGCGACCTCGGGTTCATCGAGGATGGCGAACTCTTCGTGGTCGGCCGCGGCGATGATGTGCTGACCGTCAATGGCCGCAAACTCCTGGCCCACGAGATCGAGGCCGGCCTTGCCGACATTCCCGGGGCGATACCCGGCCGTGTGCTCGCCTATGCCCCACTGGCGGGCGATGGAGGTACCGGGCGCCTGATGATCGCCGCCGAGACCGATGGGGATCGCCCCGAGCGCGAAACCACCGCCGATCTGCGCCGCACCGTCGCCGGGCTGTGCGGATTCTTGCCGCACCAGGTCATCCTGCTGCCTCGGGGCTTCCTGGTGAAGTCCACCAGCGGCAAGATCGCCCGCGCGGCGAGTGTGACGCGCATCCAACACCGCCAGGAGAGCGACAACGATGGAAGATGATGTCATGGCGCGGCTCGCCGCAGTGATCCGCGACGCGCTCGAGCAGCCCCACGCGATCATCGGCCGCGCCACCACCGCGGAGGATATCGACGGCTGGGATTCCCTGGCCCATGGCGTGCTGCTGATGCGCATTGAACGCGCCTTCGGCATCCGGTTGGACGTGGCGGCCACATTGGCGGCGGAGAATGTGGGCGAACTCGCCGCCCTGGTCACCGCGCAACTGAATGCCAAACCGGCCTAGCCGCCGCCCCCCGCAATTCCAATCAAGCGCGCCACGGCGAAGCAGGCGATAACCCGGCCATGCCACCAGCCGCGCCCTCCCCCGTCGCCATCGCCTTGTGGGCCGTCGAACTGGCGCTCGACCGCGAGGTCGCGCTCGCCGAAATCGCCGCGCGCAGCGGGGTGTCGCGCTTCCATCTCTCCCGCGCCTTCGGGGCGGCCACCGGCATCTCACTGATCCGCTACGCCCGCGGCCGCCGCCTCACCGAGGCCGCCCGCCACCTCGCCGCCGGCGCGCCCGACATCCTCGCCGTCGCGCTCGACGCCGGGTACGGCTCGCACGAAGCCTTCACCCGCGCCTTCCGCGACCAGTTCGGCCTCACCCCCGAAGCCCTGCGCGCCCGTGCCAGCCTCGCCGGCCTGCCCGCCATGGAGAAGATCACGATGGACCAGAACCTCACCGTCCCCGTCGCCCCGCCTTGTGTCGTCGAACTGCCGCTGATGCTCATCGCCGGCATCGGCGAGCGCTATCGCTGGGAGACCAACACCGGTATCCCCACGCAGTGGCAGCGCCTGGTCCCCCTGCTCGGCCACATCCCCGGCCAGACCGGCATGGCGACCTACGGCGTCTCCTGCAACGCCGACGGCGCCGGGAGCTTCGAATACATCTGCGGCGTCGAGGTCACCGATTTCGACCGCCTGCCGGCCGACCTCGCCCGCATCCGACTGCCCGCCCGCCGCTATGCCGTGTTCACCCATCGCGGCCACGTCGCCGGCCTGCGCGCCACCGTCTATTCCATCTGGAACCACGCTTTGCCCGCCTCCGGCCTGGTTCACGCCGACGCCCCCGATTTTGAACGCTATGACGCCCGGTTCGACCCGCGGACCGGCCATGGCGAAATCGATATCGCGATCCCCGTGAAATGATGATCCCCCGCCGCACCGCCGTCACAGGAGCCCTCGCCATGCTGACCACCGGATGGGCGCAGGCCACGCCCGAAACCGCCGGCTTCGCGCCCGACCTCCCCGCCCGGCTCGACGCCGCGGTCGCCGCCGGCAAGCTGCCCGGCCTGCACGCCGTCATCCTCGCCCGGCGCGGCGCCATGGTGATGGAGCGCTACTACACCGGCATCGACGAAGCCTGGGGCCGCCCCCTCGGCAATGTCACGTTCAATGCCGAGACGAAGCACGACCTCCGCTCGGTCTCCAAATCCATCGTCGGCCTGCTCTACGGCATCGCCCTCGAAGCTGGCAAAGTCCCGCCGCCCGAGGCCGCGCTGCTCGACAGTTTCCCCTATCTCGCCGACCTTGCCGCCGACCCGGCCCGCCGGGCGCTGACCGTCGGCCACGCGCTGACGATGACGCTCGGTCTCGATTGGAACGAGAACCTGCCGTACTCCGACCCCAATAACAGCGAAATCGCCATGGAGCGGGCGGCCGACCGCTACCGCTACATCCTCTCCCAAGAAGTGGTCTCGCCCCCGGGCCAGCGCTGGACCTACAGCGGCGGCAACACTGCGCTGCTCGGGCATTTAATCTCCCGCGGCACCGGCATGACGCTGCATGACTTCGCCCGCCAAGCACTGTTCGCCCCGCTCGGCATCATCGACAGCGAATGGGTGCTCTCCTTCAACGGCGAAGCCTCCGCCGCCTCCGGCCTGCGCCTGCGCCCGGCCGACCTCACCCGCATCGGCCAATGCGTGCTCGACGGCGGCCGCGCCGAGGGCAGGCAGATCGTCCCGGCGGCGTGGCTTACCCAGTCCCTCACCCGCAAAACCTCCATCGACGCGGAAATCGACTATGGCTTCCAGTGGTATCTCTACAACGCCTCCGCCGGCGGCTCGCCCTGGTACGGCGCCTTCGGCAATGGCGGCCAACGCCTCTTCGTCATCCCCCGCCCCCGCATCGTGCTGGCGGTGGTCTGCGGCAACTACAATCGGCCGGACCAGGGGGTTGTTCCCCGCACCGTGCTACGGGATTTCGTGATCGCCGCGCTCCAGCGCTGAGTCCGCCGCGTCCATCGCGGCCAGTATACCGTCGAGCCGCTCTTGCACCTCGGCGCGCCAGTCGGGCCCGGTATAGGTGAACACGTAGAGCCGCCCGTCCCGCACCGCCGCCACGACGTGCGCGGCGACACCATCGGGATCCAGCCCGGCCGCCCCCTGCGCCGCCAGCCCGGCCAGAACGGCGCTCGGCGGCTGCGCGGCCCCGTAGCGCGCCGGCCGGTTGCGCTGGGCGTCCCAGATCCGCGTGCGCACGAAGCCGGGACACAGCACGCTCACCCCGATGCCAAGCGGCGCCAACTCGGCCGCCAGCCCCTCGGACATGTTGACCACCGCGAATTTGCTCGCCGAATAGGGGCTGAAGCCGAGCCCGCTATTCAGCCCGGCCATCGACGCCGTGTTGACGAAGTGCCCGCCCTCGCCATGCCCCCGCATATGCGGCAGGAAGGCGGCGACGCCGTGCACCACGCCCATCAGGTTGACATCGATCACCCAGCGCCAGGTCTCGGTCGAAATCGCCGTGATGCCGCTGCCACCCGCGACGCCCGCGTTGTTGCAGACGATGTGTACGCGCCCGAAGGCCGCGATCGCCGCTTGCGCTGCCTCCACCATGCTCCCGGCGGACTCCACATCGCACAGCACGCCGCGCACATCCGCCCCATCGGCACGCAGCGCGACGACCGCCGCTTCCAGCGCCGCGGCCTCGATATCCCCGAGCATCACCCGCATCCCCGCGGCGGCGAAGGCACGGCCCATGGCCAGCCCGATGCCGCTCGCGCCACCGGTGATGAAGGCCGCTTTCCCCACGAGATCCCGCATAACGCGCTCCATCCCTATCTTCCCGCACAGTATCACACTGCACGGCGTTGACGCCCGCCGCCGCGCGCCCCTAGCCTGAAGCCAGACTTTCGGAGGCTCCCCATGCGCATCACCCGCCGCTCCGCTCTCGCCGGCGCCGCTGCCCTTGCTGCCCCCCGCATCGCCGCCGCCCAGGGCAGCCGCACCCTCAAGTTCATTCCGCACGCCGACCTCACCGTGGTCGATCCCTCCTGGACCACCGCCTACATCACCCGCAACCACGCGATGATGGTGTTCGACACGCTCTGGGGCACCGACAGCAACAACAACGTCACGCCCCAGATGCTGGAAGGCCATGTCGTCGAGGATGACGGCAAGACCTGGAGGCTCACGCTGCGTGACGGCCTCAAATTCCATGACGGGACGCCGGTGCTGGCGCGGGACTGCGTCGCCTCCATCAAGCGTTGGACCGGGCGTGACAACTACGGCAAGACCATCGCCGCGGTGACCGATGAGATGACGGCGCCGGATGACAAGACCATCCGCATCCGCCTCAAGCGCCCCTTCCCGCTCCTCTCGGCGGCGATCGGCAAGGTCGGCTCCTCCGTCTGCGCCATGATGCCGGAGCGCCTGGCGGGCGGGGACCCGACCAAGCCGATCCAGGAAGTGGTGGGTTCCGGCCCGTTCCGCTTCGTCGCCGCCGAGCGCAACACCGGGGCCAAGGTGGTTTATGCCCGCAACGAGGCCTATGTGCCGCGCGCCAACGGCACCCCCTCCTTCACCGCCGGGCCGAAGGTGGTGCACTTCGATCGGGTGGAGTGGCACATCATTTCGGACGCCAGCACCGCCTCCGCCGCCCTTCAGGCCGGCGAGGTCGATTGGTGGGAGGTGCCGGGATCGGATTTATGGCCGCTGATCAAGCGCAACCCCAAGCTCGCGCTGCAAGTGCATGACAAGACGGGATATCTCGGCTTCATGCGGCTCAACCACCTCACCGCGCCGTTCAACAACCCGGAGATCCGCCGCGCCCTGTTCGGCGCGGTGAACCAGGACGACTTCATGCAGGCCGTGGTGGG